>JAOUEV010000064.1 GCA_029858565.1 Nitrospirota bacterium | reverse complement strand
CAAGGAACACCTCTTTGTGCTGCAGGTTGCTGATGACGAAATGCACGAAAATGACGCGGCCTATGCCATCGCAAAGGCGATCATGGGTGACGGAGTCGCCATCAAAGGTGAGCCGAAAGAAGGCAAGATCAGCATCGTCGCCGAACGGGACGGCCTCCTGAAGATCGACCGTGACGCGCTTTTGGAATTCAACATGCTCGGCGAGGTAATGGCCGCGACGCTGCATAGCAATACGGTCGTGAAGAAAGGGCAGACCGTGGCAGGGACCAGAGCGATCCCTTTGGTCGTCAAAAAGCATATCGTCAATGAGGCTGTTGCCGTTGGCGCACGAGCCAAGCAGATCATCAGCGTCAAGGAGATCAGAAAACCGAAGGTTGGCGTCGTGATCACGGGAAACGAAGTATATCACGGTAGGATCAAGGACGCTTTCGCGCCGGTCATCACGAAAAAAATCGAAGAGATCGGCGGCGAGCTTGCGGGCGTTTATTATGCGCCGGACGATAAGGCCTTCATCGTGGACCGGCTGCGGGAGCTGCTGAAAGCAGGGGCTGACCTTCTGATCGCCACGGGTGGTATGTCTGTTGATCCCGATGACGTAACGCGGTTTGCAATTCGAGAACTGGGGGCAACCGATGTGACCTACGGTTCGGCCGTGCTTCCCGGCGCAATGTTCCTTGTTGCCTACGTCGGCGCAATTCCCATTCTCGGGATTCCAGCTTGCGGCATGTATGCAAAGACCACGATCTTCGATCTTGTGCTGCCCCGCGTGCTTGCCGGAAAACGGGTGGGGAGGCGGGAGCTTGCCGAACTGGGCCATGGCGGTCTGTGTCTGAAATGCAAGGAATGCCGGTATCCGGTCTGTCCATTCGGAAAATCCTGAGGGGGCGGACCAGCGCAGGAAGCTGGAAAAGGCATTGACAAAACCGCATACTCCGTATAATATATAAAGAATAATTTATGCGAGGTGCGGGAATGTTCGGGAAATTCGCTCAGTACCTGGTCTACGATCTGCTCGGCATGACGCAGGGTGCGCGGTTGTCCGGCGCTGTTGAATTCTTTATTTACGACACAATTAAGATATTCCTGCTGCTTTCAGTCATCATCTTCGCTGTTTCCGTCATCCGGTCCTATTTCCCTCCGGAACGAACCAAACGCATCCTTTCGCATAAAAAAGAGTTTATTGGAAATATTCTCGCCGCGCTATTGGGCGTTGTCACGCCCTTCTGCTCCTGCTCCGCGGTCCCCCTTTTCATCGGGTTCATCGAGGCTGGGGTGCCTCTGGGCGTCACTTTTTCCTTTCTTATATCCTCTCCGATGGTCAATGAAGTGGCGGTGGTTCTTCTGTGGGGCCTTTTCGGCTGGAAGGTCGCATTGATCTATATGGGCGTCGGTCTCCTTGTGGCGATCCTTGCCGGGCTGATCATCGGCAAACTGAAGCTCGAAAGATGGGTCGAAGAGTACGTTTACCAGATCAAGTCAATGGGCGCCGCTGCGGACGCGGTAAAACAGTCCTTCAAGGACAGGCTCGTGTACGCGCGAGAGAATACCACGGACATACTGAAAAAGGTCTGGGCCTATGTTCTTGTCGCCATCGGCATCGGCGGTTTCATCCACGGATACGTGCCCGAGGATTTCCTGGTCAAATATGCCGGCCCGCAGAATCACTTCGGTGTGCCTATTGCTGTTGCACTGGGTGTTCCGCTCTATTCCAATGTCGCGGGCGTGATCCCGATCGTCTACGCGCTCATGGAAAAGGGCATGAGCATGGGGACTGTCCTTGCCTTCATGATGGCGGTCACGGCCCTGTCGCTTCCCGAAATGATCATTCTCCGGAAGGTGCTGAAAATGAAGCTTCTTGCCGCGTTCGTGGGGATCATGACCGTTACGATCATCGGAGTCGGCTACCTGTTTAACGCAATTCTGTAGGAGTCAAGCAGGGATGAAAACGCTTGTAATCGAATGGCAAAGGCTCCTGGATGAACGGAAAGAAACCTGCCCCCGCTGCGGATCAACGGAGCTGGAAGTTGAAAAGGCGGTCAAGGATCTCAACCAGATGCTGGCTCCTTCTGATGTAGCCGTCAATCTGATCAAAAAACCTATCGATCCCGAGACGTTCAAAAAGGACGCATTGCAGTCCAACAAGATCCTCATCTCCGGGAAGACACTCGAAGAATGGCTCGGTGCAACCACGGGCCAGAGTAAATGCTGCGAAACTTGCGGCGATACTGATTGCAGAACAGTAGAATACGGCGGTGATATCCATGAATCGATCCCCGCCGAACTGATCGTTAGGGCGGGTATTGCCGCTGCTGCCCATCTGTTCAAGGTACAGCCGCCCCACACAGGTCCGCGAATTCCGGTGCTAAAAATGAAGTTCAGGAAAAAATAGCAGGAGGATGAACGATATGGAGATCAAGGTACTTGGTCCGGGTTGCGCGAATTGCCACAAGATGGAGGAACTGGCGAAAACCGCGGTTCAGGAACTCGGCATCGAGGCGAAGATCGAGAAGATCACCGACATCGGCCAGATCGCCATGCACGGCATCCTTTCGACGCCGGGTCTCATCGTGAATGGCAAGATCAGGCATTCCGGGAAACCGCTTCCGTCGCTGGAGAAGGTAAAGGAACTTATCAAGGCGGCTTCGTAATTTAGTTACATGCAGCCGACAGGGGGAAACGCATCGATCATGAATGAGCTTGCGACAATATTCAAGGCACTATCCGATGAGACCAGGCTTCGTATCATCAAGCTTCTTGAACAGGGCGAACTATGCGTTTGCGACATCACAGCGGCACTGGACATGGTGCAGCCCAAGGTGTCATTCCATCTCAGCGCTTTGAGAGAGGCAGGACTGATCAAGGACCGGAAGCAGGGGAAGTGGATCCATTATAGTCTGAACGATCAGGACCTGCTCCGGAGAATGTTGATCCTGTCGATCTGCGAGAGGCTCAGGGACAATCAATCATTGGCGGATAGCAAACGGCTAAGTGTTTTTCTCGGGAAGAAAGACCTTGGTCGGAAGGTCGTTCCGCTAAAATCCAAAAGCCGATGCTGCGGATGAGATTGCAGAGGGGATGTGACTGATGGCCGAACAAACGGGAAAAGTGCTTTCTTTTACGGACCGTTTCCTTACGCTTTGGATCTTTGCGGCAATGGCGCTCGGCGTGGGCCTCGGGTATTTTATCCCGGGGACCGAATCGTTCATCAACAGCTTTCAGGTTGGAACGACCAATATCCCCATCGCGGTCGGCCTTATCCTCATGATGTATCCACCGCTCGCCAAGGTCAAATACGAGGAACTCACCGAGGTTTTTCGCAATAAGAAGGTCCTGGGCCTTTCTCTTATCCAGAACTGGATCATCGGCCCCATTCTGATGTTCGGTCTCGCGATCATATTTCTTCGCTCCTATCCCGAATACATGGTCGGTCTTATCATGATCGGCCTCGCCCGATGCATCGCCATGGTGATCGTCTGGAACGACCTTGCCGGCGGCGACCCTGAGTATGCCGCCGGTCTCGTGGCGTTCAACTCGATCTTTCAGGTCCTCTTCTTCTCTGTGTATGCCTATATCTTCATAACAGCGCTCCCGGTGTGGTTCGGTCTCAAGGGGGTCGTGGTCAAGGTGACAATCGGCCAGATCGCCGAGAGCGTATTCATCTATCTCGGCATCCCGTTCATCGCCGGCATGCTGACCCGCTTTGCCTTGATCAAAATGAAGAACCGGGAATGGTATGAAACGATCTTTATCCCGAAGATCAGTCCGATCACGCTAATTTCGCTCTTGTTCACGATCGTTGTCATGTTCTCGCTCAAGGGCAACTTTATCGTCAAGCTGCCTCTTGACGTGCTCCGCATTGCAGTGCCGCTCCTGATCTATTTTGTGGTCATGTTCCTGGTGTCCTTCTATATGGGAAAGAAGATCGGCGCCGACTACCCGAAGACCGCGACCTTGTCATTCACCGCGGCAAGCAATAATTTCGAGCTTGCGATAGCAGTGGCCGTTGCCGTGTTCGGTATTAACTCCGGCGCCGCCTTCGCCGCGGTCATCGGGCCGCTGGTGGAGGTGCCGGTGTTGATCGGCCTGGTGCATGTGGCCAGATATTTTCAACGTACCTATTTCTCCGTCTCCCCCTGCGGTGCCACGGGTAACGATGCTGTTTAGCGGAGGCAACATGAAGATCAGTATAGCGTCGATGGTAATTCTGCTCTTTCTTTCCCTGTCTTCGTGCAGTAATGCCGGAGATGCCGATAGCGCGTTGAGCAGAGCGAAAGCAGAAGGGAAGGTCGTCATGCTTGAACTGGGGTCGATCGGCTGCATTCCCTGTGAACAAATGAAACCGGTAATGGCCAGACTGTCAGAAACCTACAAAAAGGAGCTTAATGTCATTTTTATAGATGTCAAGAAAGACCAACGGTCGGCGCGCAGGTTCGGTGTGTACATGATCCCGGTGCAGGTCTTCCTGGACAAGGATGGCAAAGAGTTTCACCGCCATGTCGGCTTCTATCCCTATGAGGAGATCGTGGCTATGCTGAAAAAGGCGGGGATATGACAGCGGACCCGGAGACAGGGAGACACGGGGACGCGGAGAGTATATGATGGAAGCCATGCTTGCAAACATTCAAGCAGTCATCCAAAACAATCATGGACTGGCGTTCCTGACCGTGTTCGTCGGTGGTCTCCTGTCCGCGGCCAGCCCTTGTGTGCTGGCCGCGATCCCTCTTATTATTGGTTATGTGGGCGGTTACTCGGACGGGGACAAGAAAAAAGCAGCGATCTATTCGCTGGTCTTCATTCTAGGTCTCTCCATAACCTTTACGGTCCTTGGCGCGGCTGCTTCGGCCATGGGCGCGTTCCTGTCCTTCGCCGGCCGGTGGTTATATGGTGGTCTTGCCCTCCTTGCTGTAGTCATGGGACTCCAACTCATGGGCATTGTGGATATCCCTCTGCCCTTTCAGAAAACGCATCAGATCAAGACCCGCGGCCTCTGGGGTGCGTTCCTGCTTGGGCTCCTGACCGGCACCGTCTCGTCTCCCTGCGCCACGCCGGTGCTCGCTGTTATCCTCGCTTATGTCTCCACGCAGGGCGATATCCTGTATGGCGGATCGCTTCTCTTCGTCTATGCTGTCGGTCATTGCGCATTGATCTTTATGGCCGGTCTTTCCGTCGGGCTCACTGAACAACTCGTACGCTCCCGCGGTGTCAGGAGCTTTTCCCTGTACGCGAAGCGGTTCAGCGGAGCGGTGCTTGTTGCCACGGGATCCTATTTTGCTGTCATCGGTCTGTAGACCGGTATCGCTGACCATGTTCGCCTGAGGAGGCTGTGCTTGTGAAAAAAGTCATGTTCCTCTGCACCGGAAATTCCTGCCGAAGCCAGATGGCCGAAGGGTTCGCCCGGGCGCTCGGACAGGGAGCCATCGAGCCCTATAGCGCCGGTCTCATGGCCGCGGGAGTGAACCGGCACGCGGCAGCGGTCATGGCCGAGGCCGGGATCGACATTTCCGGCCAGCGGTCCAAGGAGATCGACTGGGACCTGCTCCGGACCATGGACGTTATCGTCACGCTCTGCGCCAACGCACTTGAATCCTGTCCCGTGACGCCGAAGGAAATAAAAAGATATCATTGGCCTATCAAGGACCCGGTCGGGGCCACAGGTACGGAAGAAGAGATCCTCAGGGAGTTTCGCAGGGCCCGTGACGAGATCCATGCCCGGATGGAGTTCCTGGTCCGCGATATATCGGGGTAGGCAGAGGGGTGTGACATTGCTTCTGCGGAGTTCGTAACTGGGCGAAAGAAGCAAAAAACAGTTGCAGACATTTGAACACGGAGTTATTATCACTTACATCATCGAGTCCCGAAAGGTTCTCGCAGCCAGGCAGAGGAGGAAGTTTGTAATGGTAAGTCTTACCGACGGAGCAGTAAAGAAGTTCAAGGAAGTAGTCACCCAGCAGGGAACCGCGGACGACGGGGTCCGGATCTTCGTTGTCCCCGGTGGCTGAAGCCCCTCATTGGCTATGGACATAGCCAAAGCAGCCCAGGCGGGCGACACGACCCTTGAGAAGGACGGCCTCAAGCTGTTCCTCGAAGAGCGTGCGAAGCAGATGCTGATGAGCACCACCATCGATTTCAACGACAATCAGGGTTTCGTGCTGACAGGCATGCAGCAGAACAATTCCTGCGGCGGTTCCTGCAGCTGTTAGTAGCTCCTGTTCTCTGTTCTTTTCAGCCGCTCCCGGTCTTCCGGGCAGCGGCTTTTTTTTGAGTAGAGGGAAAAATAGCTGCGTAATTCAGTCTCGCGCCGAGCCGCCAAGTCGCGATGAAAGACAGAGATACTTCTGGATTTTGCAGTAAACCGGACGCGGTCGTTGTTATCTTTTCCTGGCGTCTTTGCGCCTTTGCGCGAAAACCGGTTTCCCTTGATTGAAGAGACAGTTGACCATCTGTCCTCATCTTTGATCTCCCCCCTAATTCCCCCAAATCAGCTAGAATATATATCAGGCTCGACGATGTCGTTGTTGCTGATGGGGTGAAATCCATGTCCTTGCTCTCCATAAGGGATCTTGTTTTCAGGCCTGCCGGGGCATCATGCGCCGCCATCCTCGATCACCTCGACCTTGCCATCGAACAGGGCGAAGTACACGCGTTGCTCGGCGCCAACGGGACCGGCAAGAGCACCCTGGCTTACGTGATCATGGGCTGCGAAGGATACCGACCGTCGGAAGGAGAGCTTCTGTATGACGGTGCCGCGCTTGCCGGCCTCAAGATCCACGAACGGGCCCGGAAAGGCATCACCATGGCCTGGCAGGAGCCGGTACGGTTCGAGGGAGTGACCGTGGCAGATTACCTGTCTCTCGGAACGGAACGGGGTGCGGCTGACTCAGCATTGGAGCTCGTTGGAATGAATCCCGCTCTCTATCGCGACCGCATGGTCGACCGCTCCCTGAGCGGTGGTGAGCGCAAGCGCATCGAGCTTGCGTCGCTCCTGGCGCTCAAGCCAAGGCTGGCCATCATGGATGAACCTGATTCGGGCATCGATATGCTCTCTACCCGGGACATCATTAACGTCATTTCAGCGTTCAAGGAACGCGGTTCCGCGGTCCTGCTCATCACTCACCGCGAAGAGATCGCGCTGATCGCGGACCGGGCTTCCCAGCTCTGCAACGGCAGGATCATCTGCTCAGGAACACCCGAGGGTGTTGCCGGCCACTACAAGAAACGCCATTGCGGATTGTGCGATGGCACAGAGTGTCACTATGTCTGAACAGGAAGATCTCCTCAGAGCTTATACCTGCGCCGGCGGCGACGCCGCTGTCCTGGGCGACAGCTCCACCGGCCACCTGGCAGCCAGCGGCCACAGCATCGTGAGCATGCGGGGAGTGCCGGGACTGGTGGTCGACGCGCGTGAAACCGCGGACGGTATCTTCGCGGCAGTGACGGTTAAGAAAGATGTCAGGCTCGCGAAACCGGTCCATCTCTGTTTCGGCGTACTCCACGCCGAGGGCACGCAGAGGATCGAGATGCGCGTAAACATCGAGGAAGGAGCCTCGGCAACTTTCATCGCGCACTGTATCTTCCCGAACGCGGTCAAGGTGCGTCATGCCATGGACGCCGAGGTCTCGGTCGGAGACCGGGCGGAGATGCGGTACTCGGAGACCCATTATCACGGTCCCCATGGCGGCGTGGAAGTCATCCCCGTGGCCCGGGTGAACGTGGGGGCCGGAGGCAGGTATATCACGGACTTTACCCTTACCACCGGCAGGGTGGGAAAGCTCAGCCTCGATTACACGGTGACGGGCGGCCGTGACTCCGTGACCGAACTGAACGCACGGGTCTTTGGCCACGGGCAGGACGATGTGCGCATCAGGGACGCTGTGCTTCTGAACGGCCGGAACGCGCGGGGCATGATCAAGACCCGCGTTGCCATCGAGGACGATGCGCGCGCCGAGGTGACCGGGATCACCGAGGGGAATGCCGACGGGGCGCGCGGCCACGTGGACTGCATGGAGATCGTAAAGGACCGGGCCGTCGCACGCGCCATTCCCATTGTGCAGGTGAACAACCCGGGCGCCAAGGTCACCCATGAGGCCGCGATCGGGAGCGTGGACAAACGCCAGATGGAAACGCTGATGGCCCATGGTCTGTCGCCGCAGGAGGCGGTGGATGTAATCGTCAAGGGCATCCTGCGGTAAGTCCCGTGACCGGCGAGAGGAATAATCCGGTTCCCGGAACGGGATCCTGGGTATGGTATCATCAAGCTTGGAACGGTCAGGAGGTTATTATGCTCACCATCCTAAGAATGCTATTTGCCTGCGTGCTGCTAGGATATGCGATCGCTCCGGCTGTTGCAGCGGACGACAGTGTTTACTCGTTCGGTGTCGTGCCTCAATTCGAACAGCGTAAGCTCTATGCCATCTGGAAGCCGGTCATAGACGAACTGGAAAAGAAGACCGGCCTGTCGTTCAAACTGGTGACCACGCTCAAGATCAATGATTTCGAAAAGGAATATATGGCTCAAAAATTCGACTTCGCGTACATGAATCCCTACTTCATCGTACGGGGTGTCACGCCCGGCACCTACATCCCACTCGTCCGGGACAACAAGCCTCACCGCGGCATCGTAGTCGTGCGCAGGGACGGTACTGTTAAAAGGGTAGCGGATCTTGCGGGCAAGACCGTGGCGTTTCCTTCTCCCAACGCTATCGGCGCGACCCTGATGACTCGGGCGGAGCTTGAGCGGCTCTTCAACGTCACGGTCGAACCACTGTATGTCAAGACGCATAGCTCGGTGTATCTTCACGTAGCAAAGGAACTTGCAGTGGCAGGAGGGGGGGTGGAAAAGACCCTGCAGGAACAGGACGCTGCTATTCGCGGTCTTCTCACGGTCCTGCACACCACCGAGGTGATGCCGAACCTGCCTGTGGCTGCGAACCGCCGCATCCCCGAAACAATCCGTGAAAAGGTGCGGCGCGCATTCCTTGAACTTGGAACAACGGAGGAGGGGCGGGCTGTGCTTGAAAAGATACCGATGAAGGAGGTCGTTGCAACATCGATGGACGAGTATCTTGTCATCGAGAAGTGGGGTCTGGACAAGTACTGGGACCCCGCCTGGAGGGAGGATTAGCGGATGAACCTGCGGACGAAAGTGCTGCTTCCTTTCGTGTTGATCGCTCTCGTGCTGCTGCTCTTTCTGTACGGGTACTGGACGCCGCGCCATATTGTCGATTTGAAACATGAATACCAGCAGGCGACCGAGCGGCACCTGGTCAGCGTTGTCGAAGGTTTGATCCCGCTGTTGCTGGCTCACCAGCTGGACGCGGTCTATGAGAACCTCGACACGCTTAAGCAGCGGAATGTCAATTGGCTGAGCATCCGGCTCCTCAACGGGGACGGCACGAAGATCTACCCCCTCGTGCCGCAGCCGCCCGTCGCGAACGACCGCGAAATTCACGCTATGGAGCAGCCGGTCCGTTATCAGGATACGGACCTGGGGAAACTGATCGTTGATGTCGATTTCGACGAGCCGCTCAAGGACCTGCATATCCGGCACCACCAACTCCTTGGTATCACCTCCCTCGTCATTCTTTTGTCCATCGGCATCATCTGGCTCGTTATCGAACGGATGGTCAGCAGGCCGGTCGCCGATCTCGCCCAGGCATCAAAACGGCTCGCGGAGGGCGATTTTGCCGCGCAGCTTCCGCCGGTTCAGCATGATGAAGTGGGCGAACTGGTGAAAAACTTTGATCAGATGCGGTTATCGATCAGAGGGTATCAGGCGGAGCTGATAACGAGGAACGAGTCGTTGAACAAGCTGTTCCATGCGGTCGAGCAGAGCCCGGTGTCCATCGTCATCACGGACCGGAACGGTATTGTTGAGTACGTGAATCCGAAATTCAACGATGTCATGGGCTACGGTCCAGGAGAAATGCTGGGCAAGGACATCCTCATCCTGAAGGCCGGAACGGAGGCAGCTCCGGACTTTGAGGCGATCTGGCAGGAGATTTTGAGCGGCAAAACATGGCGGGGCGAGTTTCAAAGCGTCCGGAAGAACGGAAAACTGTTCTGGCAGTTCGCTTCCCTGTCGCCGATCCAGAACGATAAGGGCGGGATCACGCACGCGGTGGCCCTGCTGGAGGACATTTCCGAGCGCCGTGCACTGGAAGATCAGCTGCGCCAGGCCCAGAAGATGGAGGCAGTCGGTCTTCTGACAGGCGGCATAGCGCACGATTTCAATAATATTCTCTCCGCGATCATCGGATATGGCAGTATTTTACGCATGAAGATGGCTGCCGGCGATCCGCTCCGGAACAATGTGGACGAGATCCTTCATGCGTCCGAGCGCGCTGCCGCGCTGATCAGGAGCTTGATGGCCTTCAGCAGGAAGCAGGTCGCAAACCCGACGAACGTCAATGTAAATGAGTGCATCAATCGTATGGAAAAACTGTTGCTCCGCACACTTCGGGAGGATATCGAGTTCAGGACAATGCTTCACCGTGCATCGCTGACCATTTTTATCGATCCCGTGCAGATGGAGCAGGTCCTGATCAACCTGGCGACCAACGCCCGCGATGCCATGCCGCAGGGAGGAAGCCTGATCATTGAGACCGCGAGGGTCCGGCTGGATGAGCGCTTCCGGATACGGCACGGCGAAGCAGCGATCGGCACCTACGTGATGATCTCAGTATCCGATACGGGGATCGGCATGGACAAGAAGACGCAGGAGCACATATTCGAACCCTTTTTTACCACCAAGGAGCCGGGACGCGGGACCGGTCTCGGTCTTTCGATGGTGTACGGCATCGTGAAACAGAACAACGGCTATATCAATTGCTACAGCACGCCGGGCAAAGGCACGACATTCAAGATATACTTGCCGATGGTCGCTGCCCCGAGAGAGACGTTACCGACGGAGCCTGTTTTCGAGATACAGCGCGGCACGGAGCGGATCCTGCTGGCTGAAGATGATGAACCCTTGCGGAAATACACGAAAACCATCCTGGAAGAGGCTGGATATACGGTCGTCGAGGCGTCCAATGGCATCGAAGCAGTGGAGCGCTTCAAGGAACGGCCGGACGCTGTCGACCTCCTGCTCCTCGATGTGATCATGCCGAAAAAGAACGGCAAGGAGGCTTATGAAGAAATCCGCCGCACGCGGCCCGGCATCAAGGTCCTGTTCACCAGCGGATACACAGCCGAGCTTATCGGGCAGCAGGGTATGTTGAACAATCATGTCAATTTTTTGTCGAAACCCTGCACCCCCAACGAACTGCTCGGAAAAGTACGGGCAGTCCTGGAGTCTTCCGTGCAGGCTTTTTTCCAGTGAACGTCGCCGGCGCGCAGATCGCTTACGAAGCCGCCATCGGGAGCGTGGACAAACGCCGGATGGAAACGCTCATGACCCATGGTCTGTCACCGCAAGAGGCGGTGTGTCATCGTCAAAGGCGTCTTTACAATAGAGAATTCTGGTATACTGATTCCCATAGGCGGCTACTTTCAGATCGGGAAAGGAATGGAAATGATCAGGAATATCCAGCTGTTCGCGGTGATGACGGCGCTGCTCCTTTCGGGGTGCGTCATGAAATCCGAATATACGACCAAGCTTGCGGAGAACGAGGGGCTCAAGAGGGACCTGTCCGGACTGGAGACGAAGAGCCAGGCCACGGAAAAGGAACTGGCGGACCTGAAGCAGAAGCACGATGAACTGACAAAGCAGAAAGAGCAGCTGGAAAAGGAAAAGGCCGTTCTCCAGCAGGAGAACGCCAACATCAAGAGCACCCTGGAGACCAAGCGCGACCAGTTGTCCCGGGAGGTCGTTGATCTTAAGAACCGCTTGTCCGAGAATGGGAACCGCATCCAGACCATGGACCAGGAGCTTGCCGCGCGGAACAGGCACATCGGAGAACTGAAGGAGCTGGTGGACCAGCTCACGCTCGAGAAGGCGAAGGCGATAGAGGAAAAAGACCAGGCCATTGCCCGGGTGAAGAACACCTACGACAGTCTGGTGTCGGAGTTGAAACAGGAGATCAAAGAGGGCGAGGTCCAGATCACCCAGCTCCGGGACAAGCTGACCGTGAACCTGGTGGAGAAGATCCTGTTCGATTCCGGCAGCGCGGTCATCAAGGGCAACGGGAAAAAGGTGCTTGACCGTGTGGCCGACATCCTGAAGTCCGTGGCAAAGCAGCAGATCAAGGTGGAGGGCCATACGGACAATGTCCCGATCAGTTCACGGCTTGCCGACCGGTTCCCCACGAACTGGGAGCTTGCCACGGCGCGTGCCACCACGGTCGTGCGGTACCTGCAGGAACGCGGCGTCAATCCGGCGTTCCTGAGCGCCGAGGGATACGCGGAATATCGTCCCGTGGCAGCGAACGATAGCGACGAAGGAAAAGCCAAGAACCGCCGCATCGAGATTGTGCTGCTCCCGCTCGATGCGGTGAAGTAAACGCTATTTCAGCTGCAAGAAACCGTGAAGGCATTTTGACACTGAAGACGCGGAAAAAAACCGTAAAAGGGATGCAGTGAGTGGAGTTTCAGTATCCACCGTGCCAGCGGTCGCCTGATTGTCCTGGTGAATCATCTGCGATCGCGAAAACGTACGTGCTGCAGGGGAGGAAATTTACCGAAAATTAACGGGCCTATGCGGAAAAGAGGTTGCTTTTTGTGCTATTTTCTGCAAATATTGATGATCACGTTTCTGGGAAGGCAGAGTAAATTCATTATTCCATGAAAACCGCGCGACCCGGCATACTGGTCATTGACGACGAAACAGCGATCTGCGAGTTGTTCTCGCGATTCCTCACCGATTCCGGGTTCGAGGTGAAGACGGCAGTGTCCCTAGCTGAAGCTCGGGCGCTGATCACGGCACGAAGCTTTGACGCTGTTATCCTCGA
Organism: Nitrospirota bacterium; assembly: GCA_029858565.1. GTDB lineage: Bacteria > Nitrospirota > UBA9217 > UBA9217 > UBA9217 > JAKAHZ01. The sequence continues at coordinate 4,765 of JAOUEV010000064.1, read as the reverse complement.
CCAGTTCCTTGCCGATGGTACGGGAATGGATTTCATCGGAGAGCTCCGCACTGCCGGGCCGGATATGGCGATCATCATGATCACGGGCCATGGCGACATCCCCCTTGCGGTGGAGGCCATGCAGCGGGGAGCGGACAACTTCCTGGCCAAGCCGGTGCGGCTCTCGGACCTCAAGGTCATTGTCCAGAAAAGCCTTGAAGTGGGTGTGCTCAAGAGAACGTCCCGGGCCTGCCAGGTGCTCGGCGCACGGACGCGGCCGGATTTTGGATCGAGCCCCGCCATGCGGTCGGTCATGGAGGTCGCGGGACTGGCATCGGACAGCGAGGCCCCGTTGCTGATCACCGGCGAGACCGGCGCTGGCAAGGGCGTGCTGGCCCGATGGATCCATGACAACGGCAACCGGAGCGCGAGTCTGTTCGTGGAAGTGAACTGTTCGGCACTGCGGGGCGAGCTGCTTGCCAGCGAACTGTTCGGCCACGCCCGGGGCGCCTTCACGTCGGCGGTACAGGACCGCCAGGGGTTGCTCGATGTGGCCAACGGGGGTACACTCTTGCTCGACGAGATCGGGGACATGGACATCGCCATCCAGGCCCAGTTCCTGAAAGTGATCGAGGACAAGACCTATCGTCGTCTCGGCGAGGTAAAGGAGCGAAAGAGCAATTTCCGTCTGATCTGCGCCACGAACAAAGACCTGGAGGCCGAGGCAGCCCAGGGCCGTTTCCGGAAAGACCTCCTGTACCGCATCCAGGTCCTGCCGGTGCGCATTCCCCCATTGCGCGAACGCTGTGACGATATTCCGGGCCTTGTGCGGCAGCTGCTCGCATTCCTCAATTACCAATACCGCGATGTGGACCGGTCGGTCCTTTCCCTGCTCGAATCCTATCCCTGGCCCGGCAATGTCCGGGAGCTCAGGAACGTGCTGGAGCGGGCAATGCTGCTCTCTCGGGGCAAGGCGCTGGAACCCCCCCATTTCCCCGGTCTGAGCCAGCCCGCGGCATTTGCAGCAGCAAACGAGAGGATCAAGGACCTGGAGCGCGTTGAGATGGAATCCATCCGCGCGGCACTCGACCGGTGCGGCGGTGACGTGAACAAGACCGCCGAAGCGCTTGGCGTATCCCGGGCAACGATCTTCCGTAGACTAAAAAAATACCAGAGAGCCATCCAGTAAGCAGTCTAATAAATATCATTGTCTTTGCACTTCTTTGCGGTCGATCATCACTATCTCCCGGAAATCACAATCGATTGGAATGAACAGATACGCATGAGAGCCCTTGCATGTATCGTCACACAAGTGGATATTACCTGACATCTTACTTCAGATATTGTGCGCTATGAACACGTGAATAGTATGCTATACTGAAGGGAAAACAGCGGCATACAGCAGCGGCACCGGCGGCAAGTGATCGTAATTGTCCGCCCATGACGTTGTGATCATATGGGCTTACGGGAATGGGGGAAGACTGATTATGGAAAAAATATCTGAACAGAAACTCACCGGGTGTCTCGGCGGCAGCATGTGCCGGGCAAACACACTCAGCATCGGTATTATTCTGACGGCTCTATTGATAACTCTTACGTTGATCCGGCCGGCCCAGGCCGCGCACCCCCTGATCAGCGATGACACGGGTACGCAGGGAACAGGGAAGTTCCAGCTTGAAGTGAACGGCGAGTACGGGTCTGACCGTGAAGAATCGCAGGGAATAGAGACCACTGAGCGCGCTGTCGAAGCGGGTGTCACGCTTGCCTACGGTGCTTCGGATACTGTTGATGTAATCATCGGCATTCCCTACCTCCAGGTCGAGGGACGGGAAACAGATATCACTATCCCCGCTTCCACTTTAATAAGTGAAAAAGGGCTGTCGGACGTGGCAGTCGAACTGAAGTGGCGGTTTTTCGAGCGAGAGGGCCTGAGCATGGCGCTCAAGCCCGGCATCAGCATGCCGACGGGAGACGAGGAAAAGGGGCTTGGAGCAGGTAAATACGGATTCGGAATGTTCTTCATAGCGACCGAGGAGTTCAAGCCCCTGACGTTCCATCAGAACATCGGATACATCCGGAACAGCAACCGCTTTGATGAGCGGGAGGATATATACCATGTTTCCGTGGCCTGTGAATACGAACTGGTCGAGGGTCTCCGGGTTGTGGCGAACATCGGCCAGGAGCGGAATCCTGACAAAGCAAGTGACCGTGATCCTGCTTTCGGACTCATCGGGATCATCTATGCCATCACAGAACACATTGACGTTGATGGGGGCGTCAAGATCGGAATTACTGATCCTGAGACGGACAGGACCGTTCTCGCGGGCATGGCAGTGCGGTTCTGATCCGCCGCACTAACCACGTTCGGGCCACCAGGTCCGGACGTCCCCAAAACGAAGCATCAGTCTCCTAGCTCCTCGTTTTATCACCTGCCTTCCTTCCTTTTCAGCGTACTGTAACTCAGCAGGTCTGTTAGCTTGCCCAGTCTCAACATGACACCGCAAGTCTCAATCTGAGACGGGTGAAAACCAATGCGGCATTGCTGATAATCGTAACTTTAGAACATCAAAAGCAAAAATAAATAGTGTAAATTGGCACATATACTGCAAATTCATAAATATACGGCATTGAGGTGTACTGCAGGACTCCTAGAAAATCTGCAAAATGCACTTATTGCAATAATTCAAGTTCAAGCTGAGTAGGCTGAAGGAGGAGACCATGCTAAAGAATCTTCGTATTGGTGCACGGTTGGGTTTTGGTTTCGGTTTGCTGTTGTTGATGCTTATCATCAATAGTTGAATAAGACATACGTGCACCAAGTTGGTGCGATCGTACGGTCGGACTGAAAGCACTATAGCCTGAAAAAGGTTGTCTCTTACGCTTCACCTGTCAGGTGTGAATAAATCTCACGATGCGGAAATCATCGGAACAACGGAGGTACCTGTTATGAAACTGAGCGATGTGAAGATCGGGACAAGATTGTTGGCGGGATTTTTTCTGGTGACGTTACTGCTGGTCATTGTGGGGGTAGTATCCTATATCCAATTGAACACGGTGATGGCCGCCGCGGACTCAATTCTTGAGGAGGAAGTTCCTGTTGCAGACACGGTAATGGAGATGAAGGCCGACCTCTTGGTGATGCAGGATATTGCCGCGGAATACATGCTTGCGGTGGATCCGACCAAGCTGGCTGCCATGGAAAAGGAATTTTCAACAGTGTCCGCGGAATTCGATCGCAAAGAGGAGGCTGTGAGCAAGGGCGGTACCATTGACGGGGTGAAGATCATCGCGACTACGAATAAGGAACTTCTCCGGATGCTCGAAGAGGCCAGGAAAGCTCACGAGACGCTGGACAGGCAGGCAAAAGACATATTCGAGATCCACCGTGCACAGGCTATTTCAAGGAAGCTCACCGAGGGGGACGTTCGAGCGCGCGCGGTCATGGCTGATATGGACAAGACCGGTGAAGTGATCCATAAGTATATGGAGGACGCAGAGAAACTTGCAGGCATGGAAATGCAGGATGCCATGGCGGTCGCTGATGCGGCACACGCAATGGCAAACCGGCTGGTCCTGTTATTCACTGTTCTGGGACTCATTCTGGCTGCCGGGATCGGGTACACGTTGTCCCGCAGCATTACCAGGCCACTTGCTGAAGGAGTTGCGATATCTGAAAAGCTTGCCAAGGGAGATCTTACATTCAATATCGAGGTGCGAAGCAAGGATGAGACAGGCCAGTTGCTTGGGGCCATGAAGACCATGGTCGAGAAGCTCCAGGGAGTTGTGTCCGACGTCAAGACTGCGGCTGACAACGTCGCATCGGGCAGCGACCAGCTCTCGGCCGGGGCCCAGCAGATGTCCCAGGGTACGACCGAGCAGGCTGCATCTACCGAAGAAGCTTCGTCGTCAATCGAAGAGATGAACGCCACGATCCGCCAGAACGCGGATAACGCCATGCAGACCGAGAAGATCGCGCAGAAGAGCGCGAACGACGCCCAGGAAAGCGGCAAGGCTGTTACCGACGCAATGGCCGCCATGAAGCAGATTGCCCAGAAGATCACGATCATCGAGGAGATCGCGCGCCAGACGAACCTTCTGGCCCTGAACGCGGCGATCGAAGCTGCCCGGGCAGGCGAGCACGGCAAGGGATTCGCGGTGGTGGCATCGGAAGTGCGGAAGCTCGCCGAGCGAAGCCAGACAGCAGCAGCGGAGATCAGCGATCTGTCCGGTTCGAGCGTCGAGGTGGCGGAGCGCGCCGGAACCATGCTGGCCAAGCTGGTGCCTGACATCCAGAAGACCGCGGAACTGGTGCAGGAGATCAGCGCCTCGTCCAAGGAACAGGCGGGCGGAGCGGACCAGATCAACGGCGCGATCCAGCAACTGAACCAGGTGGTGCAGCAGAATGCCGGAGCGGCCGAGGAAATGGCCTCCACAGCAGAGGAGCTTTCGTCCCAGGCGGACCAACTCCAGTCCACAATCTCGTTCTTCAAGACAAATGGAGTTGACCAGCGGGCGATGCCCGCAACGCAGCGCAAAGCAGTGCGCGCGGCCCATCATCCTCAGATCGCCCATGTGGCTGCCAGGACCGCGAAGCCCGCGGGCGCGGGCGTGCATCTGGACATGTCCAAGCCCGGCGGCAAGGCCGACGCCAAGGACCACGAGTTCGAGAAGTTTTAAGAGCAGAGACAAGCGACGAGAGACAAGAGACGAGAAATAAATGTAGTTCAGGAGCGAGAATGGCCACTCGTCACTTTTCGCTCGTCTCTCGTCACTGATCCACTCACAG
>JAOUEV010000063.1 GCA_029858565.1 Nitrospirota bacterium | reverse complement strand
ATCAGTTCCACGCTGCAGCTCATGTTGTCGCCCGGCATCACCATCTCAACTCCCTCGGCCAGCGTCACCACGCCCGTCACATCCGTCGTCCGGAAGTAGAACTGCGGCCGGTACCCCTTGAAGAACGGCGTATGACGGCCGCCTTCTTCCTTCGTCAGCACATAGGCCTCTGCCTTGAACTTCGTGTGCGGGGTGATGCTTCCCGGCTTGGCCAGCACCATGCCGCGCTCCACGTCTTCCTTCTTCACGCCGCGCAGCAGCACGCCGACGTTGTCGCCTGCCTGGCCTGAGTCGAGCAGCTTCCGGAACATCTCAACGCCCGTCACCACGGTCTTCTGTGTGGGCCGGATGCCCACGATCTCGATCTCGTCGCCGACCTTCACCACGCCGCGCTCGATGCGGCCCGTCACCACGGTGCCGCGGCCGGCGATGGAGAACACGTCCTCGATCGGCATCAGATAGGGCTTGTCAATGTCGCGCTTCGGCTCGGGAATATAGCTGTCGATCGCATCCATCAGCTCCAGGATGCTCTTGTACTCGGGAGCATTGATGTCCTTGCTCTCGCTCTGCAGGGCCTTCAGGCCGCTCCCCTTGATGATCGGGGTCTTGTCGCCGGGGAACTGGTACTTGGACAGAAGCTCGCGCACTTCCAACTCCACCAGCTCCAGGAGCTCGGGGTCGTCCACCATGTCCACCTTGTTCATGTAAACAACGATGTAGGGCACACCCACCTGGCGGGCGAGCAGGATATGCTCGCGGGTCTGGGGCATCGGGCCGTCCGCGGCCGACACCACCAGGATCGCGCCGTCCATCTGCGCCGCACCGGTGATCATGTTCTTCACATAGTCCGCATGGCCAGGGCAGTCCACATGGGCGTAATGCCGCTTGTCCGTCTGGTATTCCACATGGGCGGTTGCGATCGTGATACCGCGCTCCCGCTCTTCCGGCGCCTTGTCGATATTGTCATAGGACACATAGCTGGCCATGTTCTTGAACGCCAGCACCTTCGTGATCGCCGCCGTCAGGGTCGTCTTCCCGTGGTCCACGTGTCCGATCGTGCCCACGTTCACATGCGGTTTTGTCCGCTCAAACTTCGCCTTTGCCATCGCGTCCTCCTGATGAAAAAGAAAATGATGAAAAACCGTTATGTTGGAGCCCATGAGCGGGATTGAACCGCTGACCTCATCCTTACCAAGGATGTGCTCTACCAACTGAGCTACATGGGCGTTTCACATCCAACCCGATAAAAAAATGGAGCGGGAAACGGGATTCGAACCCGCGACCCCAAGCTTGGAAGGCTTGCGCTCTAGCCAGCTGAGCTATTCCCGCATTCCTTTTTAACTACAACTGGTGGGGAGAGGAGGATTCGAACCTCCGTAGGCGCATGGCCGACAGATTTACAGTCTGTTCCCTTTAGCCACTCGGGCATCTCCCCGGTTCACCTTCGTGCTAGCCTGTTGACTGTTCTGTGGAGCCACCGGAGGGAATCGAACCCACGACAGGCTGATTACAAATCAGCTACTCTACCAACTGAGTTACGGTGGCGGTATATTCGAAATCCCCAGGGCACAGTTCGGCTGTCGCCGGTTTTTGCGGAAGTTGCCATACTAGCCGACCGCCCTGCCAAAGTCAACAGAAATATGATTAGAGCTTGTAATGATAAGAGATTAGGGCAGGCCTGTCAAGAGGATTTTCTGGATCGCTGACGAAGAGCTTCATAAAGCAGGATACCGGCGGCCACGGATACGTTCAGAGAGCTGATCCTGCCCATGAGCGGAAGGGAAACCAGGAAATCACAGCGCTCCCGGACCAGTCTCCGGACGCCCCGGTCCTCCCCACCCAGCACAACCGCCGTTGGCTGAGTAAAATCGACGTCCCAGTATACCTGGTCGCTGTCCGCCTCGGCTCCGGTTACCCAGACGCCGGATTTCTTCAGTATTTCCAAGGTCTGCACAACGTTCACAACTTTTACCACGGGAACATGCTCAATTGCGCCTGCAGCTGTCTTCGCCACGGTCTCGGTCAGACCGGCGGCCCGTCGATCGGGGATCATGACCCCGTGGACCCCGGCGGCGTCTGCGGTCCGGAGAATGGCCCCGAGGTTCCGGGGGTCCTCGACACCGTCAAGCACGAGGTAGAGCGGAGCTTGTCCTTTTTCCCCGGGAGCCTTAAGAATATCGTCAAGCGTGGCATACTCTTTTGAGGCAGCAAGCGCGATGATGCCCTGATGATTCGCCCCCGGGACTTCCCGGTTCAGGGCATCGCGGCCCACAAATCGCACTTCCGTGCCGCATTCGCGTGCCAGGCGCAGGATAGCCTGAATCTCCCGGTCCTGCTTTCGCTGGTCCGCGATCAGGAGCCGCTGAACAGCCCTTCCCGCTTTGAGCGCCTCCAGTACGGGATTGATGCCGATGATCTTGTCTTTGGACATTTATATGATTAAGCGACGGTTTCCCGCTTTTACTTCGGCTTCCAGACCGTGCCGCCCGACCGGTCAAAGAGCGCGACACCCGCATCATCCAGGATCTTCCGCACCCGGTCCGCCTCGGCCCAATCCTTTCGCGCCCGTGCCTCGTTGCGGAGGTGAATATATTCTTCTATCTGCTCGACCGAAATAGTTACCTTATGCTCTCCCAGCCGCGCCTCGCCGAACCACTCCTCGGGCTTTCGCTGGAAAATGCCAAGCGTTCGCGCCACATCGTCAAAAGCAGCCTGTGCTTCCGCAAGAAGCAGGTAGGCGCCCTTTTCGTTCTTCTGGCCGACCTCGGCCAGGAACTTGTTGACCTCCCGCACAAGATCGTAGATAAGACCTATGGCCAAGGCCGTGTTAAAATCATCGTCCATTGATTCTTCAAATATCCGGGGAAGGCTCTGGATCTTTTCATAGAGGGGACGGTCGCCGGCCTCGATGACCTCCTCGGCCTTTACCTCTGACGCTTTCCGGCCGGACAGGTAGTTCGCAATCCCTTCCTTCATGGTATAGAACCGGTCGAGGCCGGCACGGGCATCCTTCAGGTTGGCATCGGAGAAATCGATGGGACTCCGGTAATGGGTGGACAAGAGGAAGAGCCGGACGATCTCGGCATCGTACTTGCCCAGAATCTCCCGTATGGTGAAGAAGTTGCCAAGGGACTTGGACATCTTTTCCTGGTTGATGTTCACGAATCCGTTGTGGAGCCAGTAGTTCACGAAGGGTTTTCCTGAATACCCCTCGCTCTGGGCGATCTCGTTCTCGTGGTGAGGGAATATCAAGTCTTTGCCGCCAGCATGGATATCGAAGGTCTCGCCAAGGTGTTTGAATCCCATGGCAGTACACTCGATATGCCACCCCGGCCTGCCCGGTCCCCAGGGGCTGTCCCAGGCGGGTTCTCCCGGTTTTGATGCCTTCCAGAGCACGAAATCCAGCGGATCTTCTTTCTGTTCGTTGACATCGACGCGCGCACCGGCCACCAGGTCGTCGAGATTCCGCTTCGACAGCTTGCCGTACTCGGGAAAGCTCCTGACGCGGAAGTTCACATCGCCGCTCGCCACATAGGCATGGCCTTTTTCCACGAGACGGCGAATGACCTCGATCATTTCCTTGATGTGCTCCGTTGCCAGGGGCTCCACATCAGCACGCTGCACGCCGAGTCGCTTCATATCCTCCTGGAATGCATCGATATACTTGTGAGCGACCTCGGTGGGGCTTATCTTCTCCTCCCGCGCGCGATTGATGATCTTGTCGTCCACGTCAGTGAAGTTCCGGACATACTTCACGTCAAAACCTCTTCTGCGGAAGTACCGCTGGATCACATCAAAAGCGACCGCACCGCGTGCATGGCCGATATGGGAAAAATCGTACACGGTCACACCGCAGGCGTACATGTGCACCTTGCCCGGCGTGATCGGAACGAACTCCTCTTTCTTGCCAGTGAGCGTATTGTAAAGCTTGATCATGGACAAACCGCCCCTATCTCCAGTATACTTGATAAAATCGCCAAGTCGTTGAAAGAGTTAAAATAGTATTACCTGCCGCACTCTTTGTCAAGCACTATTCCGGAAGAGGAGAGACAATGGTCAAGGATTCAGCGAGGTTTGTGGTGCATGAGCACCGATCCAAGCGGCATCATTACGATTTCCGGCTGGAGATAGACGGCGTGCTTAAATCCTGGGCCGTACCCAAAGGCCCCTCCCTGAACCCGGCAGATAAACGTCTCGCGGTCATGGTGCCGGACCATCCGCTGGAATACATAGATTTCGAGGCCATCATCCCCGACGGTCATTACGGAGCAGGACCGGTAGTAGTCTGGGATAAGGGGGAGTTCGTCCCGATCGATACGGACGATCCGGGAGCAGCGCTGGCAAAAGGTCGGTTGAGCTTCGAGCTCAGAGGAGCGAAACTCAAGGGAAACTACGCGCTTGCCTTGATGACCCATTTGCCGAGATCGACCGGCAAAGAATGGCTGCTCATGAAAAAGAAGGACGCTCACGCAAAGGAAGGCTACGAGATCGAGACCGCGCTCACGCCGACGCTGCTCAAAAAATTGAAGGAACGTGTCCCGCCCTGCGAAACGGACTAGCGCCGGGGATCACGAAACAGGTCGTTGATCATCAGAACTGCTCTTCCTTCCACATTTCCGGCTTGAACCGCACACACCGGTTCCGGCCGCTCTCTTTCGCCTGATAGAGCGCCACATCGGCATACTTGATCGCCTGCCAGAATCCCGATGTGTCCGTCGGGAACTCGCTTACGCCCATGCTGATGGTCTTTTTGAGAATGCCGTCGGGCACCCGGATCTTGGTCTGTTCCACGGACTGGCGAATCTTCTCCGCCACCTTCAGGGAGTCGCCCTCGTTCACATCGAGCAGAATGATGAGGAACTCCTCCCCGCCGAAGCGGATCACGAGATCCGATGAGCGCGCCGCGCTCTTCAGGATATCCGAGGTCTCCTTCAGCACCGTGTCTCCGACGGCATGGCCGTAGACATCGTTCACCTGCTTGAAATAATCGAGGTCGCACATGATAAGACCAAGGCTCTTGCCCCGCCGAGCGTTGCCCGATACCAGCGTATCCGTATACTCCTGCAGGAACCGCCTGTTGTAGAGTCCGGTCAGGGAGTCCTTGAGCGCCGACTCCCGAAGCGTGTTCATGAGCCGCTTCGCCTCGAGCACGGATACCGACTCATTGATGAACTGCCGGGCCTTAAAGAGCCTCCGGCTGCGATTGCTCATGCCTTCCCCGTCCCGCTCGAACAGGAACTGCACGACACCGCCGGTGCTTCCCCCGATGATCATGGGAGTGCACACATGGTCCTTGTTGATATCGCCGCGGAACTGCTTGCAGATTCCCGGATAGTCTATCGAGGAAATCACATGTCCTGTTTTCTTCGCACGGCAGAGATCGCACTGGTCGAGGATCTCAGGGTTGCAGAAGATCCCATCGCCTTCCCGAACCAGTGGATAGGCGGCGGCCATCTTGTTCTGGCTGTTCGACACCTCGTAGATGAGGTAGTTCTTGAATCCCAGGCTTTCGCTGAAGGTCCTGCCGAGACGGGAGTAGACATCCTCCACGCTTTCGTCCTCCTCGATCACTTTCTTGAAAGCGGCCATTTCCCGGATCTCCTCCATAAGGAGATTGAAATCGTTCGAGAGCTGGCCGATCTCATCCTTGGAATCGATCTCAATACGCTTCCGGTCGCCGATCCCTCCTTCGCCAAGAGCGCGGACCTGCTCGATCATGGAGTTCACGGGAACGGCGATGGAACGGGAGATCCAGAATGTGAACAGGACGAGCAGCGAGAATGCGATCGCCATCACGATGAGGGACGTCCAGGAAGTGCAGCGGATGGAGAACTTGATCCGGTCAGCCGCTCCTGCCGAAAGTTGTCCGGTCACGGCAGCAAGTTCCACGGCCAGCGCAGAACAGCGCGCAAGACCCGCCTTGAGCTCGCCGAGCGTGCGTCCTGTCTGCCCCGGAGGGACTGGCCGTCCTGAAAGAGCACCGGTCCTGCTGTCAGCGAAAAGGACAAAGGATTCCCTGGTCTTTTTGACCGCCTCCCGGAGGGAACGGATAAGTTCATTCACCTTGCTTCCGCGTGCGGCAGCACGCACAAGATAACTATCGAGTAGCGCATCATCATCGCGCTGGAAATCGCTGATCTGGCCGCCCTGCTCGAGCACCACCAAGAATGATGCGATGTCGTCAAGCCGTTTCATCGCTATCGCTGTCCTGGCGAGGGCGGCACGGACATTGGGAGCCCCGAGGACCTCGAGCGCGTCAGCCCGGACCTCATTTACCTTCAAACCGATCTTCTCTGCCGTGCGGTTCTGGGGTACGTACGACCTGGCGATATCGTCCATCCGCGTGTTGATATCCACAAGGGTCCAGACGATCATGGCAAAGAGGATAACGAACCAGAACAGGACGCCGATACCAAAGAGAACGAACTTCTTCCGGATGGGAAGGTCGACAAAGGTGAGGAAATTGATGATCCTGGTAACAAGGTCCCGAGATCGCAGAGTAAAGGCCATTGACCGCCCTCCCTGATTATTTGGCTATAACAATTAAAACAAGTCGCCAGGATGAATTGTAGTTCTTTTATCAGAACCTGTCAACTGGCAATAGGTCCGCTAGCGGAAACCGCCCTCAAAAGCGAACTCCCCGACCTTCTTGCGCTGCGAAGGGACTTCCCGCTCCTGTAACGCCAGGGGCAGGTCATCGGGCTCGCCCGGCCGGCCAACAGCGATCATCGCCTCCACCTGGTAGTCATCAGGCACACCAAGTTCCTCTTTCGCCTTGTCGTAATTAAAACCCTGCATGCCATGCACCACAAGCCCCATCATCACTCCCTGCAGCGCGAAACTGCACCATGCCGCGCCGGTGTCATAGGAATGGGTACGCGCTGGTTTTCCGTTAAAATCGAAGGTCCTTTTCGAGGCCACCACGAGCAGCGCCGCCGCGTTCCGGCACCACGATTGGTTGTTCGGCGTCAGAAGCCCGAAGAAGGTGTCCCAATGCGGTGTGTTGCGGAGAGCATAGAGAAAACGCCAGGGCTGGTTGTTCATCGACGACATGGCCCACCGAGCTGCCTCGCACATCCGCATCAGCTCGTCACGAGAGATTTCCTCGCCAGTCATCGCCCGCGGGGACCAGCGGTTGACGAACAGCGGGGAAATTTCGTGGTCAGGCCTGCGAAAATCCTGCCCCTTGATGTCGATCAGCACGCGCGGCATAGCCACCTCCACAGACATGATCATCTTTTATCGCAACCGGGAGCCTCCGGCTCAGAACCTCGATCTCTGCTCCAGAAGATATGCCTGCTCCAAGAGGGAGATGTCAAAAGAGCGCTACAACGACGCCGGCGATGACCGCCGCGGCAATGACGATGCTCACTCCGATGATGGCCGCAGAAACGGTCCTGCCGAAATACTCTGCCACCGCCTGATTGCCGCTGTAGATCTCTTTTTCCTCATCCCTGTCCGGTGAGGTTCGGGAGATGATCCGGGGGATGAACATCGCTGCCAGCAGCACAAGAAGGCCTCCGACAGTACCACCTACAAAAGTGAATATAGCGGCCCAGGCGATGCTCACGAAGAGATCCTGCATAGGCACCTCCGGATCGGGATTAGAGTTTTGCTCGCACGAATGCCGCCAGGGTTTTGACCCTGCCCAGCAACTGTTCCAGCTCTTTGAAGTGGAGCGACTGCGGCCCGTCGGACAGGGCATGTTCTGGCGCCGGATGGACCTCTATCATAGCACCATGGGCGCCGGCAACGATCGACGCAAGCGCCATTGGCGAAACCAGGTCGCGTTTGCCCGTGGCATGGCTGGGATCGAAGATCACGGGAAGATGGGAAAGTTTGCGCGCCAGCGGGATGATAGCGAGGTCCGCGGTGTTCCTTGTAGCCGTTTCAAAGGTCCTGATCCCGCGCTCGCACAGGATCACGTTCGGGTTGCCGTTCACGAGGATGTATTCCGCCGAGGCGAGCCACTCTTCCAGTGTCGCGGACAGGCCCCGCTTCAGGATGACCGGCTTCTTCGTCTTTCCCACCTCGTTCAGGAGATCGAAGTTCTGCATGTTCCTCGCCCCGACCTGCAGGATGTCCACGTTGGCTGCAACGATCTCCACGTGCTCGGGGCTCACGATCTCGGTCACTACCAGAAGACCCGTTTCCTTGCGCACTTCGTGCAAGAGCGACAGTCCGCTCTCACGCAACCCCTGGAAACTGTGGGGGCTGGTCCGGGGCTTGTATGCTCCGCCCCGGAGCACGGGCACGCCGAGCTTCTTGAGGAACCCGGCGGTCTTCATCATCTGGTCCCTGCTCTCAACCGCGCAGGGACCGGCGATCACGAGATAAGGCGATCTGCCGCCGACCTTCACCTTTCCGCCAAGGGTCACCACCGTGTCCGCGGGATGAAAGTCCCGGCTCACAAGCTTGTAGGGTTTGGTGACGTGAATGATCTCCAGAATGGCCTTGTTGCCTTTCAAAGGCGTGTCATCGACATATCCCTGGTTCCCGATCACACCGATGGCGGTCCGCTCAGCCCCCGGGATCGCCACGGGTTTGAGTCCCATCTTCGCAATGGTCTTTTTGATATTCTCCACGTCCTTTGACGTGGCCGAGTGGTGCAGCACGATCAGCATGGATTACTCCTTTTATTAGACAGGAAAGGTCCGGAACGCCTGTCTCAAAGTGATGCCACCGAGTCAACCAGATAACATCGGAAAGCGGATATCCGACGCCTTAGCATCGTTTCCGCCTTCCCCTTTCCCCTTACGCCTGACGACTAACGATCTTTCCCGTCAATTGATCACTCATGGCCGCTCCGGTGCTGCTCGTCCACTTCCGTGAAGATGATCTTCGAGATCGACGCAATGGCGTCGTCGAGATATTCGAAACTGGCCCCCCTGCTCATGATACACAAGAGGTAGGGATGGTATACGATCCCGCAATCATGAAGCTGCTTTTTCCCGTCCCCGTCGCCCGAGTGTTCGCCGAACTTGTGTGCAACCGGGATCCCCGGCCCGACGCCCTGGACAATGCCGGACCGGAAATCGATACGCGACAGCATGTCGAGCGCCAGGTCGGACATGTCCTTGTTCAGGTAGGTCGCATTATACAGGATGCGGAAGAAGGATGCATAGGTCTTGATGGAAACAGCATCCTGCTGCGAAGATAATCCTCCACCTTCTGCTTAAAAGGATGGAGTTCCCTGTTCCGCAGAACGTCACGGTCCGAATCGCATTCCAGCAACGGGCTGATGAAGCGATATGCTCCTTCGCGGATCGCGGAGAACTCGCGTTTTTCATCGCTGCGGGCGATCCGGTCGCGAACAGGGAATCCGACAAAACCTCCCGCTGCCAGGCAGAGAAGCGGTACCAGGACCTTTCCTATAAGTGCCGATCTGTTCATCGTCGCTGAGGTGCCTGCAGGGAGCTACCGCTTCTCCCGCTTTCTTCGTTCGGTGATCGTTTCGCCGCCTATGCCCCAGTTGTCCGTGGGCACTTCCTCGATCACCACGCAGGTGGTCTGGGGATTTTTTCCAAGGATATCCTGCAGCAATTTGGTCACGCCGGAGATCAATTTCGCCTTCTGCTCAGCTGTCGCGCCTTCGTTCGTTATCTTGATGTTCACATAGGGCATTGAGGTTCTCCTCGTCACGTCTTTATATAGGCAGCCTGATCTTATACCTGATCGCAGCGATCCGTAATATAAAGGTGACCGAAATACAGCTCATGACCGCGGCAAGTTCATTCCCGGCCGTACCAGCGACCGCAAGGTAGGACCAGGCGCCCGCAAAAGCGCAGGTGGCGTAGAGCTCGGTCCGTTGGAACACGTAGGGGATCTCATTGCAGATGATGTCGCGGAGCACCCCGCCGAACACGCCGGTCGTAACCCCCAGGAGCGAGGAGATGAAGGGATGACAGCCGCTTGCGGCGGCAACTGATGCGCCCGATGCGGCAAAAAGACCGAGGCCCAGGCCGTCGAGCACCAGGACCGAGGTCATGACCCGCGTATGGGATGTGACCTGTCGTGTGATGAAACCGGCAAGAAAGGACAGCAGGAGAAGCAGGATAGGATACCAGTAATGCTCCACCCAGAACAGGGGATGCCTGTTCAGGACCAGGTCCCGAAGCGAGCCGCCGCCGAACGCCGTGATCATTCCCACGGAGTAAACACCAACGATGTCCATCCCTTTTTTCCGCGCTTCCAGGATGCCGGACAGGGCAAAGGCAAAGATGCCGATGATCTCAATGGTATTGATCAGGGTGTTCAACAGTCCTCCCCAAGGCTCCAGACACCTCTATAGTACGTAAAAACGGGCCCGCTGGGAAGTAAAATTCTGATATACTCTTGTGAAGCATCATTCATTACGACCGGGGAGGATAGCAATGCGACTTGTGACAAGATCGGACTTTGACGGACTCGCCTGCGCAGCACTGCTCGAAGAACTGGGGATCGTGGACGATTACCTCTACTGCCATCCCAAGGACCTGCAGGACGGCAAGATCAAGGTGAACTCGAACGATGTGATCGCCAACATGCCATATGCCGAAGGCTGCGGCCTCTGGTTCGACCACCACTCAAGCGAACTTCAGCGTCAGCAGCTCGCGGGCAAGTTCAAGGGCGCCTGCGAGATGGAACCGAGCGCCGCACGGGTCATCTACAACTATTATTCCAAGGAAACGGACAAGACCGCGAAGCTCAAGAAGTTCGAGGAGATGCTCACTGCCGTGGACAAGGCGGATTCGGCAAAATACACCAGGGAGGATATCCTGGACGCCCAGGGATGGATGCTGCTCGCGTTCCTGTCTGACCCCCGCACCGGTCTGGGGTATACCCATACCTACCGCGTCAGCAACTTCGACCTCATGAAATCCATTCCCGGCATGCTCAGGACCATGACCATCGACAATATCCTTGCAAGCCCCGACATGCAGGACAGGGTAAAGGCATACCGTGAGGACAACGAAAAGTATAAGAAGTTCCTGAAAGATGTCGGCCGTGTCGAAGGCAATGCCATCGTGCTCGACCTGCGGGGAAAGAAGGAAGTGCCAAACGGCAACCGGTTCATGGAGTACGTGCTCTTCCCGGACCAGAACATCTCGGTCAGACTCGCTGACGGCAGGAAAGGCGAGTTCATCATGATCTCCGTTGGCTGCAGTATCCTGAACCGCACTTCAAAAGTGGATGTGGGCGCCTTGATGTTGAAGCACGGCGGCGGCGGTCACAAAAAGGTCGGGACCTGCCAAATACCGCCTGCAAAGGTGGACGAGGTACTGAAGGATATTCTCAAGACCATCAACGAACAGTAGCCCCGAACCTGGTAAATTCCAGACTCCAACCTGCGAAAACCATACAGGCGGCTCATCGAGCCGCCCATTTTCTTTCCCTGCTAGCCCTATTACCCCTTTAGCCCTTCTTTGCTCCTTGATCCTTTCATTCCGCACTCGGCATTACGAATTCCGCATTTTTCACAACACATACACCAGGATGGCCACGTAATGGCTGATGCTGCCTCCGAGCACGAAAAGATGCCACACCTCATGGGCAAAGGGCATCTTGCCTTCGAGCGCATAAAAGACCACACCGCCTGTATAAAAAACGCCGCCCGTCATAAGCCAGGCGAATCCCGCTCCGGGCAGCGCGGCCAGCAGCGGTTTGAACGCGACCATGGCAAGCCAACCCATCAGAAGATAAATGACCACCTGAATAATGCGCCTTCCCCCGTGCTGCAGAGTGTCGATCAGGATGCCGACAATGGCCAGGCCCCAGACTATGCCGAAGATGGTCCATCCCCACGCGCCGCGCAAGGTCACCAGGGTAAATGGGGTGTAGGTCCCGGCTATGAGAAGGTAGATCGCAAGATGATCGAACTTCTGCAGCGCCTTCTTCGAGCTGTCGCCGGCGCCATGATAGAGCGTCGACGCAAGATAGAGGATCACCAGGGTCGCGCCGTATATGCTGAAGCTCACGATGCGCCAGGGGTCCCCGTGCATTGCAGCCTTGACCACCAGCACAGCGAGACCCGCGATCGCAAATCCAGTCCCGATCAGATGGCTGATGCTGTTGAATCGTTCGCCTTTGTGCATATTATTGAGCCCCGCCCTCTCCCGCGAAGGGAAGAGGGTTTATTCACAGGCCTACATGGGACTCATGCGCCCCCGCAGCCTTCATCTCCTTCCACTGACGCTTAAGCTTCCTGACATCTTCGCCCTTTGCTTCCCGCGCGTTGATCTCTCGCTCCATTATAGCAATTTTCTTCCGTGCATCACGGAGTGACGCTTCAAGGTCACGGTACTTCTTCTGATCAGCCTTGGGAATGGAGAAATCACCTTTTGTATTCCAGATATCTCCAAGATGAAGCCATGCGGCGAAATCTTTGGTATTCCCGCCTTCCATGACCATCATCTTCGAGATTACCTTGATATCGATGACGCGCAATCCCTTTCTGTCCGCCACGACCTTTTGTCTGCCGGTGAACGGCTCGGCTCCCTGGGAATCGAAGAACCTCCAGTTCACTTCTGCGGTCTGGGTCTCCGAAGCGTGGCAGCTTTCGCAGGATCGGGACTTTCCGAGCGGATGGGCCACCTGTTCCACCTGGAGCCAGGCAAGGTAGTTGTTGTTCCCTCCAGGGTAACTGAAGGTCCCGAGCTGCGCGTATGCATCCTGTGTCGCGCCATCAGGCCAGCGCCAGGTGAGCCCCGCTGTCGGCTTGATCTCTTCCTTTATAGAACCCACGCTGTTCGGCCAGATCTTGACCGGCATCCATCTGCCCTTCTGGTCCTTGATCAGGATCGGCGGCTCCTGGGGTCCATAATATAATGAATACTTCTTAAAAGGATTAGGCTTTGACAGGACCGTTCCCGCACCCCAGGAGGTCATCTCGTACCCGCCCAGCACTTTTACATGACAGGCCTCGCACGCCAGGTTCTTGTGCGCGCTCTTTGCCATTGCCTCTTCAACTTCAATGTGGCAATCCTGGCAGGTCGCTTTGCGTTCGATATGGCCCATGCCGTCCGGTCCGGTCTGGTGGCAGTCAACGCATTCGAGCTTCTGTTTCACATGCACGTCCTCGGGTAACCCGGCAGGTTCAGCCAATTCTTTTCCAAGGTAGCTGTCCCCGCGCCTGCGCTCCATGGTGCCTGCGTGGCAGATAAAGGTACTCCTGCCGCCGCTGGTGCAGTTCACCGCAGGAGGGATGCGGCTCATGGAATGGGACCCTTTGCCGGACATGGGCGTGTAATGGCAATCAAGACAGCCTGAATGGCAGAGGTTGCAGGCCTTTTGCTTGGCAATGGCCTGGTCGTGCGTGAGCGTGCTGTTGATCTCGGAAACGATCCTGCTCGTGTTCTCGAAGGAGAACCTGTTGCCTTCAGCCCTTCCGACCGGAAGGGTGTCTGCAAAAGAAGGCCCTCAATTATTCGGGCCGTGGATATCGTTCCAGGTCCGCATGGACCGCTGGCGGAAGTTCGAGCCCATCATGCTGGTCTCGAACTGCTTCACCTGGTCAGGATGGCACGATGCTTTGCCGCAGGTCTTTGCCGCAATAGCAGGATCGTACCCAAGCGTGACCGGGTTCCGGTCATGCCACATGAGCGTCCCGACCTCGTAGACCAGCTCGCCGCTGCTGTCTCGTGGCAGCATGGCGCGTAGGCGATCATTGCCTGAAGGAAGAAGCTGCTTCACCAGTCCCTTGCGCGGTATAACGTCGAGATCATTGTCCAGCACCAGGAGCTTCAGCATGCCTTTATGCGCTTTTACGGGATCCTCTGACAAACCGTTCCCAAGATGGCAGTCCCGGCACTCGGTGTTCGGATGGCGCGATTCTTTCTGCACCTGTTCCCGCGTCATCACGAACTCAGGGGAACCGAGCTTTGTCATCCGCTCTTTATCTGCGTGACAAGCAACGCACTTGTCGCTGGACTGGTATCCGGAGTAGAGGGAAATGAAGGCAATAACCAGCACAAGCTGGGCTGACAAGATGATCATCCCGAAGCGGGTGCCGAAGAAGTTCCAGAGTTTGCCGATAGCCATAAGATTCAGAAAGTCAGAACAAGGGGTAGAGTAGTAAGGGCTAAAGTTTCATGCCGTCATTCCCGCGAAGGCGGGAATCCAGAGACAAACATTCGCGTATTTCGTAGGGCTTTATGTTGCATACCCTGCAGGCTGTCAGTTAATGTTTCTTAAGCTTTCCCTCAAAAGCAGCAATGCTCTCAACATTCTTCCTTTCGTAAGCGTTTAGCGACGCCTCATTAAATTCCGGCCCACTATTATAGCCTCCGACCTTCATAAAAAACTTCCGGAGGTACTCGGAGTCAAAATATCGACCGTGCTTTGCATACACCTCGTTTCTAAGTAACCTCAGGTACATTAAGTTTATTTCAGTGACTAACTGTTCCCCGGACTTAACATTTCCCGCATATTCATTTTTCATCTGCTGAACGAAAGACATGATCCCGTTAATCTTCCGGATATCCAAATCTTGTTCAGTGTAATCCCTTTTTCCTCCAACATATTCTTTTTTGCGAAAAAAATCGGCCAGCCGTTCGAATAACCTGTGCGTTGGATCTGATAAATAGCCTTCGCGATCCATGTTATTCTCGTAAACTTGTATATTTTCTTTGGGAATTAAATTGATGAAATCCCAGACAATTTTACTTCCTGATATTTTAAAATTATCAGGCGATGCTGATTTTACTCTCTTCCTGAGTTCATCCACGCTGTCATACACAACTTCTACTTCTGAATGCCCGATCGGGCCTTTCCAATTTGCACCGGTTGTTAAGATATATGTGAACCATTGGTTATAATAGCTGAGTGAAAGGCCTGTTTCGTAGACATTTCGGATGGTAATTCGGCGGGACGGTGGAAACGTGACATCCCATGTATACCAATAAAGAACAGGATACTTATCTTCCTGAGTTCGGATATTTACTTGAGTCTTCTTCCCATCGACAAGAGCCACAAAATCTCGTAGGGGCGGGTAGCGTTTTTCACCTTCACCGATATCATGGTAATACTGATCCTCCGCAGGAAAGCCGATCTTCGCCGACACCTCTTTGTCAGTAATATTTTCAAAAATAAAATCGCAGGTTACCTTAGCTTTCCGACTGAATCCATCGCCAAGCATCATTACGATAATTTTCTCCTCTGCCATCCGTATCTTGTCTGTATTTATCGGATAAGCCGTGCGACCATTGTCATAGACAAATGTATCATTTCCATACGCAGCACTTAAGCCGTAGGAAGAAATTAAAAGCGCAAACACAACTATAGCAACCTGTTTGACCATATTTTCTCTGTGTCTCCGTGCCTCCGTGGTAATAATAAACCTAGAACAACCGCTCCATCGCCTCTTCCACGGTCCTGACACCGATGAGCTCCATCTTCCCGATGCCCGCTGCCTTATCAAGCTTCTCAACGTTCACCATCGGTAGGATGCAGCGCGAGAATCCGAGCTTGGCCGCGTCTTTCAAGCGCAGTTCTGCCTGGCTGATGGCGCGGACCTCGCCGGCGAGGCCCACCTCGCCCATCACGACCGTGTTCGGATCGATCGACTTCTCGCGGAAACTCGATGCGACAGCTGCGATCACGCCGAGGTCGACCGCAGGTTCGTCGATCTTCAGGCCGCCCACGATGTTCACGAACACGTCCATGCCCATGAGGTGCATGCCAACGCGCTTTTCAAGCACCGCAATCAGGAGTGATACGCGGTTGTAGTCAACGCCGATGGAAGTGCGGCGCGGCATGGTCATTTTGGTCGGCGTGACCAGGGCCTGGAGCTCGGCAAGGATCGGCCGCGATCCTTCCAATGACGATACCACGACCGAGCCCGTGGCGTCTTTCGGCCGTTCAGCAAGGAACAGCTCCGAAGGATTGGCAACCTCGGCAAGACCGGACTCCTTCATCTCGAACACGCCGATCTCGTTCGTGCTCCCAAAGCGGTTCTTGACCGCCCGGAGAATGCGGAAGGCATGGCCCCGGTCTCCTTCGAAGTAGAGCACCGTGTCCACAATATGCTCCAAGACCCGGGGCCCGGCGATCGCGCCGTCCTTGGTCACATGGCCGATGAGAAAGGTCGGGATGCCCGTGCGTTTTGCATAGAGCATGAGACGTCCCGAGACCTCGCGCACCTGGCCCACGCTGCCGGGAGCTGACGGAAGTTCCGAGGTAAAGACCGTCTGGATCGAATCAACAACAATGACCTGGGGCTGGAGCTCGTCAGCAGCGCGGGTGATCTCATCGAGCGATGTCTCGGCAAGCACGTACAGGTTCTCGGCCTTGACCCCCAAACGCTGTGCGCGCATCTTGATCTGGGACGGCGATTCCTCGCCTGAAACATAGAGCGCCTTGCCCCGGAGCTCCGCAACCTGCCGCAGCATCTGGAGCACCAGGGTCGATTTGCCGATCCCCGGGTCCCCGCCGACCAGGACAACCGAGCCTGCAACGATCCCGCCGCCCAGCACCCTGTCGAGCTCGCCGATCTTCGTGACGAAACGGTCCTCGTCGCCGGTCTTGATCTCGTTCAGTGCAAGCGGTTCAGAACTACGGCCCTTCTTTGCAGCGCCGATATCCTTTTGCCGCTCCATCCGCTCTTCGACCAGCGTGTTCCACTGGCCGCAGTCCGGACATTTGCCCATCCACCGGGGCGACTGGCTGCCGCAGGATTGGCACACATAGACGGTCTTTGCTTTTGCTTTCATGATGAGGTCATTCTAGAGAATCGCGGATACCTTGTCAAAGGCATTTTCCCGGGATCCCGTTCCGGTCAAGGTGACAGAAAGGTACAAATACCTTGACAATTCCGACGCTCATGTTATTCTTGTGCATCTTTTTCACAAGGGAGCCTGTTGATGAAGAAAAGTACGCTCAGCATAGTGGCGCTGGCTCTGTTTACACTGTTCTCGCTGGCAGTGAACGACGCCGATGCTGCCCCGCGTTTCAAGAAACGGGTGAAGCATGAGGATGAAGGCATCTTCCGCTTTGGGGCAGGCTATCTCTCCGGCGACACGACCTACCGCATAGATCTCGCGGATACCACAACGGGTGAGGCAGTGACCAGTGAGCTCAAATTCCCGCTCCAGACCGCGCTGCTCAACATGGAACTGGGCTATATCAGCCGGGACAGCATCGGACGTGATGTGTTTGACATACAACTTCGATATGGATTCAATGTGGGGACCGCTTCCGGCAAGCTCGAGGATTCGGACTGGCTGAACGATACCGTGGACATTGCTCTTGTCGGGACCGCTAACCCGGGAAAGGATATCTACTCGGAATCAACAATAGATCTGCACGCGAAAACGATCGATCTCCGGATGTCCCATACCTTCTGGACCGCTGAACGGTTCGGCATTGGTCCGCTGGCCGGATGCCTGTATCAGTCATACCGCTTCAGCGCACGGGACACCCATCAATACGGTTACGGCGCTTATGCCGCCACATTCTCCGGCGCGCTCAGCGGCGAGGTGCTGACCTATGACGTCACCTATACGGTACCCTACCTTGGCATCCATACGGACCTGCCCGCAGGAAAGAGCTTCCGGTTCCTCCTGGACCTCGGATACAGCCCCTGGGCAGAAGGAAAGGACGAAGACGATCATCTACTGCGGACCAAGAAGGCGAAGGCCAAAACATCGGGTTCCGCCTACCTTGCCTCGCTCGGCGCGCAGATCGATATGGAGGACGGGAACGCGGTGCAGTTGCGGGGACAATACCTGAAGATAGACACCTCGGGAAAGCAGACGCAAACGTGGTATGGGAATACAGCAGGTGAACCGCCGGCCGGAACCGTGCTCTCGGACATCAACGACAAGATCACCTCAGAGCAGATCTCCGCGATGTTGCTTTTCTCCCGCCGGTTCTGAGCTCCGAGCCTGCCGTTGTCAGATGCGAAAGG
>JAOUEV010000129.1 GCA_029858565.1 Nitrospirota bacterium | reverse complement strand
CAGACCATTCGGAGATCGACGGCAGCGCATAGGACTGCGTCGAGAGACCTGCATCGATGCAAGCGGTCGATTGTCTCATGCGCTGTTCCATTTCCAGAGGCTTGGCAATGTACTCATTGCTTGCGCCCAATGACGCCCCCGCGGGAATGAAGAACTCGGGCACCCACCGCACCGCCACGCCGGAGCTGCCCTGGTCACAGCTGACAATCGCGCCGGTGTCCATGTTCACGCAGTGGGACGGGATCCCGTACAATTGTCCGAATCCGCCGTATTCCAGAGAGAACTTCGTGTTGTTGTACTTCCAGTCCGGAGCAGCCGCATCGCTCTGGCTATGGGTGTACTGGACCTGAAGCGGCGGATCGAATTTCACGAAGCTGTTGTTAGTGTCTTTTATCGCCGTGAACCGGTTCCAATTGTTCGGCCCTGTTTCCCAAGTGTAGAAGACCGGCAACTCGCTCCATGCTTTCCAGCCGCATACATTGTTATCCCAATCGCACTTGAGATAGGGA
This sequence comes from Nitrospirota bacterium, assembly GCA_029858565.1. GTDB lineage: Bacteria > Nitrospirota > UBA9217 > UBA9217 > UBA9217 > JAKAHZ01. Next base: position 3,765 of record JAOUEV010000129.1, on the reverse strand, counting down.
TTGCCGGTATCGGGGTTCGTCTGACCGAGTATGGCAGGATCGAACAGCGCGCCGGTATTGACGCCCCATTGATTCTGTTGGGTCGTCGTTGTTGTTATCACCGAGAAAGTCCCATCCTTCAGAAGCATGGTTGAGCTGTCGAACGAATATGAGTGTGACGTCGAGGTCCCATTCACCCAGGTTTGATAGAACACGTAATTGCCGCTCACGCCATCTATGTCTATGCCGGCATTCGTCGTTGCCTGCGGGCACTGATCATAACAAACCAAGGACGACGGCACCGAGTCCGTAGGATAGATCATGTCTTCCTGGTAGAAAATAACGTTTGTGGATCCTGTGGGCGCAGGACAACTCACATAGCTTGGCCCTGTTGTACTCGTAATATATGAACAAGGCGTGCTGGTACCAAGCGGCACGCGCACCTGACCGCCCAGCGCCTGGGACCAGAAGTTCAGCTCACTCCACTGAAGCTGGCTGAAGTTGATTATCGGATACGGCTCCGTGAGATTTTGCCATGTACAATTGCTTGTGCAATTGGACGGCATCTGGGCAATTATGTTGAATGCGGTCCCCGTCCAGACTACGCGGGAGTTTCCGCTGTTCTGCCAGTAATCAAGCGGAATATACTTTATCTCATCAAGGGCGAACGTCTTTTTCGTATGTTTCTTCAGCTTGCCCTTTGCGATAAACACGGTATAGGGCACATCCGTATTTGCCTGGTAGTCGTGCTTATAAATCGTGTCTCCGTTATTCAGCGTAACGCCGTTCGGAAGCCAGAGACCCCAATAGCCTACGTTGCCGTAATAGTTGCCGTACTTGATCGGGAACCCGGAGTTCCGGACCACCCGCGCGCCGGTCGTTGCGTCGTACAACCCGTAGCGCCAGGCAGACATGTCGAACTTCGTCCGGTCAAGACACACATTGGGCAGTGTGCTGGACGGGATTGAACGAAGGAAGTAATCGGTGTTGTAGGCGATGTCGAACTTGAATTCATGGGTCTCCGGCGACCCGTTGTTGCTCCAGGTTTCCTTGCGATAGGCAGAACCCGAACCGCTCGCCCCGTCCGCGGACTTGCTGAGCGTCGCCGCTTCCATGCGCGGATAAGGATCATTGGGAACCGTGGTCCCATCGACCATCTGCAGAAGGATCTTGGTCGTGTCCGCCGTATCGCGCTTCGAGCGGAGATATCCCTTGAAAATCATCGCGTTCGGGTCATCCGGCAGGGTGGCCTTGAACTGAATGTTGAAAATTCCTACCGGATTTGTGTCGCTCTTCCCTTCGTCAATCGTTACTTTCGCCACGATTGTTTGAGCAGGATCGTAATCCCCTTTTGCATCCTGATGGATCCACGCTTTTACGATCTGCGGAGAGTTATCGCTGGCCCGCGAGGATTCCACTGTCCATGCCTCGTAGCTCGGCGCATTCGCGCCCGATGACTGGTTTGAAGACTCCTGTCCGGCCTGTGACGCATCACCGCGATTGCTATCGCACTGTTTCTCGTCGATCTGCGCGAGATAAGGGCCTTTGTTCATCATTTCGTCGTACTTCGTCTGTCCGATCATGCACAGGATGTTGTTGATGTTACCGAACAATTCAACAGACCTCTCCTGGACATAAACGTTCGTCTTGTCCTTGGTATAGTCCGAATCCGCGGGCACCGACGCGGCCATGAGCAGCGGCTTAACCGCGGCCACAGCGCTGCTGATCTTAGGCTCAACCACGCTCACCTTCTCGGTGACCGTGAGAGCAACGGTCGCCGGCGGCGCCGTCCCTCCGCCGCCTCTACTGCACGCCGCCAATGCCGCGGCCAGCAATACTACCAGCATGAGCACCGATAATGATGTTTTGTTCATGACTCTGCCTCCTTGCACGTTCTCAACAGATAGAATGAAACACCTGACGCTGATCAGAACGCAGTTTTTTCAAATGGTTATGACGCAGGATTTTATTACAGTGGGAGGATTCCCGCAGCCTGGATAATTATTTTGTACTGTAGAATCTTTTTGTTTATCACCGGTCTTGTCAAGATAATAATAACGCCCCCGCTGCATTCGATCAGCGGCGCTCGATTTCAACTCTAGCATGAACATTCCGTTTTTCCATCGGTAATTCTACTTACCGATATATGCTTTTTTCCCTCCCTAATCGCAAGAAGATGAAACAAACGGCAACACACATGCAGGACACCGCTGGTAACGGGTATTCGATCGAAAAGACGACCGGCGCGATCATCACTCTCGCTGCCAGCCGCAAAGACTCGTGACGACCGATAAAGTCCGCAATTGGCGGAGAGTAACGATAATAGAGGGTCACGAACGCCCTTCCCGGTCCGTTGGTCAGCAGACTGCGGTCACGGAAATCGCGCAAGACCTTGACGTGCGGATCCAGATAGGAACCGTAGGCAGCCGTGGCGATGAAGCAGGGGCCGCTCTTTGAAGTTACTGCGGGCAGTGTAGAATCATTGGAAAATGTCGATTCGTTTCCAGCCGCGTCCAAACCGGTCACGCGATAAACTCCCCCGGCAACAGGTGCTGGATCGGTGAATTTTTTTGCCGCCAAAGGAACTGCTGTCATGAGTACGCCATTACGGTAAATGTTATAGGTCGTGGCGCCATCGGCTTCCTGAACGACTGAATAAGGCGACCACGTTACATTCCCCCCTCCATCGACAACGACGTTCTGCGGCGGATGGGGAGCAAAACCGATATCGAGCGAAATATCCCTGGTAACCGGGTCCTCCATAATGTTCCTGAGATTTACCCAGAGGTCCGGAGAATAAGCTGTTGATGACGGACTGGACACCGGCGTCAGCCGGGTCACGTTGTCCGTTCCGGGAAACGCATCTGACGGGCTTCCGCAATCTATGCCCTGGCTCGACGTGCATCCATATTTGAGGAGCGCATAGTCACCGTCAGCCTCGATCAGTTTCACGCCAGGATGGTCGACGCTGTTGTTGATCGTGTTCGATGCGTACTTTGCCGCAATGACCCACTCGTCGACCAGCCAGACCAGCAAGCCATGGCCGGGGATGCTGGCATCGAATCCAGACTGCTGACGATTCTCCAGCAGGTAATACTGCTGAGCGGCAGCCGGATCAGAAGAAACCGCGGGAATTTTGAACATCTGCTGGTTGTTTACTATCGGCGCCAGCGCAAAGGACTGGGCAAGCTCCGGATCGGTCTGGGGATTGGTAGGTGTTACCCACCCGAGATAGACCTTGCTCCAGGCATCAAGGTGCGCAGGCGAACTTCCGTAGGGATTGGTGCCCACACGGTTGTAGATTCCGTCTCCCATGAGGCTCCATTCACCCACGCCGTCCAGGGGGCAGATAAGAGCGGTACAGTAAAGATCAGGCAATCCCAGCCAATGACCGAACTCATGGACATAGACGCCCAAGGGATCAACGACCACACCGTCCTGGGAATCGGTCTGGGGCATGAGGATCGCTTCCTTGATATTGCTGCCGTCCTTCAGCGTTGCTTTCAGGCAATTCGTACAGAGATTGTTCGTATCGTAGATAGGCGTACCGTTCTGAGCGATACCGTCTGGATTATAGTAGTAAAGAGACCAGATATCAAAAGTCGAGTCGCTATTCACGTCAGCTTCTTCCCCTGCTCCGGCGTGCACGATCAGGACCGCATCATAGGTCGAAAGCTCGGTCTGGGTGATCGGCGCTACGCTTGAGGTCATGGCCGTTGTGATGGCGTCGTAGATCAGGCTTTCCAGCGCGATCTGGGACTCATCGCCATAACTACGCATGCTTTT
>JAOUEV010000001.1 GCA_029858565.1 Nitrospirota bacterium | reverse complement strand
CGACGCCGCAGGAGCCCTGCTGGAACAGCGGCTCGCGATCGACCGTGAGCGCCTCCGCGTGGGCGCTCTGCTGCATGATATCGGAAGATGCAGGACCCATGACCCCATCGGCCACGGCGTGGAAGGCTACCGGCTCCTGACCGAACTCGGCCATCACCAGGAAGCGCATGTCTGCGCGTCGCACATCCTCTGCGGCCTCTCGCGCGAGGACGCCGCCGCGCACGGCCTTCCGGACCGTGCGTTCCTTCCGCGCACGATCGAGGAAAAGCTCGTGCCCATGATCGACAGCGTGGTGGAAGTGGACCGTGCCACCACCCTGGAAAAGAGGATCGCGTCCATCATGCGGCGCTATGACGGGAACGCCTGGTTCCTTGATCGGATGCGAACAGCGCACCAGCGGGCCCGGACGTTCCTGGCCGAGCTGGAGCGCGACCACGGCATCTCCCTTGAGCGGATCGCTGCCGACACGCTCGGTTCCCCGGGCGCGGGTTCATCTTCCCGCTAAGGCCGGTTTGGCAGCGATGCTGGCGCTCTTTCCGCTTCCGGCCATGACCGGCACGGTAAAAGTGCTCCCCCTGCAGCACGGTCGTTGTCACCTGGAGCTTCTTGTTCTCGAAGATCGGCGCCATGGTTGCCAGGGACCGGTTGATGATCTCCTCCACCGAGAGTTCCTCGTCCCGCCGGGGCAGTGACCGCTCCTCCATCCGCGTGATGTCCGGCAGATCGTTGATCAGCCGCGTGAGCCGGTCCGCCTCTTCGATGGCCCGGGAGAGCCTGTCCTTCCGCTCTCCGGCCATATCCGGCTTCAGCATGAACAGTTCAATGAACGCCTTGATGGTCGTGACCGGCGTGCGGAGCTCGTGCGATCCTTCATTTTCTGCACATGGACAGCTTTTCGCACAAGACCGGGCTGGGAGAGCCCTGGGCGCAGGCGTTGTTCCGGGGCGCGGCGCAGTTGCCCGGGCCGAAGTTCGCCCGGTCAAAGGAACGAACGCAGCATCCGACCGCGTCGCGTGTTGATCGGGGCATGCAGCACTCCTCGTTGCCCGAGCAGTCCTCGAACGCGCCCGCTTCCGCGGCCTCGTTCCCCTCGCAGGCTGCCCTGCATCTGCCGCCCAGCTTGGAACAATCCTCCGATGCCCACGCCATGACCGCCAGCGCGCACAGGAGCAGTACCATCACCGATATGCGGCTCATGGATCCCCCTTTGTGTCCTTGTAACATGAGCATAGTATACCATGCTGGCGGCGTTCGGGACGCACCAAACGGTCTTCCCTCCCTCCTTGACAGCGGCAGGGAAGCAGGCTATAACAAGGATGCCATGGCACTTCTCGCCGACCAGTTCGAAAAATATTCCGGCAAGCTCCTGCGCGACCGCATCGCGCTCGCGAACAGCATCCGGTTCTACCGCCTTGACGACGTGGTCATTTCAGGCAGGGATGATGAGTGGCTGCCGGTTTTCACCAAGGTCTTCGCGGGCCTGAACGCCACGGCCCTGCTGCTGGCCCGGCCCCCGCTCCCCTTCGGCGACCTGCTCGTGGCTGCCGCGGGACCTGCCGAGGATCGCATCGTTCCCAAGGACAGCGAGACCAAGACCTTTCACCATGATTTCCCGTTCCTCAGGAAGAGCGACTGGCAGGGACAGTCCGCGGAAGAGACCGCCCGGAGGATCGTCCGCTGTTTGAAAGAACGCAAAGCCGTGATCGTCGAGGGCCTGGGTTTCATCGGTATGGGCAGCGTGACCGTTGAGCAGGCCTATATCGTCTACTCCACGGTGTTCCACGCGACCTTTCTCAAATTCTGCCTCGATGTCCTTGAGCAGGGCTTTCGGAACAATGACGAGGCTGCGGCATTCAACGAGATGCGGCTTGCCTGGGCGCTGCCGGTGGAGGCATCGGACGTTCCTCTGCGCGAGAGTCTGCGCGCGCCAAGCGCGGAGTGCGGAGTGCGGAGTGCGGGATGTGATCAAAAGAATCTCATCTACGATGAGATAGTCAAGGTGGGCCGGGCAACGGTCGAAAAAGGATTGGTGGATTCCTTTTTCGGGAACATCAGTTTCTTTGACGGAAAGACGATCTATATCAGCCAGACAGCGTCGTCCCTTGACGAATTGGAGGGACACATCGATCCGGTGCCGCTCGACGGATCGTCGACCGCCGGGCTCTCGGCCTCGTCGGAACTTCCCGCGCACCGGGCGATCTACCAGTCCACGGGCTTCAACGCCATCCTGCACGGCCATCCGAAGTTCAGCGTGATCCTGTCCATGTTCTGCGAGGAACAGAATTGCGCTGTCAAGGACTGCGGCAGGGACTGCAAGCGGACCCGCTCCATCTGCGGCATCCCCATCGTGTCCGGCGAGTTGGGCGCCGGCGGCCTGGCCAGGACCGTCCCGGCCGCGATCAAGGAGACCGGCGTCTGCATCGTCTACGGCCACGGCGTGTTCGCGGGTTCGGAGAACGACTTCCGTGGCGCTTTCCGGAAACTGGTCGAGGCGGAGAACAAATGCCGGGAGGAATATTTCCGCATGGTGAATGAACGAAATAAATGATGAATGCTGTTCCCTGTCAGTGAACACGCCCGTTATGTTCTTTTCGCCTTTTCCGCTCCCCTGCCGAATTTGACCTTGATTCAGTCTGCTGTTCACGCTATGCTTTTGTTCATGACCCGCAGGCATCCCTCCCTATACCGTCGCACCGCTGCCGCACTGGCTGTCCCGGTCATGTTGTTCGCCCTGACCGCGGCAATCCCCCCTGCGGCCTTTGCCCATCTTGACGAAAATCTGAGAGGCGTGCCTCCGTCGGACAGGGCAGAGTGGAATTACCACGGCATCAGCGCAGAGGAATCACGGCAGTGGATCGAGGAAGGGATCATATTCGCCGCCTGGGCCGCGCAGTGGAAGGGCGAAGGTTTCAACGCGCGGTCAGCGGGACAATGGCACGGGATAGCGAACGTCTATACCGCGGGGAAATTCCTGAGGAACGGCTTCAGCCCGGACGAGGCGCGGGAATGGATGGACAGCGGCATCAGGTCCGGAGAGCGCGCCGCGGAATATCTGGCCGCCGGATTCACTGCCAAAGAGGCGGGAACCTTCTGGTCACGAAGCCTCTATCCCGAGGAGGCAAAAGAGTGGAAGAACGCCGGATTCGACGCCCAGTCAACGTTGGAGTGGCGATATGGTCCACGGGTGAGCGAGTTCTACTTCACCAAGGACGCGCGTTATTCCCAGGAAGTGCATGACGTCAATTTCGCGAAAACATGGAGATCTGCCGGGTTCGGCCCTGAAGAAGCCCATCGTGCCAGGACCTATCAGATCAAGCTTGACGAGGCGCTCGAATGGAAACAGGCCGGGTTCCCATTCAGGGAGATGGTCCTGTGGAAGGACTCGGGCTTCAGCCTGGAGGACGCGGCGGCGCGAAGGAACGCCGGACTGTCCGCGCAGGAGGCTGAACTCAGGCAGCATGATTCCTCTGTCCGGGAAGATGAGGTAACAGAGTTCTTTGCGGACATGACCGTGAGGAGCGACGGCACGCTCGAGATCATCGAAATGATCACGGTCATCGACAGACCGGGCGGATTTTTCCGGAACGGTTTCCACAAGCTTGCTCCTGCGCAAGAGTGCGGATTATGGAACTCCCGGTCTACCTACGCAGCGGCGGGAATGAAGGTAAGATCGGTCGAGGTGGATGGCCGGCCCGCTGCCTACGTTCCTGCGGACCAGGGGATCCAGGTCATGCAGAACGGAGCGCCGCTGCCGGAAGGCGAACACCGGATAACACTGGCCTACACGACCGGCCGCATGGTACGCGATGAACCGCACCACGATGAACTATGCTTTGTTCTTGTTGGCGACCTTCCCCCGGGGAATTATCTGAGGAGCGCCGCCGCGACCGTCCGGCTGCCAAAGGGCGGCCATGTCATCTTTAGCCGGGGGACCGCTGGACTGCGGGAAAGGACGGACTTCCTTACGGAAACAGAAGAGACCGAAGCAGGCGATATTGTGCGGTATACTGTCACCAGGCCCCTGAGGCAGGACATGTCCTTCTCCATCGATCTCGGGTTCGTCAAGGGCTATGCACGGCCGTCGTGGCTGCAGCGGCTCGATCAGGTTGACCGGAAAACACGGCGTTTTCTGTCCAGCCTGTTCCTGTTCCTTTCCGGACTTGTTGTGTGCACTGTCTACTACGTGATCGTTTGGCACCGGGTCGGCCGCGACCCGAAGCCCCGGGGCTCCGCAACCACCGAGTTCTCACCGCCCAAGGAGGTGGACCCGCCGCGGATGCGCGCGCTCATGGCACGGGGAACAACGGACCATTTGAGCGCGGCAGCCGCGCTGCTCGCTCTTGCCAACCGGGGCTTCATCAGGGTCCTTGAATCCGGAGGCGCCTACAGGATCGAAAGGACGGAGCCGGAGCAGGCTCCGCTCCCCGAGAGCGACAAGGAGTTCCTGAGCGCGCTCTTTCAGGAACGCAGCACGGTGATCCTTGCCGGACGTTCGAAGAACAGGCAGCTTGCGCATGCAGGCCGTTTGCTGAAAAGATCCATGCAACGTGAGTACCGAAGGCGGACAGAAAAGAATACCCGGTATCTCTGGCCGGGCGTCGGACTGTCCCTGCTGTTCCTCGGCGCCTCCCTTGCGGTCATCGATACAAGCAGGCTCAGCTTCCACGGCAAAGCTGCCGCCAGCCTGGTAGCCTATGGAGCTGTGGTCGCAGCGGGCTTCAGCCTGCTCTCGCTCCTCTTCAGCCGGCTCCTTCGCCGTCCCACACGGGAGCATGTGGACCTGCAGGAAAAGCTCCGCGCCTATGCCGCGTTCCTGAAACAAAGCTTTGCCGACCTCCCCGGCCGGACGTATCTGCCGCCTTTTCTTCAGAAGCACCTGCCCTATGCGATCGCGGCAGGAATTGCTGTCGATGGTCTGCAGGTCCGGAGCGGCGAAGTGTCGTGGTACCAGGGAGACTCCGGCGGTTTCGCCTGCGGTGATTTCATCACAACAATAAAGAGGTCCCTGTAAGGAGCGTGGTCCCATGGATGTTGCCGGCGCAAAGAATACCTGGTCATCGAGGCTGCTGCTGGTCCTGAGCCTGGCGCTCTCGTTCCTGGCCCCCTTTGCCGTCGTCGCGGTGGTCGAGAACGCCCGCATCGCCCGTTGGGAAAAATACGGCTTTGCTCCCGGGGACACGCTGTTGTGGTGGGACAACGGCGTCTATTCCATGAGATCGGCGATCGCCTGGCGCAGCAAGGGATTCACTGCACCGGAGATCGGCCAGTGGCAGGCAATGGACATCCCGCCGGCCGAGGCGCGGGAGTGGATCGATGCGCGGGCCGATGTTGCGGCAGCTGCTGAATGGCGGCGCTATGCTTTTGCACCGGGGAAAGCGGCTGAATGGATCCGCTTTGAGTTCTCCACCGGCGATGCGATCGCCTGGCGGAAGCACGGCTTTGATGCAGGGGAAGCGGCCGCTTGGCGGCAGAAAGGCATGAGCCCGGCACAGGCCGCCAAAGCCCGGCTGAGCGGAGGCATGCCGTGAGCCGGCCGGGTGCTAGGGAAAAGGCAACGGCAAAAGGTCCGGCCCGGATCTTTTCCCCCCGAATGGCCGGTGCCCTCCTTGTCCTGAGCCTTGTTGCCTCCTATGCTGTTCCCTATTATGCTGTTGTTCTCAAGGAAAACCTTGAGGACCGGGATTGGTCAAGGACCGGACTGAGCGGCGCGGAGATCGACGATTGGAAGCGTGAGAGCATCGGCAGGGCCATGGCCGTGCGGTGGCGCAATGCCGGGTTCAAGCCGCCCCATGCGTCGATCTGGATCCGCGAGGGCTTTGAGCCCGAGAATGCCGGAGCATGGAACAGCAGGGGTTTCTGGCCCCATGAGGCGCGCGCCTGGGGCAAAGCGGGTTTTGTCCCCGAGGAAGCGGCCGCGTGGAAGGACCTGGGATTTCACAACACCCTGGCGGCTGACTGGAGAAAAATGGGCGTGAGCCCGGCCGAAGCCGCGGCGAGAAAGAAGAAAGGCGAATGGCCTTCACGATAAGCTTCGCACAAGGAGGACCACGATGAGCGTCAAGGTGCTTGCGGGCATTGCCGGGAGCGTGCTGTTCCTGCTGATCGTCATCTACATATACAACAAGCTGGTGCGTCTGCGGTACGCTGTCCGGACATCGTGGTCCGACATCGACGTGCACCTGAAGAAACGCTACGAGCTGCTGCCGAACCTCGTTGAGGCGGTCAAGGCGTATGCGGCCCATGAAAGCGATACCCTGGTCCGGGTAACGCAGCAGCGGTCAGCGGCGATGCAGGCCCGGACCCCCCAGGAAAAGGCCCGGGCGGACAATATGCTGACGGCAACACTCAAGAGCCTGTTCGCGATCGCCGAAGCCTATCCCGAGCTGAAGGCCGACAGCCACTACCGGGAGATCATGACGAACATGAAGGAGATCGATGACAACATCGAGCACGCTCGCAGGTTCTACAACGCCATGGTGCGGGACTACAATGTCACGACCGAGATCTTTCCGATGAACATCGTTGCCGCCGCTTTCTCGTTCAAGCAGAAGGAGTTCTTCGCGCTGGATAACGAAGAGGAGCGGAAGCCCGTGAGAGCGGATTTTTCGAGAAAGCAGTGAAGGTGCTTCCTGAGCGTACTGCATTTCAGATGCCCGGCATCCCTTGAACAAGACCGTCCACAGGGCCAGGCAGAACGGTTCTCTCAGATCACAATGCCGGGCGGACACGGCAGGGTCTGTGCTTCGGGGAGCGGGAAAGTGCTGCAGAGCTTGAAAAAGCTTATAACCTTCGGGGTCTTTCGACTGTTAGTTGAAATTGCGAGATTCTCATGCACAAGCGATCAACAATCATAGAACAGGGATCCCCTTTCTCGCGCAAAGCCGCAAAAGCGCAAAGAAAGGCAATCTTCATGCCGGTAACGATCTAAAACTGGCCGAAAGATGCCGTCATTCTGAAGTCTTCACATCTCCCACGGTAGCTTTTCTTTGAGCTTCTGATATTGTTTTTATTTGCGAGCTTTGCGGCTTTGCGCGAGACAGAAGTTCGCAGTTGTTTTCAACTTATTTACGGAGGTATCAACCTTCGTCAGGACCGCACGCCAGCGAGGGTTTGCGAATCGCCTGCAGAATAAAATATACCGGATCCCATTTGTTCGTGAATGATGCAAAAGAAAATGCCGCTGCAAAGATGCAGCGGCATTTTCCGTTCCCGGTGTTGCTCCAACTATCACGGTTTGATGGTCAGGAAGAGCGATCCGCCTTTTCGCGTCACCAGCAGCAGCACTGTGTCCTTTGCTTTCACGCCTGCAAGGGCCTTCTCGAAGTCGGCGATGTTGGAGACGTCCTTCTGGTCCACCTGCTGGATAACGTCGCCCCTGCCGAGCACGCCCGCAGCCGCGCTGTCCTGCGCCACATCGGTCACCACCACGCCGTTCACATCGTCGTCGATGTTGAGCTGCTTCCGCAGATCAGCGCTCAGTTCCTGCACCGTGACGCCCTTCAGCGCGTTGTCCCGTTCGGCCTTGCGCACGGTCATCTTCCCTTCCTTGTCCGGCAGTTCTCCGACCGTGACCTTGAGCGTCTTTTCCTTGCCCTCCCGGATCACCGTGACCTCGGCGGAAGAACCCGGCTTGGTCTCGGCGACCATGTTCCTGAGGCCGGTCGTGTCCTCCACTTTTCTGCCGTTAAAGGACAGGATGACATCGCTCCGTTTCATGCCCGCCTTTTCCGCCGGGCTGTCCTTTGAAACGTCGGTGACCAGGGCGCCGCGCCGCTCCTTGAGGCTGAAATGCTCGGCCAGGTCCTTGGTCAGGTTCTGGATGCTCACGCCAAGCCATCCGCGGACGACCTTCCCGTGCTTCACCACGCTGTCCATTACCATGCGGACCATGTTCGAGGGGATGGCGAACCCGATCCCCATGTACCCGCCGCTGGTCGAGAAAATGGCCGTGTTGATGCCCACGAGCTTGCCGTCCGTGTTCACGAGCGCGCCGCCCGAGTTCCCGGGATTGATGGCAGCATCGGTCTGGATGAAATCCTCATAATCAGCGATGCCCACGTTGGACCGGCCCACGGCGCTCACGATGCCCATGGTGATCGTCTGGTTCAGGCCGAAGGGATTGCCCACGGCAAAGACCACGTCGCCGATCTTGAGCCCGTCGGAATCGGCAAGGGACAGCACGGGCAGATCCCTGGCGTCGATCTTGATCACCGCAAGGTCCGTTTTGGGGTCGGACCCGATGACCTTGCCCTTGAACTCCCGCTTGTCCGACAGGAGCACGGTGATCTCGTCCGCGTCCTTGATCACGTGGTTGTTCGTCAGGATGTAGCCGTCCGTTGACACGATCACTCCGGAGCCCATGGCCGCGGACTTGCGTTTCGGCTGTTTCTTTCCCCCGTTGGGATGATCGAACTGGTCGCCGAAGAACCTGCGGAAGAAGGGATCCTTGAACATGTCGCCGTAGGGATTCGCTTCCGTTGACACCGAAGTGGTCGTGGAAACGTTCACCACCGAAGGTTTCACCGCCTCTGCCACATCAGCGAGCGAAGCGCTTAATTGTTTGAGGAATGTCTTGCTCTCCTGCGGGACCACGCCGTCCTTCGCCTGCGCGTGATGGACCTGCAGCAGCAGCACCGCCGCAGCAATTGCGAAGAACCACCTGTACCAGCCTTGCTTGATCTGAATAACCATTGCAGATACCCTCCCCAAATAGCGATTTCGTCCGACAGGCGGACTTGACATATTATACCGCAGCGGCCTTCCTGCAAAGGGACGCAGATAGCCGTCATACGACGCTTCAATCTGCAACACATACGTCGTTCAGGTACACTGCCCTGATCGCGCTGTCATGGTTTGACACAGTCTGAAATAAAAGGTTGAATCTGTAGGAACACACAATCCTTTGGCTCTGTGCTGTTCTGTGGTATATAGTAGTTCAGGTCGGACACTTTAATGGACGGTAAAAAGCGCATGAACTTTCTCGACAAACTACCCTGGAGCATTATTATCATCGGCTGCCTGTCGCTGGGCCTTGCACCGTTCGCCCCGCCCCATATCTGGGAAAAGCTCCTGATGCTGAAGAACGGGACGCTCTCCCGCCCCATCGACTGGTTCGACCTTTTCTACCACAGCATTCCCTGGGTGCTGTTGATCCTGAAAGTGATGGCCGGCGTGAAAAAGAACTGACACGATTGTGCGCAGTGCCCTTGAGCGACCTCACTCCTGTACCGCTCATCAATCACGGTACTATTCTTCATATATTATCAATGCCCCCCCGATATAGCGTCGTGATAGAGTTCTGAGCTATGATCCATCTCAGCTTCGGCCTGCCATAGAATCGTCCGAACACCTACCCGGTCGCCTTCTCAAAGCGGTAATGCGTTGTTGAACTGGTTGTTATATGCGACAAGCGGACAACTATCTATCAACCGAGGCTTTCTATCGAGAACAGCGGGGCATGGATCGATTCGCTCCTGCAGACCGGACACTTGCCCGGCCGGGTGAGCCGGTCGCGCTTTTCAAAGACAAATCCGCATTTGACGCATTCAGCGGGCTGGACAATGAATGCTTTTCCCGAGCGATGGAGCGACACTCGGATATGCTCCAGGTGGCCGGCAACCTCCTTTTCCGGAATCCCTACGAGCCCCGAAATGTCCATTGAGGACATCGGCCCCTCTTCAAGAGCATGCATGATCGCCTGACGTACCGTGTCATGGGCCTCGACCGGGATATACTCTCGTGAACGCTTCATTCTTTATATTATAATACATTCTCCGGACAGGGGAATCGCGATCCGCTATGACCGGTCTTTTCCCTTGACAAAGCAGGCACTTCGCCTTATAATTCGTGACTCTGGCCCCGAAAGCGGGCAAAATGGCTATTAAGATCAACGACATACCTCCTGAAGGAATGACGATCGACGTCCTGGACAAGGCAGATTTGTTTCAGGAGGGAGCAAAGACCGCATCGTTCCAGGCAACGGTCAAGATCAAACCTGAAGGCAGCGGGCTCTTCCATATAAGTGGAACACTCACTGCGACAGCGGTCCTCGAGTGCAGCCGCTGTCTCAAGGAGTTCGATTTCGCGGTCAAGGACGCGGTCATGGACTTCGACCTCGCGCCCGAGCGTCTCCTGGAAGCACCGGGTGAGCACGAGCTGGGACGGGGCGAGCTGGACATGGAGTTCTACAAAGGCGACGAGATCGAACCCGCGGACGTTGTCCGGGAACAGGTCCTTCTCGCGCTGCCCATGGTCCCGGTCCATGCGAGCGACTGCAAAGGGCTTTGCCCGGTCTGCGGCGTCGATCGAAACGAGAAGAAGTGCACCTGCACACAAGAAGCGATGGAGAGCCCCGAAAGCCCCTTCGCAGTATTGAAAAAGATCATTAAACCGGAAAAGGAGTAACATCGGAAATGGCAAACCCAAAACACCGACATTCAAAGTCCCGCAGGGACAAGCGGCGCACGCATAAATACCTCAAAGCGCCCAATCTCACGGTCTGCCCGCAGTGCCAGGAAGTCAAGAAGCCGCACCACGCCTGCCTGTCTTGCGGCACCTACAACGGCCGCGAGGTCGTCGCCGTCCAGCAGATCTAACCAGACTCATGAAAAGGCAAAGCGAGGATCCTGAACAACTCCGGGACGCTCCTTTGCCTTTTGTATTGTGGGAGCGTGAACGCTGATGAAGATCGCAGTTGACGCCATGGGTGGTGACTTCGCGCCACGGGCCGTTGTCGCCGGTGCAGTGCAGGCGGCGCAGGAATACGGTGTGGGCATCATCCTTGTCGGCCTCCGGGAGTCCATCGAGGCCGAGCTTAAGAACCACCCTGCAGCAGCGTCCCTTCCTATCGAGATCCGGAACGCCACCCAGGTCGTGGACATGCTTGACTCGCCCGCCACGGTCTTCCGCAGGAAAAAGGACTCGTCGATCCGCGTTGCCAACGAGCTCGTCAAGAGCGGCGAGGCCGTCGCAGTGATCAGCGCTGGCCACACCGGCGCGGCCATGGCCGCGTCCCTATTCGTCCTGGGAACGATCGAGGGCGTCGAGCGGCCCGCCATCGCCATGATCATGCCGACGGTCAAGGGGTCATCGGTTGTCCTCGACCTCGGCGCCAACGTGGACTGCAAGCCGAGCCATCTGGTCCAATTCGCCGTCATGGGAGAGGTGTTCGCAAAACACCTGCTCGGAAACCCGAACCCCCGCGTCGGGCTCCTGTCCATCGGCGAGGAGGAGACCAAGGGGAACGAGCTCACCAAGGAAACCTACAAGCTCCTCCGGGAGACCACGCTGACCTTCATCGGGAACGTGGAAGGCCGCGACGTGATGATGGGCAAGGCCGACGTCATCGTCTGCGACGGATTCATCGGGAACGTGGTGCTCAAGACCGCGGAGGGTGTGGCAGAGGCCATCGGCGCGATCCTGCGCGAGAATATCGGATCCAACCCGCTCCGCAAGGCGGGCTACATCCTCATGCGTCCGGCGTTCCAGGCGCTGAAGCGGAAAATGGACTACGCTGAATACGGCGGCGCCCCGCTCCTCGGCATCAACGGCATCAGCATCATATCCCACGGCCGTTCCTCGGACCGGGCGATCAAGAACGCCATCCGCGTGGCCGTGGAGTTCGCGAAGAGCGAAGTGAACCGCCACATCCACGAAGATATCGCATGCAATATGGAGCTGGCTAAGAACAAATGATCCACGCACGTATTATCGGAACCGGGTCCTACGCGCCAAAAAAGGTGCTGACCAACCACGACATCGAGAAGATGGTCGAGACGAGCGACGACTGGATCGTGGAACGCACGGGGATCAGGGAACGGCGGGTCTGCGAAAAAGGCCAGACCACATCGGACCTCGCCTACGAGGCCGGCCACAAGGCGATCAAGGCCGCGGGCATCGCAGCCCAGGACATCGACCTGATCATCGTGGGCACGCTCACGCCGGACACGGCCATGCCGAGCACGGCCTGCGTGCTCCAATCCAAGCTCCATGCCAAGAAAGCGGCGGCATTTGACGTCTATGCAGCCTGTTCCGGATTCCTCTACGGCATTTCCATCGCCGACGCCTTCATCAAAAGCGGCATGTACACGACCATCCTCGTCGTGGGAGCCGAGGCGCTCTCCCGGTTCACTGACTGGGAGGACCGCACGACCTGCGTGCTCTTCGGTGACGGCGCCGGCGCGGCCGTTCTCCAGCGCCACGCGGGCAAGCGCGGGGTCCTCTCGACCCATCTCCATTCCGACGGGAACTTCGGGGACCTGCTGCACATCCCGGCGGGCGGCGCGGCCCATCCCGCGACCGCCGACACTGTCGAGCGGAGGCAGCACTACATCAAGATGAAAGGCAACGAGACCTTCAAGGTCGCCGTGCGCGCGCTTGAAGAGGTGGTGGAAGAGGCGCTGACCCACAATAAAGTAAAGCCCGAGGAGATAGACCTCCTGATCCCGCACCAGGCGAACCTCCGGATCATCCAGGCAATGGCCAAGCGGCTGAACATGCCCATGGAAAAGGTCATGCTCACGATCCACAAGTACGGGAACACCTCGGCCGCATCGATCCCCATGGCGCTGGACGAAGCGGTCCGCGAAGGCAAGGTCAAGGACAACGACCTCCTCCTGCTCGAAGCCTTCGGCGGCGGCCTGACCTGGGCATCGGCGCTGATCCGCTGGTGACCGACAAAACAAGAATTCATCCGGGTTCATCTCTTTTTATAAAAATTCTGTAGCGCGGAGGCTGTAATGGATTATTTGCTGACCGAAGAACAACTGATGATCCGTGATCTGGCCCGTCAGATCGCGGTCGAGAAGATCGTTCCTGTCCGGGCGGAACTGGACGAACATAACAAGTTCCCCACGGACATCATGAAGGCCATGGCGCAGGCCGACCTCATGGGCCTCTACATCCCCGAGGAATACGGCGGCATGGGCCGGGGCACCCTCGACTTCTACATCGCCATCGAGGAGATCTCCAAGGCCTGCCTCGGCGTCTCCACGACCTACGCGGCCAACGCGCTGGGCACCTATCCCATCCTGCTCTTCGGCTCCGATGAACAGAAGAAGAAATATCTGCCCGACATCGCAGCGGGCAAAAAGCTGGTCGCTTTCGGCCTGACCGAGGCGAATGCGGGCAGCGACGCGAGCGGCATTCAGACCACGGCAAAGCTCGAAGGTAATGAGTATGTCGTGAACGGCACGAAACAGTGGATCACCAACGGCGGTGAGGCGGACATCTACACCATCATCGCCATTACGGACAAGTCCAGAGGCCCCCGCGGCGCGTCGGCCTTTGTGGTGGAAAAAGGCACCCCGGGCTTTACCTTCGGCAAGAAGGAGAACAAGATGGGCATCCGGTCGTCCTCCACGACCGAGCTCATCTTCAACAACTGCCGCATCCCCAAGGAGAACCTCATCGCCAAGCAGGGCATGGGCTTCATCGTGGCCATGAAGACCCTCGACAGTTCCCGCGCAGGCGTGGGCTCCCAGGGCGTCGGCGTTGCCCAGGGCGCCATCGACGAGTGCATCAAGTTCGCCAAGGGCCGGGTCCAGTTCGGCCAGCCGGTCACCTCCTTCCAGGCGGTCCAGCACATGCTCGCGGACATGCAGACCATGACCGAAGCGGCCCGTTCCCTGGTCTACAACGCCGCCCGGATGATCGACAGCGGCGCCAAAGACTTCTCCCGCGCATCGGCAATGGCCAAGCTCTTCGCTACCGACACGGCAATGAAAGTCACCACCGACGCTGTCCAGGTGATGGGCGGCTCGGGCTATATGAAGGAATACCCCGTCGAGAAGATGATGCGCGACGCCAAGATCCTCCAGATCTACGAGGGCACCAACCAGATCCAGCGCACCGTGATCGGCCTCGACATGGTCAAGGAAGCGACAAGGCAGAAATAACCGCAAGACGCCAGTAGGGGCGGCCCCGCGTGGCCGCCCTCATTCGGAGAACAGATATATGAACATCATCGTTCTGGTCAAACAGGTCCCGGACACGTCGGAAGTGAAGATCAACCGGGAAACCAACACCCTTATCCGCGACGGTGTGCCGAGCATCATCAACCCCTTTGACATGTTCGCCATCGAAGAAGCGCTCCGCTTGCGGGAGAAGCACGGCGGCAAGGTGACGGCCCTTACCATGGGGCCTCCCCAGGCCGCGGAAGCGCTCAAGGAAGCGGTCTCGCTCGGCGTGGACGACGTGGTGCTCCTGTCGGACCGGGCATTCGCCGGCGCAGACACCTGGGCGACCTCCTACGCCCTTTCCATGGGGATCCGGAAGATCGGCCAGTACGACCTCGTGATCGCGGGAAAGCAGGCCATTGACGGAGACACCGCGCAGGTGGGTCCTGAGACCGCGGACATGCTCGGCATCCCCTTCATAGCCTATATAAGGAAGATCGAGAAGGTCGAGAACGACACCATGGTGGTTGAGCGCATGATGGACGAGGGCTACGACGTCGTCGAGACCTCGCTCCCCTGCCTGATCACGGTGGTGAAAGAGATCAACCAGCCCCGCGTCCCTTCGCTCAAGGGCAAGATGAAGGCCAAGAGCCTCAAGGTGACCGCCTGGAGCGCCAAGGACGTGAACGCCGACGAGAACAAGCTCGGGCTCAAGGGCTCGCCGACCCAGGTCGTCAGGATCTTCCCCCCTGCGCCCCGCGGGGGCCGCGAGATGCTCTCCGGCTCTGTGGCCGACCAGGTGGCGGCAGTTGCTAAAAAACTCAAGGAACAATCGTTGATCTAGAAATTTCAAGGAGTTCGTCGTGAGCGTGAAAGTCAAACCGGATATCTGCACCGGCTGCGAAACCTGTGTTTCCGCCTGCCCCTTCGGCGCTATCGAGATGAAGGACGGCAAGGCCGTCATCACCGATGCCTGCACCATGTGCGGCGCCTGCGTCGAGGCATGCCAGTTCCAGGCCATTGAGAAGACCATCGAAGCGACCGGTCCGGCAAAGGACCTGTCAGCCTACAAGGGCGTATGGGTGTTTGCTGAACAGCATAAAGGCAGTATCGCGAGCGTGTCCATCGAGCTTCTGGGCGAAGGCAGGAAGCTTGCAGACAAGAAAAAGGCAAAGCTCTCGGCCGTGCTCGTCGGGTCCGGGATCAGCAGCAAGGCACAGGAGCTTATCGCCCATGGCGCGGACGCCGTGTACGTCTGCAATGACCCGGCGCTGGAACATTTTAATGACGATTCCTACGCAGCGGTCCTGACTGCGCTTGCACAGCAGCACAAACCCGAGATCATCCTTGCTGGCGCGACTGCCATCGGCCGCTCCTTCTTCCCCAAGGTTGCGTCGACCCTCTACGCGGGCCTCACTGCGGACTGCACCATGCTTGATATCGATGACGCCACCGGCCATCTGCACCAGACCCGTCCGGCCTTCGGCGGCAACATCATGGCCACGATCGTGACGCCCAATCACCGGCCCCAGATGGCCACGGTGCGCCACAAGGTCATGAAGCCTGCGCAGCGGGACGACTCCCGCAAGGGCGAGATCATCGACGTGAAATACACGCCTTCCGGTCCGGTCCGCACGAAGGTGCTCAAGACCGTCGATGAGCTGACCGAGACCGTGAACATCTGCGAGGCGGACATCATCGTGGCAGGCGGACGGGGGCTGGGAAGCCGGAAGAACTTCCTCTTGCTTGAAGAACTCGCCAAGGTCCTGGGCGGCGCGGTCGCCGCAACCCGCGGGGCCGTTGACGAGGGGTGGATCCCCTACTCCCACCAGGTGGGGCAGACCGGCAAGACGGTCTGCCCCAAGCTGTACATCGCCTGCGGCATCTCTGGCGCGATCCAGCACGTTGCCGGCATGCAGTCGTCGGAAACGATCGTGGCCATCAACAAGGACCCCGACGCGCCGATCTTCAACGTTGCGACATACGGCATCGTGGGCGATGTCACCGAGGTCCTGACGGAGATGATCAAGAAGTTCAGGGAAGTTCGAGGTTGAAGACCCGACAAACGTCAGGCGTAGGAGCGTACGGCAACAGACTCGTTTCCCGCGCCTGACGCCTGACGAAACTTGCAGGAACCGCACCAGAGGCATTTCCGGTAATGCCTCTCGGAGCAAAGGAAAGAAACCCGCTTTCCCTGCCTACCCTCCTCACGACGAGATATCTTCGATCACCTCATTTCTGTTTCAGACAAAGCAAAATCCCAGCTTGAGACGCCTTTATTCCGCTTGACAGAAACGCTTAAAGGCTATTATAGTTCAGCGTATCATCAGTGGTCCGCCGCGCGCTTGACGGTAGCGCTGCATCGCTGCCGTTGATCCGTTTTCCTGGAGGCAGGGCCTTCGCTCCGTACGGAGGATGCTGAAAAGGTATTCAATACCCTGTCTTCAGAGGAGGGTTTCATGGGGAAATACAACGATCTATTTCAGAGGAGCATCAAGGACCCGGAGGGGTTCTGGGGCGACGCGGCGGAAACGATAACGTGGTCGAGGAAGTGGAACAAGGTCCTTGACGATTCGAACAAACCTTTCTACCGCTGGTTCTCCGGCGCAGAGCTGAACACCTGCCACAATGCTCTTGACCGCCACGTGGACAGCGGCCGGGCCGACCAGACGGCGCTCATTTACGACAGCCCGGTCACGAACACCATCAGGAAATACACTTACCGGGAGCTTCGCGACGAGGTTGCCCTCTTCGCCGGAGCCCTCCGCGGCCTCGGCGTGGAGAAGGGCACGACGGTCATCATCTACATGCCCATGATCCCGCAGGCCGTCATCGCCATGCTGGCCTGCGCCCGCCTCGGCGCAACCCACTCAGTGGTGTTCGGAGGCTTCGCGCCCCACGAGCTTGCAATCCGCATCGACGACGCGAAGCCCAAGGTCATCGTCACCGCCTCGGGCGCCAAGGAAGGCGCCAAGGTCCTCGAATACAAGCCCCTGATAGACCGTGCCATCGCGGAGTCGCACCACAAGCCCGAGAAATGCGTCATATTCCAGCGCGATCTCGTGAAGGCCGCGCTCACTCCGGGACGAGACGTGGACTGGAACGAAGCTGTGGCCACGGCGAAGCCCGCCGAGTGCGTGCCGGTCAAGGCAACCGATCCCCTCTATATCCTCTACACCTCCGGCACCACGGGCAAGCCCAAGGGCATCGTGCGGGACAACGGCGGACACGCCGTGGCTCTGCGCTGGAGCGTCGAGAACATCTACAACGTAAAGCCAGGCGAGGTTTTCTGGGCAGCCTCGGACGTGGGCTGGGTGGTCGGCCACTCCTACATCGTCTACGCGCCGCTCCTGACAGGCTGCACCACCATCGTGTACGAGGGCAAGCCCATCGGTACGCCCGACGCCGGCGCCTTCTGGCGCGTCATATCCCAGCACAACGTGAAGGTGCTGTTCACCGCGCCGACGGCCTTCCGGGCCATCAAGAAAGAGGATCCCAACGGCGAGTTCGTGAAGAAGTACGACCTTTCGAAGTTCAGCGCCCTCTTCCTGGCCGGCGAACGGCTGGATCCGGACACCTATCACTGGGCAAGCAACCTTTTGAAGAAGCCGGTTATCGACCACTGGTGGCAGACCGAGACCGGCTGGCCCATCACCGCCAACTCCATGGGCATAGAGCAGTTCCCCGTGAAGCCGGGCTCGTCCACCAAGCCCGTGCCGGGCTTCGACGTGCGGATCCTCGACACGAACGGCAAGGAGGTCCCGGCGGAGACCGAGGGGCTTGTGACCGTAAAACTCCCCCTGCCTCCCGGCACGCTTCCAACGCTCTGGAACGCTGACCAGAGATTCCAGGAATCCTACATCAACCCCTTCCCGGGCTACTACTTCACCGCCGACGGCGGCCACGTCGACAAGGACGGGTATGTCTACATCATGGGCCGCGTGGACGACGTGATCAATGTGGCAGGCCACCGGCTTTCCACGGGCGAGATGGAGGAGGTCGTTGCCACGCACAAGGACGTGGCCGAATGCGCGGTCATCGGCGTGCACGACGGTCTCAAGGGCCAGGTCCCGGTCGGTCTTTGCGTGCTGAAGTCCGGCGCGAACCGCTCTGCTGCCGAGATCCAGAAAGAACTCTCGCTGCTCATCCGCGACCAGATCGGCCCCATCGCCTGCTACAAGGAGACGGCGGTGGTGAAGCGGCTGCCCAAGACCCGGTCCGGCAAGATTCTGCGCGGGACCATGCGCAAGATCGCCGACGGCGAGTCCTACACCATGCCCTCGACCATCGACGACCCGGCGATCCTCCCGGAGATCGAGGAGGCCATCAAGGGCATCGGGTACGGGAAGAAGTAGGAGGAACGGTTACTCATGGATTCGTAAGAATGCTAGGTCTACCGCTGAGGCACGGAGACACGGAGAAAAGCGATTTGAGATCTATCGATTTGTCTCAGTATCCTCGGTGTCTCCGTGGTGAAAATCGTTTTTTCGACTTCATCATGTAATGCGGCTCATTCAATAACATCCGGAGGTAGTTCATGGCACTAGTGTTTATGTTCCCCGGGCAGGGCTCCCAATCCGTGGGGATGGGATCAGGGCTCTTCGATCGATATCCCGACCTGGTCGCTGAAGCAGACGCGATCCTCGGCTATTCGATCAAGGAACTCTGCCTCACCGATCCTGACGACAGGCTCAAGCGTACCGATTACACCCAGCCCGCGCTGTATGTCGTCGATAGCCTCAGCTATCTGGCGAAGGTCGAGGATGAGAAGATCAGGCCGGATTTCGTGATCGGCCACAGCCTGGGCGAATATGCCGCGTTGTATGCCGCGGGTGCATTCGATTTTGGCGTCGGCCTCAAGCTGGTCCAGAAGCGCGGCGCACTGATGAACGCGGCCACCGGCGGCGGCATGGCAGCTATCCTGGGCATGACGGGCGATGCCGTTGCGTCGGCCCTGGCCGAGTTGGGGGCCGGAAGTATTGATGTCGCCAATTTCAATTCCCCGGGCCAGACGGTAATTTCCGGTCCCAAGGCTGACATCGAAGCATTTGCTCCCCGGCTCAAGGACAAAGGGGCCCGGCGCGCGGTCATTCTCCCAGTCAGCGGCGCTTTTCACAGCCGCTATATGAAGCCGGCTGCGGACGAGTTCCAGACATTCCTGAAGGGATTCAGCTTCAACAAACTGAAGATCCCCTGCATCGCCAACTGCAGCGCTCAGCCGTACACGGATGATGCTGTCGCATCGAACCTCGTCAAACAGATCACCAGCAGTGTGCGGTGGGTCGAGACGGTCAAAAGCCTGCGTGGTCAAGGCGCTGACACGTTCATCGAGGTCGGCCCGGGGACCGTTCTTGCCGGCCTTGCACGCCAGATCGAATAGCGACATCAAGAAAGCGGTCCCATGAAGATCCACGAATATCAGGCCAAAGAAGTTTTCCGGAACCATCATATTCCTGTGCCCGAAGGATACATCGCTGCGACCCCCGACGAAGCCTGCGCAGCGGCGGCAAAGCTCGGCGGATTCCCCGTGGTGGTCAAGGCGCAGATCCATGCCGGCGGCCGCGGCAAAGGCGGCGGCGTCAAGCTCACAAAGACAATCGATGAGGTCCGAAGCACTGCGGCAGCCATTCTGGGCAAACCGCTCGTAACCCCCCAGACAGGACCTCAGGGGAAAAAGGTCGGAAAGCTCCTGGTCGAGCAAGGCCTTGATATCGCCCATGAGCTCTATTTCTCCATCCTGCCCGACCGTTCCACTGCGAAGATCATGATCATTGCCAGCCGGGCCGGGGGCATGAACATCGAAGAGGTCGCTGCCCAGCACCCCGAAAAGATAATCAAGCTCATGATCAATCCGCTTACCGGGATCGAGCCTGGCCAATCCCGGGAGATCGCCGCGCGTCTCGACCTTGCCGGTCCCCTTGCCGTAGCGTTCACCACGCTGGTCGAGAACCTGTACGGCCTTTTCATCAAGACCGACTGCTCGTTGCTTGAGATCAATCCGCTCGTGATCACCAACCGGGAGACCCTGATCGCGCTGGACGCGAAGATGGAGATCGACGACAATGCCCTGTTCCGGCAGAAGGATCTCCTGAAGTACCGGGACCTCGATGAAGAGGATCCCAAGGAAGTGGAAGCCTCGAAGTACAACCTCAACTACATCAACCTCCACGGCACCATCGGGAACATGGTGAACGGCGCGGGCCTTGCCATGGCCACCATGGACCTCATCAAGGCCGCCGGCGCCGAGCCTGCGAACTTCCTCGACGTTGGCGGCGGTGCGAACGAGGAGATGGTCGAGAACGGCTTTCGCATCATCCTGAGCGACCCCAATGTCAAGGGCATCCTGATCAACATCTTCGGCGGGATCCTCCGGTGCGACGTGCTGGCCGAGGGAGTTGTCAAGGCCGCCCGGAAGACGGGCATTAAAGTTCCTGTGGTGATCAGGATGATGGGAACGAACGTGGACAAAGGCAGGGAGATCCTGGCCGCCTCGGGGCTGAACCTGATCACTGCCGAAAGCCTGCATGATGCCGCCGGAAAGATCGCGGCCATCGCCAGGGCGTGAATATATGATAGTTACCAAGGGATCAAAATCCACTTCAAACGGCAAGAACATTTTCGCGCAAAGCCGCAAAGGCGCCAAGAAAGACAAACAACAGGCTCCGTCTTAGCTTTCCTTTGCGTCTTGGCGTCTTTGCGCGAGACGCCTTTGATCATATGCCTCCGGTTTATCCAGGTTTTAGTGAGAGTGAAGACCATGTCCATTTTCGTAAATAATGAGACAAAACTGCTTGTCCAGGGCATCACCGGCAAGGAAGGCCAGTTCCATACACGGCAGTGCATCGAATACGGCACCCAGGTCGTGGCCGGCGTGACCCCCGGCAAGGGCGGGCAGATGATGGACGCCGTGCCGGTATTCAATACGGTCCGGGAAGCTGTGCAGGCAACCGGAGCGAACTGCAGCATGATCTTCGTGCCTCCGGCCTTTGCCGCGCAAGCGATCAAGGAAGCGATCGACGCGGAGATCGATCTCGTTGTCGCGATCACCGAAGGCATTCCGGTGCTCGACATGCTGCGCATCAAGAACCTTCTGTCCGGGAAAAAGACCCGGCTCATCGGACCGAACTGCCCGGGCATCATCACGCCGGGCCGGTGCAAGATCGGCATCATGCCCGGCTTCATCCATAAGCCCGGCGGCCCCATTGGCGTTGTGTCACGCTCCGGCACCCTCACCTACGAGGTGGTGCATCAGCTGACCTCGAAGGGCATTGGCCAGACAACCTGCGTCGGCATCGGCGGCGATCCCGTGAACGGCACGAACTTCATCGACTGTCTCAAGGCCTTCCAGGAGGACAAGGAGACCAAGGGCATCGTCATGGTAGGCGAGATCGGCGGTACCGCAGAGGAAGAGGCTGCCGCCTTTATCAAGGCAAATGTGACCAAGCCCGTGGTCGGTTTCGTCGCAGGATTAAGCGCTCCCCCGGGCAGACGCATGGGACATGCAGGGGCGATCGTCAGCGGGAACAGCGGCACGGCACAGTCAAAGATCGCGGTCATGAAGGAAGCTGGCATCCATGTCTGCGAGGACCTCGGCACGTTCGGCGATCTCTGCGCCAAAGTTTTTTGATCTCACGGGAGGCACGCAATGAAAATTCTCAAGATCGACCACCTCGGCATAGCTGTCAACAATATAACCGAGGGAAAATCCTTCTGGTCCGACGTGCTCGGCCTGAAGTTCGAAGGCTCGGAAACGGTGGAAGCACAGAAAGTGACCACAGCCTTTTTTCCCGTCGGCGACAGCGAGGTGGAGCTTCTCGAGTCGACCTCGCCCGACGGGCCGGTGGCAAAGTTCATCGAAAAGAAGGGCCCCGGGTTCCAGCATGTCGCCTTCCGAGTGGAGAACATCGAAGAGGCCCTGAAAGAGCTCAAGGAAAAAGGCATTCAGCTCATCGACGAAAAACCCCGAACCGGTGCGGGCGGCGCCAAGATCGCCTTCCTGCACCCCAAGTTCACCGGAGGGGTCCTGGTCGAGCTCTGCGAGCGTTGACAGTCTTATTCGCGTTTACAGGCATGAAATACCATTCGGCCAAGGAGTGATAGATTCGTAAAATTCGTTCCTCACACGAAGTCACAAAGACCACAAAGGGAAACCTGAATATTGTCTCGAAGGCATTTCTTCGTGACTTCGTGGCTTCGTGAGAGACAAGTTTTTTTATCGTTTTATCAAGGGGTAACCCATGGCACACCATCCGCATCTGCCAAAATGGAAAGAGACCGCCGAAAAGGAGATGAAGGGAAAGTCGGTGGACACGCTTTCCTGGACAACTCCGGAAGGTATCACCGTCAAACCGCTCTATACTGCCGAGGACCTGGAGGGCATGGAATCGGTCAACACCCTCCCCGGCCTGGCTCCGTACGTCCGGGGCCCCATGGCCACCATGTATACGGGGCGGCCGTGGACCATCCGCCAGTATGCCGGTTTCTCGACAGCAAAGGAATCGAACGCCTTTTTCCATACAGCCCTGGCCTCCGGCCAGAAAGGCCTGTCCGTTGCCTTCGATCTTGCGACCCACCGGGGGTATGATTCCGACCATCCGCGCGTCGTGGGCGATGTGGGCAAAGCCGGCGTTGCAATCGATTCCGTCGAGGACATGAAGATCCTGTTCAACGGAATCCCGCTCGACCGAATGTCCGTATCGATGACCATGAACGGCGCGGTCATTCCCATCCTCGCCATGTACATCATCGCCGCCGAGGAACAGGGCGTCAGCCGCGACAAGCTCGAAGGCACGATCCAGAACGACATCCTCAAGGAGTATCTCACCCGGAACACCTACATCTACCCGCCTGCCCCGTCAATGCGCATTGTCGCGGACATCATCGCCTATTGCTCCAGGGAGATGCCCAAGTACAACACGATCAGCATCAGCGGCTACCACATGATGGAAGCAGGCGCCAACAGCGTCCTGCAAACGGCTTTCACCCTTGCCGACGGCGTCGAGTACGTACGGGCGGCGCTCAGGAGCGGCATGGATGTGGATACCTTTGCTCCGCGGCTCTCGTTCTTCTTCGGTATCGGCATGAACTTCTTCATGGACATTGCCATGCTCCGTGCGGCAAGGTTCCTCTGGCACCGGCTCATGAGCCAGTTCAATCCCAGGAACCCCAAGTCCTCCATGCTCCGCACCCACTGCCAGACATCGGGGTGGAGCCTCACCGAGCAGGACCCCTACAACAACATCATCCGGACCACGCTCGAGGCCATGACCGCCGCGCTCGGCGGCACCCAGTCCCTCCATACGAACTCATTTGACGAGGCCATCGGCCTGCCGACGGACCTCTCCAGCCGCATCGCCCGCAACACCCAGCTCATCATCCAGGAGGAGTCGGAGATCTGTCATGTCATCGATCCCCTCGGCGGCTCGTACTATCTCGAATCACTGACCAGCAGCATCGTCAGTGAAGCCCAGAAAATATTCGACGAGATCGAGAAGCTCGGCGGAATGGCCAAGGCCATCGAGAGCGGCATGCCGAAACTGCGCATCGAGGAGTCGGCGGCACGGAAGCAGGCACGGGTCGATCAGGGCCTCGACGTGATCGTGGGCGTAAACAAATACAAGCTTGCCAACGAGACCATCGATTTCGAGGTCCGGGAAGTGCCGGCGACCGTTCGCGACGAGCAGATCAGCCGCCTTAAAGAGATCAAGGCCAGCCGCGACAAGAAGGCCGTCGAAAAAGCCTTGGCAGACCTGACCAGCGTGGCGAAGAATGGCGGCAACCTGCTGGAGGCCGCACTGCCCGCGGTCCGGGCCCGGGCCACGCTGGGCGAGATCTCCGATGCCATGGAATCGGTGTTCGGCCGCTTCGTGGCCACGACCCGCTGCATCTCCGGCGCCTATGCGTCGGGATACAGCGGCGACAATAATGCGGTCACAGCGCTGCGCCGGCGGACAACGGCGTTCCTGGAAAAGCAGGGCCGCAGGCCGCGCATCCTGGTCACCAAGATGGGCCAGGACGGCCATGACCGGGGTTTTAAAGTAATAGCCAGCGCCTATGCCGACCTCGGCTTCGATGTGGACATCAGCCCCATGTTCCAGAGCCCTGAAGAAGCGGCGAAGATGGCCATCGAGAACGACGTCCATGTCGTCGGCGCATCGTCCCTTGCGGCCGGGCACAAGCTGCTCATTCCCGCCCTGATCGAAGAGCTGAAACGGATCGGCGGCGGAGAGATACTCGTTGTCGCCGGCGGCGTCATCCCTCCCAGGGACTATGATTTCCTGTACAAGGCCGGGGTCAAGGCTGTGTTCGGGCCAGGGACGCCGATCCCGGAGTCGGCCGATAGAACGCTTGCGCTGCTGGAAGAGAAATATCTTCGAAGAATATGATCCAGGACCCCCAACACTACGTAACAGGCGTACTGAACCGCGACAGCCTGATGCTCGCCAAGACCATCACGCTCATCGAGAGCACGCTTCCGGCCCATCAGGAGCTCGCCCGGACCATCGTTGACCGGCTCCTTCCGCATACCGGCCGCAGCATCCGCGTCGGCATCACCGGAGTTCCCGGCGCGGGCAAGAGCACCTTCATCGAACGGTTCGGAACCATGCTCACAGCCCAGGGGCACCGTGTTGCCGTCCTGGCCATCGACCCGAGCAGTAGCCGCAGCGGCGGCAGTATCCTGGGCGACAAGACCCGCATGGAAAAGCTGGCAATCGATCCCAACGCCTTTATCCGCCCCTCCCCTTCAGGGGGAACGCTCGGCGGCGTCGGCAGAAGGACCCGGGAGACCCTGCTCGTGTGCGAGGCCGCGGGTTATGATGTGGTGATCATCGAGACGATGGGTGTCGGGCAATCGGAGACAACCGTCGCCTCCATGGTCGATTTTTTCCTGGTACTGATGATCGCCGGAGCAGGTGACGAGCTGCAGGGCATGAAAAAAGGCGTACTCGAAGTGGCCGACGCCGTTGTCATCAACAAGGCAGACGGCGACAACCTGGTGCGGGCCGAGAGCGCTCAGAAGGAGTATCAGTCGGCCTTGAACATGCTCATGCCCGCCAGCCCGAATTGGCGCCCGCCGGTCCTTACCTGCAGCGCCAGGGAAGGCAAGGGGATCGATGCGATCTGGAAAACCATCCTGGACCATCGCGACAAATTGACGGAGAGCGGCGATCTGGCGGAAAAGAGAAAGGCCCAGGACCTCGACTGGATGAATTTCCTGCTTGATGACGGATTGCGGCAATGGTTCTACGCCAGCCCGCATGTTCGGGAAACCCTTCCGCGGTTACGAAGGGACGTGGAAGAAAAGAAGACGTCGCCGGCCGCCGCGGCAGACAGCCTGCTTGCCTTTTTGCAGACCAGGAACGGAAAATAAACGCTCCGTCCGGTCATTGCGTTCCTTACAAAGCACCTTTTCCAGGGAGGTAATTCGATGCAGCAGCCCGGACAGGACAATCTGATAAAGCTTGAATCCATGAAAGAGGAAGCTCTTCTTGGCGGCGGCGCAAAGAGGATCGACGCGCAGCACAAGAAAGGCAAACTCACCGCGCGGGAGCGCATCGATCTGCTGCTCGACGAAGGCTCGTTCGAGGAGTTCGATCTGCTGATGACCGGCAGGGCGGGACTCTCGAGCGGCGTCGGTGAGTTTCCCGGCGACGGCGTGATCACCGGCCACGGTACCATCGACGGACGCGAGGTGTTCGTCTTCAGCCAGGACTTCACCATCATGGGCGGCGCTCTCGGCGAGGCCCATTCCCAGAAGATCTGCAAGGTCATGGACCATGCTGTCCGGGTCGGCGCGCCGATCATCGGTCTGAACGATTCAGGCGGCGCGCGCATCCAGGAAGGCGTCGAATCCCTGGCTGCCTACGGCGAGATATTCCACCGCAATGTGCAGGCAAGCGGGGTAGTGCCGCAGATATCCTGCGTCATGGGCCCCTGCGCCGGCGGCGCGGTCTACAGCCCGGCCATCACGGACTTCACCTTCATGGTCGAGCACACCTCCTACATGTTCGTCACGGGGCCGAACGTCGTGAAGACCGTCACCCACCAGGACATCACGGCGGAAGACCTGGGCGGGGCCATGGTGCACAGCAAGAAGAGCGGCGTGGCCCATTTCGCCTTTCCCAACGACATCCTCTGCCTGCGCGAGGTGCGGCGTCTGATCAATTACCTGCCTTCGAACAACCGCCAGCAGGCGCCGATCCTCGACCTGCGGGACCCGATCGAGCGCACCGATCCAGCCCTGGATTACCTGGTCCCGGCGAACCCGAACCAGACCTATGACATGAAGATCCTCATCACCAGCATCCTGGACGGGGCCGAGTTTTTGGAGATCCACCCCCACTTCGCGCGGAACATCATCGTGGGATTCGGCCGTCTCGGCGGCCAGACCATCGGCCTCATCGCCAACCAGCCCGCGGTGCTCGCCGGCGTCCTTGACGTCCAGGCCTCGGAAAAGGCCGCCCGCTTCGTCCGGTTCTGCGACGCTTTCAATATCCCGCTCGTCTGCCTCGAGGACGTCCCGGGGTTCATGCCCGGTCCGGTGCAGGAGCACGGCGGCATCATCCGGCACGGCGCGAAGCTGCTCTATGCCTTCTCGGAAGCCACGGTGCCGCGGATCACGGTCATCATCCGGAAAGCCTACGGCGGCGCCTACGTGGTCATGAACTCCAAGCACATCGGCTGCGACGTGAACCTTGCCTGGCCCGCGGCGGAGATCGCCGTGCTCGGGCCCAAAGGCGCCGCGCAGATCATCTACCGCAAGGAGATCGACGAGGCCGCCAATCCCGAAGAGATGCTCGCCCGGAAAACGGAAGAATACCGGCAGGCCTACGCCAATCCCTTCATGGCTGCAAAGCGCGGGTTCATCGACGACGTCATCAGCCCCCGTGAAACGCGTCACCGGCTGATCCGCAGCCTCCAGTTCCTGGAGAACAAACGGACGAACCGGCCGCAGCGGAAGCACGGGAATATTCCGTTGTGATCTTCTAAAAAAAGGAGCCGCTATGTTCGACAAGATCCTTATAGCAAACCGTGGTGAGATCGCGATCCGCATCATCAAGACCTGCAGGAAGCTGAAGGTCAAGACCGTGGCGGTCTACTCCGACGCCGACGCGCGTTCGCTCCATGTGCGGGAGGCCGACGAGGCCGTTCACATAGGTCCGGCGCCGTCAACGTCCTCCTATCTGGTGCACGAAAAGATCGTCACCGCCGCGCTCGAAACAGGCGCCCAGGCTGTTCACCCGGGCTACGGATTCCTGTCGGAGAACTCGAAGTTCGCCGCCGCCGTGGCCAACGCGGGCTTGACCTTCATCGGGCCCTCGGCGGAGGTGATCTCCGCTCTGGGAGACAAGATTTCTGCCAAGAACATCGCAATGAAGGCCGGGGTGCCGGTGGTGGTTGGCCACAACCTGCCCATCGTCGACCTCGACGAGATACGGGCGCTTGCCGCCGAGATCGGATATCCCGTGCTGCTCAAGCCGGCTGCCGGAGGCGGCGGACGGGGCATGCGTATGGTCGCCGGGCCTCATGAACTTGAATCCGCGCTCCAGTCCGCACAGGAGGAGACCCGCAAGGCATTCGGTGACAACCGGATATTCCTAGAGCGGTTCATCAGCACCCCCCGCCATATCGAGATCCAGATCATCGCCGACAAGCAGGGGAACGCACTGTATCTCGGAGAGCGGGAGTGCTCGATCCAGCGGCGTTACCAGAAGGTGATCGAGGAAGCCCCTTCCCTTGCCGTCGACGAGGCGCTCAGGGCCCGCATGGGCGAGCTGGCCTGCGCATTGGCCCGCGAGGCGGGGTACTCCAACGCAGGCACCGTGGAATTCATCATGGACGGCAACAGGAACTTCTTCTTCATGGAGATGAACACGCGGCTCCAGGTGGAGCACCCGGTGACCGAGATGGTCACGGGCCTCGACCTCGTGGAGCTGCAGCTCAAGGTCGCATCAGGCGAGCCCCTGCCGATCAAGCAGAAGGACGTTTCGATCAAGGGCTGGTCCATCGAGGCCAGGATCTGCGCCGAGGATTCGTCGCGGAACTTCCTTCCCTCGACGGGACTGATCACCCGGTACTCGAACCTCAAGGGCAGGAACGTCAGACTCGACAGCGGCGTGGAGGCCGGCAGCTTCGTCAGCGTCTACTACGATTCACTGCTCTCCAAAGTGATCAGCTGGGGCGAGACGCGGGAGCAGGCGCGGACCTCCCTGATCAATGCGCTGAACCGATACCATATCGAAGGCGTGACCACGAACGTGAACTTCGCGAACTCCATCCTGAACCATCCCTCCTTCAT
This sequence comes from Nitrospirota bacterium, assembly GCA_029858565.1. GTDB lineage: Bacteria > Nitrospirota > UBA9217 > UBA9217 > UBA9217 > JAKAHZ01. The sequence goes on along the minus strand of JAOUEV010000001.1, from coordinate 192,483 downwards.
CAAGGGCGACCTCTCGACCGGGTTCATCGATCAGCATTTCGAGGAGGGCGCGGCCAAGGCCGAGCCGCCGATGGAACAGCTCGCAGCCATGGTCATCGCCGCGACCATCGTCTATCACAACCGCAAGAACCTGGTCCGGGAATCCCTCAAGCCCATGGCGGCAAAGGTCGGCCTCTCGCACAAACCGGACCACCTGCACCGCTATGTGGTCAAAGGCAACAACGACATCTTTCAGGTTGAACTGGAAGGAGAGCTTGCCTCACCGGACTGGCACTGCAAAGTGAACGGCACGGAATACAACATAGTCACGCCGGCGTTCGAGTTCTACCGGCGCATATTGAAGCTGTCGATCAACAGCGTGAACCACTACTTCAGGCTCCAGTACCGGCAGAACTTCATCTGGGCGGCCTATTGCGGCAATTCCCGCATCTTCGAGGTCTACACGCCCGGAGAGTGGGAGCTGGCCCAGTACATGCCGAAGGAAGCCAAAGGCTCCACCGAGAACATGCTGCTCTCCCCCCTTCCCGGCATGGTGGTCAATATCCTGGTCAAAAAAGGGGATCGCGTCTACCGCGGCCAGGACCTGGTGGTCATCGAATCCATGAAAATGGAAAGCGGGGTGTCCTCGCCCTGCGAAGGGATCGTGGAAGAGGTGGCTGCGACGGTCGGCAAAGCGGTGGAAACCGATGAGGTCCTCATCACGTTCACGACGTGACCTGAAAAGCCGGAACCAAACCGCTGTAACCACTGGTGGCTTCGCCACACACAGATAGAATCAAGAACGGAAAGCCTTGTCTCCATCTGTGTGTCACGACAAAGTCGGGACCCGTGGTTCCATCGGTCTTGATGTAACTTTTCGGAAGGATGCGGGGCGGGAAAGGCTATTTGTACCAGGCGGCATATTTTACGTAATTGTCCGCCCGGCCTTCGATCTCGTTGGCGATCTGCTCCTGACTGACGTTCTTGATCTTTTTCGCCGGCACCCCGGCGAACACCGATCCCGCCTCCACCCGTGTCCCGTGGGTGACGACTGCACCGGCGGCAATGATCGAATTGCTTTCTATCACGCAATCATCCATGACGATCGCCCCCATGCCCACAAGAACGTTATCGTGGATCGTGCAGCCATGAACGATGGCATTGTGTCCGATAGAGACGTTATTGCCGATCGTGGTCGGCGATGTCTGATAGGTGCAGTGCACCACTGCTCCGTCCTGGATGTTCACTTTATCCCCTATACGAATGAAGTGAACATCGCCCCGGATGACGGCATTGTACCAGACACTGCACTGGTCCCCCATCACCACATCACCGATAACAACAGCATTCTCGGCCAGGAAACAATCCTTACCGAACTTCGGGGTATGCCCGTTCAGCTCTTTGATGATCATAGAAGCCCCCCCAGGTTGAACAAACGACTCGATTTCTGCGCTACGATCGCTCCCACGAGAACCAGCGATCCAGTGAAAGCGCATGATCCTTCAGCGAAAAGATTCCTGCGTGAAGCTATGGAAGAAAAATAGCACGGGCACGAGAACTTATCAATACAATTATCGGCACAACCGGCTGATTTTGCGGTCTAATTTTGACAATAACCGCGCATCTCCAGATGCCGGGGGAGCGTGCAAAAGCGACGGTGGGCCGCCTGAGCCCGCAAGCCCACGCGGATCCGGTTCCCTAGAAAAGTACTTGCCTCAAAGTGTCGAAAAATGGTATAGTTGCCCCTGCAAATTACAACAGCCCCGGCCAGATCGTTATCACCGGAGAAAATACTACGGTACCGGCCAAGGCTGCGGGCGTAAAAAGTTTGCTCCGCTCGCCATGAGCATGTCATCGCACTGCAGTACAGAGAAGTCTTAATTCCGGGTCCTGCTTTCTCTGCGTGCTTCGTGCCTCTGCGAGATATAATTTCCTGGTTTTTGTCTTTTCCGAGGAGAAGTTCATGATGCTTTCCGGAAAAATAGCACTCGTCACCGGCGCTGCACAGGGCATAGGCCGGGACATTGCGCTGGGCCTCGCCGCGGACGGCGCCGATGTGGCCATCTGCGACGTGAACCTCGAAGCAGCCCAGAAGACCGCGGCGGACATCGAGGCAAAGGGCCGGAAGTCACTGGCCCTCAAGGCAAACGTGGCCGCCTCGGCCGAAGTGACCGGAATGATCGACCAGGTGGTGGAGAAGTTCGGCAGGATCGATGTTCTGGTGAACAATGCCGGCATTACCCGCGACGGACTGATCCTGCGGATGAAGGACGAGGACTGGGACCTGGTGCTCTCGATCAACCTGAAAGGCTCGTTCCTCTGCACCAAAGCCGCGCTCAAGCACATGACCAAGCAGCGCAGCGGCACGATCATCAACATCGCGTCCATCGTGGGCGCCATGGGCAACGCTGGCCAGGCGAACTATGTGGCGTCCAAGGCCGGGCTGATCGGCCTGACCAAGACCATTGCGCGCGAATACGCCAACAGGAACGTGACGGCCAACGCCGTTGCCCCGGGCTTCATCGATACGGCCATGACCCAGGCGCTCTCCGAGCAGGTGCGGCAGGACCTGGCCAAGCAGATCCCGCTGGGCCGTCTGGGATCGTCCGAGGATGTGGCGAATGCGGTTCGGTTCCTGGCGTCCCCGGCCGCGGCATACATCACCGGCCAGGTGATCCACGTGAACGGCGGCATGTACATGTAACGACCAACCGGTCGACTGACGACTGATGAATTATCGACTGTTTCCAGAGGAGGATACAATGGCAGAAGTTGAAGGCAAGGTAAAAAAGATCATTTCCGAGCAGCTTGGCGTGCCGGAGAGCGACGTGAAGCCCGAAGCATCGTTCGTGAACGACCTGGGCGCTGACTCGCTCGATACGGTCGAGCTGGTCATGGCCCTCGAAGAGGAGTTCGGCGTCGAGATCCCGGACGAAGATGCGGAGAAGATCGCTACGGTCCAGAACGCCATCGATTACATCAAGGCAAAAGCGAAGTAAAGGCAGCATCGGCACTACGTTCTTTTTGCTGGACTTTCCGAAAGCCAGAAGACCCCCTCCCTCAGAACGAGGTCGGGTTTTTTGGCTTTTCGGATTTTAAAGCATGCAGGAGGTACATCCTTTGAAGCGCAGAGTCGTGGTAACCGGCGTCGGCATGATCACGCCCGTCGGTCTGGATACGGAATCTTCGTGGCAGGGCATAGCGGCGGGCAGGTCCGGCATCGGCCCGATCACCCAGTTCGATGACAAGGATATCCCCACCCAGATCGCCGGAGAAGTGAAGGGATTCGACGCGGCCAAGTACATCGAGCCAAAAGAGATCAAAAAGATGGACCGTTTCATCCATCTGGCCATCGCCGCCAGCCAGATGGCCATGGAAGATTCGAAGCTCATCATCTCCCCGGAGAACGCCGATCGCATCGGTGTCATGGTAGGCGCGGGCATGGGCGGCCTTCCCGCCATCGAACGGGTCTATGACGCCTACCGGGAAAAGGGCTACCGCAGGATCACGCCGTTCTTCATTCCCATGGTCATCGTCAATGAGGTGGCCGGACATATCTCCATGCGCGTCGGGGCCAAGGGTCCGAACATCAGCGTGGTCACGGCATGCGCCACGGGCACCCATTCCATCGGCGACGCGTTCAAATGGATCCAGCGGGGCGAGATCGACGCCATGATCGCCGGCGGCACGGAAGCGACCATCTGTCCCCTGGCGGTCGGCGGGTTCAACGCCATGAAGGCGCTCTCCACCCGGAACAGCGAGCCCGAGCGCGCCAGCAGGCCCTTCGATTCCCAACGCGACGGATTCGTCATGGGCGAGGGATCAGGGATCGTCATCCTCGAGGAGCTGGAGTTCGCGAAAAAACGGGGTGCCCGCATCTACGCCGAGATCATCGGCTACGGAGCCTCGGGCGACGCCTACCACATCACCTCGCCTGCGCCCAACGGCGAAGGCGCGGCCCGGTGCATGGCCATGGCGATCAAGGACGCGGGCGTCGCTCCGTCCGAGGTTGGCTACATCAACGCCCACGGCACGTCAACGAAGTACGGCGACGAGCTTGAGACCATGGCCATCAAGTCGGTCTTCGGCGAGCACGCCCGGAAGGTTCCGGTCAGTTCGACCAAGTCCATGACCGGCCATCTCCTGGGTGCGGCCGGCGGCGTCGAGGCGGTCATCAGCCTGCTCGCCATGGAGCACGGGATCCTTCCTCCGACGATCAACCTCGAGAACCCGGATCCGGAGTGCGACCTCGATTACGTGCCGAACACTGCCCGGAAGCAGGAGTTCGACGTGGCCATGTCGAACTCCTTCGGCTTCGGCGGCACCAATGCCACCGTCATCTTCAAGAAGTTCCGGAACTAGCATGCCTCAGTTCCACGCGCTCCAGCAGCGGATGTCCTATGATTTCAGGAATGCCGTCCTGCTGGAGCGCGCCCTTACTCATAAATCCTTCGCCAACGAGAACAGGCTCTCCGAGCACAATGAACGCATGGAATTCCTGGGCGACGCGGTCCTGAACCTCGTCGTGAGCGAGATCCTGATGGAGATGCGCCCGCAGTCGCCCGAGGGTGAGCTGTCGCGCCTCCGCGCCTCGGTCGTGAGCGAGCAGTCCCTGGCGGCCATTGCCCGGTCGATCGGGCTGGGCGAGTTCCTGCGCCTCGGCAAGGGCGAGGCGCAGACCGGCGGTCGGGACAAGGACTCGCTTCTGGCCGACTCCCTCGAAGCCCTGATCGCCTCCCTCTACCTGGACGGCGGACTTCCGCCGGCTGCCGCGTTCATCAGCAGGTTCTTTCTTGATTCCCTGAATAACGCGCCTGCGGCCGGGACCGGGGCCGATGCCAAGACCGATCTCCAGGAGCTCTGCCAGGAACGGATGCGGACGCTCCCGGACTACCGCGTCGTCACCGAGTCCGGCCCGGACCACCAGAAGGAGTTTACCGTCGAGCTTTCGATCAAAGGAGAGGTCTACGGCCGCGGCATTGGCAGGAGCAAAAAGGAAGCGGAACAGCGCGCGGCACGGGAAGCGCTTGTAAAGTTCAGGAACCAGGAGACAGAAGTCAGACGTCAGGAGTAAAGGCTCGGATCTTGTCCTTCACTCCGCATTCCACATTCCGCACTCCGCATTCGAGCGTAGCGCTATGATCATCCCTTTCTTCATCCCCCATGCCGGCTGCCCCCACCAGTGCGTGTTCTGTGACCAGAAGCGGATCACCGGAAAAAAGAGCGCTGTTCACCCCGCATCGGTCCCTGCGACCATCCGTTCCTTCCTCGCAGCAAAGGCCAGTGACGGTCATCAGGAGGCGGGAATACAGGCCGCGGAGCGACCCCGCGATGTCCAGGTGGCATTCTACGGCGGGAGCTTTACCGCGCTCCCGCCGGAGCTGCAGCAGGCCTATTTGCGCGAGGTGCGGCCGTTCCTCGATGCCGGAGAAGTGCGGAGCATCCGGATATCCACGCGTCCTGACAGGATCACGCCGGGAGTGCTTGCCCTGCTCCGGAAGCATCAGGTCGCAACTGTTGAACTGGGTGTCCAATCACTGGATAACGATGTCCTCCACCACTCCGGCCGCGGCCACACATCAGAACACACCGTCGCGGCCACGCGCCTGCTCCGTGAGCAGGGTTTTCTCATCGGGTACCAGCTCATGCCCGGCCTGCCCAAGGACAGCAGGACGCGGTTCAGGGAGACCGTCATCAGGACCGTTGAGCTGGGACCTGATATGGTGCGCATCTACCCGGTGCTCGTGATCCGCGACACGCCGCTGGAGAAGCTGTTTCACGACGGGGTGTACGCTCCCCTGGCACGGGAGGACGCAGTTGCCTGGTGTGCCGAAGCCCAGGAACAGTTCGAGGCCGCAGGCATTGATGTGATACGGATCGGGCTTCAGCACACCGAGACACTGGCCCGTCCAGGCACGGTCGTTGCCGGCCCGTATCATCCGGCATTCGGCCAGCTTGTGGCCTCCTCCCGGTTCCTGAAGCTCATGACCAGCGTACTGGCGGATATCACGCCGGGCAGCGATGCGGTCCTGCGGGTGCACCCGGCGGACCTTTCCACGGCCCTGGGACAGAAGAAAAGGAACATTCCGATCCTGCTGGGCCGGACAAAAGCGCGCAAGATCGTGGTGCGGACAGACGCGGCAGTCCCGCGCGGCACGGTGACACTTGACATGACACTTGATCACACTTGCATCAACCCGCTTTTCGGTATATAGTTACGTATGGTGATTCCGGGAGGCCCTATGAAACGCACCGTTCCGTTCATCCTTATGATTCTCACTGTCCTGGTTCTTTCGGCAGGAATGCTGTCTGCCGGGGAACTAAAGGTAATCGAGCTGTATGACGGAACCGTGCTGACCGGAGAGGTCCTCTCCCTGTCCACCGGGGTCTATACGATCCGGACCGAGTCCATGGGTACGGTCACGGTCAAGGACACATCAGTGCGCGTGATCCGGGCCAAGGGTTCCGGCGTGTCCTCGCCGCCCGCGGACCACGCAGCTCAGGTACAGTCCCTGCAGAAGCAGATGATCGCCGACCAGGAGATCATGTCCATGATCCAGTCCCTCAAGGACGATCCGTCCTTCCAGAAGGCCATGGAGGACCCCGCGATCATGCAGGCCGTGACCGCCGGCGACATTGCAACGCTCCTGGCCAATCCGAAGTTCCTGGAACTCATGAACAATAGCACGGTCAAGAGCATCCAGCAGAAAGTGACGAAATAACGCTCATCGCCCCCCTGTTCCCACCCCGTGAAAAGTGTTGACATCACCAATGGTTACCTGTAGTATTGTGCCGATTTTTCATAACCCCGTGGCAGAGGAGAACCATGACGATCACCTATAAAGACGCAGGTGTCGATATTGACGCTGGTGACCTTTTTGTCCAGAAAATCAAGCCCTTCGTGAAGTCGACCTTCCGGCCCGAAGTTCTCACGGACATCGGAGGCTTCGGCGGCCTCTTTGCCCTGAAGAAGTACAGGAACCCGGTCCTGGTGTCCGGGACCGACGGCGTCGGCACCAAGCTCAAGATCGCGTTCATGATGAACCGGCACGACACCGTGGGTATCGACCTGGTCGCCATGTGCGTGAACGATATCGTTGTCCAGGGCGCCGAGCCGTTGTTCTTCCTGGATTACTTTGCCACAGGAAAGCTCATGCCCCAGAACCACTCCCTGGTGGTGAAAGGGATCGCCGATGGATGCAAACAGGCCGGCTGCGCGCTCATAGGCGGCGAGACCGCGGAGATGCCCTCCTTCTACAGCGAAGGAGAGTACGATCTCGCGGGTTTTGCCGTGGGCGTGGTCGAGAAGAAGAACATCGTTGACGGATCGCGGATCAAACCGGGCGACCAGGTGATCGGGCTTGCATCATCAGGCCTTCACTCCAACGGCTATTCGCTGGTGCGGAAGGTCCTGTTCGAAAAGGCCGGCTACGGCGTTGACGACATTCTTACGGAACTGGGCGGACCCAAGCTTGGAGAAGCGCTGCTCACGCCCACGCGGATCTATGTCAGGACACTTCTGGCACTGATGAAGGATTTTGATGTCCGGGGCATGGCGCACATCACCGGCGGCGGCATCACCGAGAACACGCCGCGGGTCCTTCCCAGGGGCACGACAGCCGTGATCACCAAGGGCACCTGGGACATCCCTCCGATCTTCAAACTCCTCAAAAAGAAAGCCGGCGTGGACGACGCGGAGATGTACCGGGCCTTCAACATGGGCATCGGCATGATCCTCGTGGTCCCGAAGAAACAGGCGGACAAGGTCATCAAAAAGGCCCAGAAGCTCGGGGAAAAGGCGTTCCTCATCGGAGAGATCGCCAAAGGCAAGCAGGTAGTGAAGTACGAGGAGAAGAAATAGGACCTCGTTGCCAGTAGCCAGGCGCCTGTAGCCGGTAAAGACATCCCGGCTACAGGCTACAGGGTACCGGCTCCTTTTCATACCATGAAAAAGATCAAGATCGGCGTCCTCGTCTCCGGCCGGGGCTCGAACCTCCAGGCGGTCATCGACAATATCGGGAACGGCTCTCTTACAGCCGAGGTCGCAGTGGTGATCAGCGATCAGGCGGACGCATACGCCCTGGAGCGCGCCAGGACGCACAACATCCCGGCAGTGCACATCAGCGCCAGGGATTATAAAGGCAAACGCGAGGAATACGACGGGTTGCTGGTGCAGGAGCTCCGGAAGCATGGTGTTGATCTCGTGATCCTCGCCGGTTTCATGCGCATCATCACGGGAACGCTCGTCAAGGCCTTCCCGAACCGCATCATGAACATCCACCCGGCTCTCTTGCCCTCCTTCCCGGGTCTCCATGTCCAGAAGGCCGCGATCGACCATGGCGTAAAATTCTCGGGCTGCACGGTCCATTTCGTTGACGAGGGCATGGACACCGGGCCGATCATCATTCAGGCTATTGTCCCGGTCCTGGACAACGACACGGAGGATACGCTTGCTGCCCGGATCCTGAAACAGGAGCACCGGATATTCTCCCGGGCCATACAGTTGTTCGCGGAAGGGAAACTGACCGTCGAAGGCAGGATAGTGAAAGTGGCGGGAGGCAGGACCGAATCGGACGATCACCTGTTCAATCCCTAGGGTAAGGAAAACGGGAGAACGAAAACAAAAAGCCTTGCAGGATATGCCTGCAAGGCTTTTCTTTGTCCGATGATGGGTCGTAAAGTTGGTGGACGAGAAGGGGATCGAACCCTCGGCCTCCGCATTGCGAACGCGGCGCTCTCCCAGCTGAGCTACTCGCCCGTCCCGGTCGATAAGCGGATATAATCTAATCTATCAGATGCAATAAATCAAGAGAAAAAACAGTGAACTGCGGCCGGCGTTGACGCTGCTCAGCACCGATGGAGAAACAAAAGGGACGACCTTGCAGCCGTCCCCTGAATATATTCTTCATTGCCACTACTGCTTATTGATCATTGGGTGCAGACAAAAACCCCATTCTTCGGAGCACCTGATCCAACATCACTACCACCCAAAATGATGACATGTGGTTTGCCGGCGGAATCGGCGAAGAAAGCATTGGAGTGGTTGTACGGATTATAGGAACCTTCACTCGCAATGGTAACGTTGCCGCCGGCGATATTTATCTGAGCATTGTAAACCGTTTTTAGCGAGGAGCTTTCAACGTTGCTGGTCGGATCCGCAGCAGAATCCGTGCCACCGAGCACATAGAGATACCCGGCAACCGAAACAAATGAATGATAAGCGCGGACCGCCGGCAGACTGGCAAGCGTCGACCACGCGCCAAGCGTCCCATCGCTCTTAAGCTGTGCCGAGTACACTGTCTTGACCGGGTTGCCGTCGGAACCGTTCCCGCCTGCCACGTAGATCCTGCCGCGCACAACAACGGCACCCTGGGCAAAAAGAGCCTGGGGCAGAGCGGTCGTCGTGGACCACGCGCCGAGCGTGCCGTCCGCCGCAACTGCGGAATAGTAGACCGTTGCCGTCGCAGCTGTCCAGGAACCGTTCGCCAGGCCGCCGGTCGCATTGTCCATCATAAATTGACCGTTGCCGTGGCAACGGACGCATTGGTCAGGGTATCGCGGAAGTCCACGGAATATCCGCCGGCAGCCGCTCCAAGCGTGCCGAAACCCGAACCGTCAAGAACGAACAGACTGACGACCGATTTGGACATCATGACGCCTCCGGAATAAAATATTCGGTCATAATTATACGCCATCATTCGCAGAGCACGAAAAAATATTTGTGCAAAGACCATCCTGCGGCAAACAGTGTTTGTTTTGCCTTGACAGAGGCCGGTCACTTCGGCTAGGCTCTATCTATCCCCGGAAACAGAAGCTGGAACGTGAAACCGGGGGATTGCCACCTCAGGGAGGAGATGCAAATGAAGATAGCAACGGGAGACAGATGGTCGGCATCAGTATTGATACTGGTCCTTCTCGCGGCAGGACTCTCCGCATGCAGCAGCGGAGGCGGTGGTAGCGCACCGGCACCGGCTGCGAAGAACTCCGTGCAGTTGACCGGTACAGTTGCAGCAACGGGAGCGGCTGCAGCATTGCGGGCAGGCGCTGCGGCGGCGACCGCGACCGCTGATACGGTCTGGGCGATACCGATCGCGAAAATGCAGGGAGCGAACATCGATGTGGTCAATTTCATCCTGAGAAAGACCTCAACCCTTGATGCGTCGGGCAACTTCTCCTTCACCCTTGAAAAGACGATTAGCCTCGCCGATATCATCGCGAAAGTGCCCGACCTGGATATAACCGGCATGGACGCCAGCGCTGTCTTTGATGTTGACTGGATGCTGGTACAGATGGCAGGATCGACGCCGGTCGGCATGATCTCGCTCCAGGGCGACGCTACCTACGACAATCTGTTGTCGATCCCGTTATCCGCTTTCACACCTGACACCATGAACGTCGGCACCGTCGACTCCACAAGCGGCGTGGCAACTCTCTCGGTCAGCACCCTTGCGAGCAACGTGACCATGAGCGCGGGCAGCCTCGAAGCGCTCTCCCGGACCGACGACATCCTGGGCACGATTAAGGACGTGATCCGCAACTGCGACCTTACAACGAATACATGCATTAACGGAAGACAGTCCTTCGTGTTCATGGGCGACTATGCAAGCATCACCAGCTTGTCCACCTATGACACGGCTACCATGTATACAGGCTATCAGCTCTACTTTGACCTGAACGACTATTATGACAACTCCGAATTCTTCGCCATCTGCCCGACTTCAGGCGCTCCCACAGTCGAGTACACATTGACCCCTCCGGGCCCGATCTCGCTCATATCCGTAACGTACGATACGGGCAATGCACTTTCCACAGGATCAACCAGCACCACGAGCACGGGGACGCGCCAAGATTCCAGTGACGAATACCGCTGCTTCAAGGACATTCTTTACGTGAGTTCGGACGTAACAAGCACGGGCAACTGGCACTTACAGTTCATCACCGGCGACGTTGCCGCCCAGTTGACGACCGACACTCCCGCGGGAGACTGGGTGCTCGCGCGTAATAATGGTTCCGGTCCGGTGGAAATCGGGAAATTCGAGTTCTCCCTGGCCAACCCGGTCGATGCGAACGGCAATCCGATCGTGTTCGTCCCGGCAATACGCTTCGATGTTGACGCGGCTAACTACAATGCTGTTCAGACGCTGCATGTGAAATGGTATCAGCACAACGGCACGGGATATGTGGAAGTGACTGATGCGACACTCCTGAACAGCCTCTTGGGTGGATACGAAATATCGCTCGATGACTGGGATGGAGTCACGGGGAACACTCTGCTACGGCGGAACCAGAAGTGGGGCATCGATTTCAGCACAACCACCATCGACGTGAGAGACCTTGACGGAAATGGGCCGTACTTCTACAACGAGCTCACCCAAGACCGCTACAATCTCGCCTACTTCGGCATCAGCTACCAGTTCGGCGGCCAGAGCTTCCGCTTTGCCTGGAGACCGGCAACTCCCTAGTTCAGAACAGGCGGAAACACCGATTGCAAACAGGCCGGGGCACTTTGCCCCGGCTTTTTTTATCCTGCGCAGGGGATAGCCCCCGGGAAATCGCCCAGCAAGTTATTGACAAACAGGGGTTTCTTCGCTATAGTGTGCAGGCTGAATCCTCAGCGACCACCCCTGAAAGGAGACCACCAGAATGCGCATTCGTGACAAAGAGATCCGTCAAAGACGGAAGCGGAAAGAAGAGAACCTTCGCGCCCGTCGCAAGGCCGCAATGGCCGAGGCAGCGGCAAAGAAGGGCAAGTAACCCATGCACTTGAGGTCCCTCCTCACGCCTGTCCTGCTCCTCATCGTCCTTTCAGCGATCCTGGTCCTTGGCTGTGCGCCCGCGATGATTCCCGAAGCCCCCTGGGAAAAGGACGCCGCTGCGCTCCTGAACCACGCTGAATCGCTCTACGTGAAAAAGCAGTATGAGCAGGCGGCCAAGACCGTGGAGGGCTTCTTCGTCACCTATCCCACGAGCCGCCATGACGACCGCGCGCGGTCGCTCATGGGTGACGTCCAGTTCACGCTCCGGAACTACCCGCTGGCGCTCAAGTACTATATGGACCTGATCGAGCGCCATCCGGGATCCCCGCTCATCATCGAGGCAAAGTACCGGATCGGCCTCTGCTATTTCGAGATCAAGGAATACGACCTCGCTATCGGCAATCTCTCGGAGCGTACCGGCATCACCGACCCGCAGAAGCTGCAGCGCATCGCCGAAGTGCTGTCCCTTTCCTATCTGGCAAAGGACCGGCTGCTCCCCGCTGTCCGGGAGTTCGCCTGGCTTGCACAGAACGCGCCGAACGAAAAACAGCGGGCGGGATACCGCGACCGCGTGCGCGACCTCATCGAAAAGAGACTGTCCGACGACGACATCGCGACCCTTGCCGAAGACAAGACCTATCCCGCTGACCTTGCCCTGCTCCGACGCACGACCGTGTTGATCGAGAAACGCCATTATCGCGACGCGGTCGCGGCGGCAAAAGCTTTCCTCGAACGGTTCGCGGCGCATCCCGAAAAGACCCGCGCGGAAATGCTGCTCGCTGATGCCACGGCCAAGCTCACCGAGCCGCGGTACGCCCTGGGCGTCCTGGTACCCCAGACCGGACAGGCCTCCTTCTTCGGCGACCGCGTGCTGAAAGGCATCCAGCTGGCGGCATTGTCCTACAACACCGAACATCCCGACAGCCGCGTCGAACTCATCATCAAGGACACCGAGGGCAATCCCGAGAAAGCCGTCAGCGGCCTGGCCGAGCTTGTGCAGAAGAACGTCGTTGCAGTTGTCGGTCCGCTCCTGACCCGCGAGGTCGAGGCGCTGGCGCCCTCTCTGGCCAAACTCCAGGTGCCGGTCATCACGCCGACGGCTTCAGGCACGGGGCTGACCGAGCTCAGCCCCTGGATCTTCCGGAACGCTCTCACCAATGCGTCGCAGGCGATCGCCGCCGCACGGTACGGTATGGGCCTGCAATTCAGGAAGTTCGTGATCCTGGCGCCCGATGACCCTTATGGACGCGACCTGACACGGCATTTCTCGCGGGAGCTCGGGAAAGAGGCCGAGATCCTGGCGACCATCACCTATCCGGCCGATGCGAATGATTTCGGGCCCTATATCAAGAAGATCATCGAGATCGATATGCGCTCGCAGAAGATCCCGATCCCCGACGATGACCAGGAGCGCAAGCGTCTGTTCCAGATGTACGTCCCGACCTTCGATGCGCTGTATCTGCCCGGCTATGCCGACCGCGTGGGACTCCTGATCCCCCAGCTGGCGTTCTACAACATCACGGGCAAGGCGCTGATCGGATCGAACAATTGGCATCTTCCGGACCTGATCGAGCGCGCGGGCCAGCACGCAGAGGGCGCGGTATTCGTGGACGGATTCTGTCCCGAGAGCCCGGAACCGGCGGTCAAGGCGGTCGTGGAAGCTTACCGGTCCGCGTACCAGGAAGACCCGGACCTGCTGTCCTCCCAGGCCTATGACGCGGCGGCCATGGTGTTCGCTGCGCTGGACCAGGGAAAAGAGACGCCTGCGGCGGTACGGGAAGCGCTGCTGGGAACAAGGGACTTTCCCGGTGTGTCCGGAAGCACGTCCTTTGTCGGCTCGGGCGAGGCGGTCAAGAAACTCTTCCTGATCAAGGTGGAGAACGGCAAGTTCACGCTCCTGCCGCAATAGCTTACTTATGACCGAACTGACCACCATACAAAAGATCGCCGTCATGGCCGCGCCCATGGTCTTCGCCATTGTGCTGCACGAGGTTGCCCACGGATGGGTCGCCTACCGGCTCGGAGATCCCACGGCAAAGGAAATGGGCCGGCTGACCCTGAACCCGATCTCGCACATCGATCTGTTCGGAACGGTCCTGATGCCGCTCATGCTCTTTGTGCTGACCGACGGACGAATGCTCTTCGGCTATGCCAAGCCAGTCCCCATCAATCCCGCGTACTTCAAGGACCCGAAGAAAGGCATGGCGCTCTCGGCGCTCGCCGGTCCCGGCATCAACATCGTGATGGCCGTCGCAAGTTCCCTCTTCCTCCGGGTGGTCATGACGGGACTTGAGGGCAACGTTCCCGAGCCCTACTGGTCCTGGATCGCCGTGCCGCTCACGCTCATGCTCGGCTACGCAGTGGTCATCAATGTCGTCCTCGCGGTCCTGAACCTCATTCCCATCCCTCCGCTCGACGGGAGCCGCGTGGTCTACTGGGCGCTGCCGGACCGACAGGCGATGATGTACTACCGCCTGGAGCCCTACGGCACGCTGATCCTGATGGCGCTCATCATGATGGGCGTGCTCGGCAAGATCATGACGCCGGTCATCCGGCCGCTGCTTTCGCTGCTGCTGGGCGACGGAGGATTGTAAAATCATGTCCAAAAAGAAACGGGTCCTCAGCGGCATGCAGCCCAGCGGGCTGCTCCATCTCGGCAACCTCATGGGCGCGCTCGACAACTGGCGCACGCTCCAGGAAGAGTACGAATGCTACTATTTCATCGCCGACTGGCACGCGCTCACCACCCAGTACAGCGACACGTCGAAGATGCGCACCTTCGTGCATGAAATGGTGATCGACTGGCTCAGCGCCGGGCTCGATCCGAACAAGTCCGTCCTGTTCCAGCAGTCCCAGCTGCCCGAGCACGCGGTGCTGCACGTGCTCTTCTCCATGATCACTCCGCTCCCCTGGCTGGAGCGAGTGCCGACATATAAGGAAAAGATGGAACAGATCAACGACCGGGACCTTTACACCTACGGGTTCCTGGGCTATCCCGTGCTGCAGGCCGCGGACATCCTGATCTACGAGGCGGACTACGTGCCCGTGGGCATCGACCAGCTGCCGCACCTGGAGCTGACCCGCGAGATCGGCAGGAGGTTCAATTCCTTTTACGGCGAGGTATTCCCCGATCCCCAGCCGCTCCTGACCCAGTACCCCAAGCTTCCGGGCACCGATGGCCGCAAGATGAGCAAGAGCTACAACAACTGCCTCTATCTCTCGGATACGCCCGAATCGATCACCAAGAAGGTCATGGCCATGGTCACGGACCCCGCGCGTCAGCGGCGCACGGACCCGGGCAATCCCGACATCTGCCCGCTCTACTCGCTCAACCAGATCTTCGCGCCCAGGGAATGGTGCGACCACGTGAAGCGCGAATGCCCCAAGGCCGGCATCGGGTGCGTGGACGATAAGAAAGAACTGCTCAAACACCTGCTCGCCTATCTCAAGCCGATCCAGGACAAGCGGAAGGAACTGATCGCCAACCCGAAGCAGGTCCAGGAGATCATTGATGCGGGTTCGGCCAAAGCCCGGATCGTTGCACGGGAAATGCTCGGCCGGGTGCAGGAAGCGATGAAGCTGTAGCACTTGACTTTCCACAGATTTCCCCCTATTATTCAACCAGTTTTCTTGGAAAATCGCCATGATCACGACCATTCAGGACATCCTCAAGGAATACAAATCCGACATGGAGCGCATGGAGTCGCACATCCATGAGAGCCTGGGCACCGATGTCGCGCTCATCCAGCAGGTCAGCAAATACATCCTCGGAGCGGGCGGCAAGCGTTTCCGTCCCCTCCTGCATCTTTTGTCCGCGCGCATCTGCGGCTACCGCAGCCATGACGCTGAATATGTCCTCGGCAGCGTGGTCGAGTTCATCCATACCGCCTCGCTCCTTCATGACGATGTGATCGACGAGGCCAAGGTGCGCCGCGGCCAGTCCGCTGCCAACTCCATCTGGGGCAACCAGGCCAGCATCCTCGTGGGTGACTATCTCTACTCCAAGGCGCTCTATCACGGCGTGCGGCTGCACAACCAGCGGGTCATGGACGTCCTGTCCGAAACGACCACCGCCATGTCCGAAGGCGAAGTGCTCCAGCTCATGCAGATCCAGAATCCGGAAATGACCGAGGCCGATTACTTCCGCATCGTGGAATGCAAGACCGGCGTGCTGATCACCGCCGCCTGCCGACTGGGCGCCGTGATCGGCAAGGCGCCCCTGTCCCAGGAGGACGCCCTGGCCGCCTATGGCCGGAAGCTCGGCCTCGCGTTCCAGGTCACCGACGACACCCTCGATTATTCCGCCGACCAGAAGCAGCTCGGCAAGGTGCTGGGCAAGGACCTTGCCGAAGGCAAGGTCACCCTTCCGCTCATCTACCTCATGCGCGAGGCCGACCACAACGAGCAAGGCGCGATCCGCACGATCCTGAGCGCCGACGCCATGACCGACGAGGACCTTGCCTACACGATCAAGCTCATGGAAAAGTACGGGGTCGTGGACGAGGCGATCCGTTATGCCCAGTCCCTTGCCGACGACGCCAAGGCGGCGCTCGCGGTCTTCCCTGATTCACCTGCCCGGCAGGCGCTGTCGGCGCTTGCCGATTACGTGGTACAACGGGAGAGGTAATGCATCCCCTTGTCACGCTGGCGAAGGACACCATTGAGCTCTACGTGAACGAGGGCCGGGTGCTGCCCCTTCGTGACCAGGACCTGACGCCCGAAATGAACGCAAAAGCGGGCGTGTTCGTGTCACTCAAGGTCCGGGGCATGCTGCGCGGGTGCATCGGCACCTTCGAGCCCTGTGAGCCCAACGTGGCGCAGGAGATCATACGGAACGCCATCAGCGCGGCTACCTGCGATCCCCGTTTCCCCGCCGTCAGGCCCCACGAACTGGCAGGCCTTGAATACTCCGTGGACGTCCTGTCCCCGCCCGAGCCGGTCACGGACCTGAAAGACCTGGACCCGAAGCGCTACGGGGTCATTGTCGCGGCCGGCCGCAGACGCGGTCTGCTGCTCCCGGACCTGGAAGGCGTTGACACGGCACAGCAGCAGATCAGCATCTCCATGCAGAAGGCGGGCATCCCCCCGGGCACGGAGATCACGCTCTCCCGGTTCGAGGTGAAAAGGTACCATTAGAAAAAGCTCTGAAGCGGTAAGCAGTAGGCAGACAACGGCATTGGCTGCTTACTTCTTAGCGCTTATCGCTTTATTACTTAATTTCCCAAGGAGGAACTTATCAGCATGGACAGACCGGAACGCAGCAGCATGGATGATGCACAGAAAGCAAAGTTGATCTTCATCTCCCTGGCGGCAGTTGTCACCATCCTGCTCATTATCAGCTTCTTTGTCGGCAACAAGGCACGGAACGAGCGTGATGCCGCGCGTAAGGAGATCGAGGTCCTGAAGCAGGACAACGCAAAGCTGAGCCAGATGCTTGAGATGCAGAACCAGGACCTGGACAAGACCAAGAGGGCCCTGGAGGAGTGCAAAACAAAACCCAAGGCAAAGGCCAAGCCGGCGGCAAAGTCCAAGACAAAGGCAAAACCCAAGAAGAAGGGCTCAAAATAGCATTCCCGGCGGGGAACGGCAGATCCGCTCCCCGCTCACTTCAGGAAGGCGGTGCACGCCATGACCGGAAAAGGGATCGCAACCTACGAGTACAAGAACGACTATTTCTACATCATCATCCGTGAGACGCCGGAGATAGCTCCCGGGTCCCATGTTCTCTGCTGCGGCATCAACATGTCCCGGTTCGACCCCATCTGCTGGGGCAAGGCGGGCATCTGCTCGAATCCCGCATTCAAAGGCCTCCAACAGCTCCGTGCCGACATATCCGCTTATGCGCAGAAGACCGGCAAGCGGACAAGATCGGCCGGACAGTTTCCCTGCGGTCCCATCACCCCGCCGGTCGGCACGGGCTGGTACCGCGAGACGCCCCTGCTGATCGAACGAGCCGCCCCCATCGAGATCAGGAAGATGCTGGACTTCAGCGCACGGGATCTGGTGAGAACGGTCCTGACGGTCTGCGCTCCTGACGCCAGGGTCCCTGCCAAACTGCCGGCGTCAGCTGAAATGCAGAAGTTCCTCGATGCCCTGAACATCAAGAACTTCCGGGAAGCGGCACCGTCGCCGATCTCAAAACCGAACGGCAGTAAATCCGACGCGCGGGACCATTGAGAGACTGACAAAACGACATCATGAAGCAACAACGACACGGAGACAGGGAGACATGGTGAGACATTAGTATCGGTTAGCGTAGTGTTCTCCGCGTCACCGCGTCACCGCATCTCCTTTTCTGCTCTATGACCACTCTTGCGATCATCAAGGATGAACGGTACCTTGACCACCAGCCCGGGGATTTTCATCCCGAGAGCCCGGACCGCCTCAGGATCATCCACCGCCTGATCGATCAGGAGTTCAAGGACCTCCCCCGGATCGAGCCCCGGCTGGCGACGGAGAACGAGCTCGCCCTGGTGCACGATCCCTTCTATATCCAGCGGGTCGCGGAGACCGACGGAAAGACCTTCACCCAGCTCGATCCCGACACCGGCCTCTCCAGCCGCTCCTATCAGATCGCCCGCCTCGCGGCCGGCGGCCTGCTCCAGGCAGTTGACGTTCTCGTCTCTCGTCCCTCGTCGCTCGTCTCTCCGTCTTCGGTCTTTGCCTTCGTCCGTCCTCCGGGCCACCACGCAGAACAGGACCGCGCCATGGGCTTCTGCCTGTTCAACAATATCGCGATCGCGGCGGAATACGCTGTTCAAAAACACGGACTGCAGCGCGTCCTGATCATCGATTGGGACCTGCATCACGGCAACGGCACGCAGCATGCCTTTTATGACCGCTCCGACATCCTGTTCTTCTCTTCCCACCAGTATCCCCATTACCCCGGCAGCGGCAGATTCGATGAGGTCGGCGGCGGAAGCGGCGAAGGGTTCACCGTGAACACCCCCTTTCCCGCCGGGTTCGGCGATGAAGAATATATCTCCGTCTATTCCCGGATCCTGAGACCGATCGCGCTGGAGTACAAGCCCCAGCTGGTGCTTGTGTCAGCCGGATTCGATCCCTATGTCAAGGACCCCCTGGGCGGGATGCAAGTGACCGGCAACGGGTTTGGAAACCTCGCTACGATCGCGCGGGAGATTGCCGATGCCGCATGCGGCGGCAGGGTGCTGATCACGCTGGAAGGCGGCTACAACCCTGAAGGACTGACCGAAGGCGTCCGCTCCGTGCTGCAGGCCATGACCGGCCCCCGCTGGACCCTGTCTGATCCTGACGCGCCAAAAGCATCGAAGGTCATAGAAACAGCCATTGCTCATCAGAAAAAATACTGGAAAAGCCTGAGATAGTACGTTTAGTTGGATTGCACAAACAGGTCACTGAAAAAGTCTTTTTCCTGTCTTTGCGAGCACAGCGAAGCAAACTCGTATTTCATAAAATCAAAAACTACGAGATTGCCGCGTCGATAAAAACGCTCCTCGCAATGACACAATAGGATTTCTTATGTAATCTACTGATTAATTACGTGGGAGTGCACAGGGGACTACCTCGCATGAAAGACCAGCATACACGCAATGCATTAACCGAAAATAAATACGGCTACTTGCTCCGCAACCATCCTCTCGAATTCGTCATAATATATTTTCTCATTACGTTGGGTGGTTTTACTCTTCTAGATGACTTGAATAAGTTAATAGGCTTGCCTTTTTCCAGCGATGGATGGACGAAATATGTGGCCGGCATTATATTTAGCCTCACGAGTTTATCCTTCATGAGAAGCTCGTTAAAAGACACTACCCATAGTAAAACGCAGCAATAATAGCACGAGTCCCTCTCGGCCCTGGCGGGTCAGAGATGATATTTCCAGTTTCTCTGGGTCAGGATCCAGCTAATTCTGCACTCCCATGCTTTTCGACCTCTACACATCTCTCACGACCGCCTGCTCGCCCTATGTCCGCAACATGGGCTACCTCAGCGAGACGATCGACATGCGCACACGGGCCCGGGCGAACCAGCAGGCATGGCAGCCCCATCTTGACGCAACGCAGCAGTTCATCCTGTCCGCTGCCAGGCGATGTCAGGACAACGGCAAGGTTGTCATCCTCGGCTCCGGTCTCCTGCTTGACCTGCCGCTTGCGGCGCTCTCCGCAATGTTCCGGGAAGTGGCGCTGAAGGACGTGGTCTGCCTTCCGGGGACAAGGAAGGAACTGAAGCGCTACGCCAATGTGACCTTTGCGGAGCATGATGTCACCGGAGTTGCGGAACAGCTGTACAGGAACGGTGTGCAGGGCTTGAGCGAACTGCCCGAGCCGCTGTTTTCCCGTCCTGATGACGAGCAGGACGCCGGCCTCGTTGTCTCCCTGAACATCCTGTCACAGCTCTGGGTCATCCCTCGGACCTTCGCGTCGCAGCGCATGCGCCGGCTTGCCCCTGATCGCGTGGATGAGTGGTGCGGCAGGATCACCGAAGCCCACTACGCGTCATTACGATCCCTTTCCTGCCCGGTCTGCCTCATCGCTGACCATGGTTTCATCAAGCGCGACGGTTCGGGAGCGATCATCAGCAGGGGATCCACGATCGGAGGCCTGGTCCTGCCGGAACCCGACGAATCGTGGACCTGGAACATTGCGCCGCTGTCATCGAGATCGCGGGACCTTTCCAAGGAATTGATCGTGGGCGCGTGGGATGTCATTTGCCAGGTCAATTGACATCCCCTTGATTTATCTGTATTATCCATACGTATGCCTCAATTCACCTATAAAGCGGTCCGCGAGGACGGCACGTCGCTATCCGACGAATTGACGGCGCCTACGGCTTCAGAAGCGCGCCTGCTTCTTGAAGCGCGTGGTCTCCTGGTGCTGAGCCTGCAGAAAAAGAAGACCGGCATGTCCGGCGGCAGGGCCAGCCAGAAGGACTTCCTGATCTTCAACCAGGAACTGATGACCCTGGTGAAAGCAGGCCTGCCGATACTGCAGGCCCTTGAGATCCTGCACCGCCGCATGGAGCAGCCGGGGCTCAGATCTGCGCTGGCAGGCATTATCGATGCCGTCCGCGGCGGAACCGCGCTTTCCGACGCCATGGCCGCGCATCCGCTGTTCTTTCCGCCGCTGTTCACCGCGACGGTCCGATCGGGAGAGCAGAGCGGCGCACTGGTCGACGTGCTGACCCGATATATCACCTATCAGAAACGGATGCTGGCGGTCCAGCGGAAGCTTGTCACGGCGCTGGCATATCCTGTTTTTCTGGTCCTCGCGCTCTTCGCGGTGATCATGCTCTTTTTCCTGTATATCATCCCCAACTTCACCCAGATGTACAGCGACCAGGGCGGCAAGCTCCCGTTCCTCACCACCCTGATGATCGGGTTCGCTGACACGCTGTCCGCTCTGGCGCCCTTCCTGGCGCTGTTGATCGTCGGCGGCGGCATCGGGCTTCGCCTGTGGTACCGCACGGATCAGGGACGGATGTCCGTCGACCGGCTTGTCCTCGCCATTCCCCTCGTGCGGTCGCTCCTGATGCAGTATATCCTTGCCCAGCTCACGCGGACCCTGGCCACGCTGCTCCGGGGGGGCATTCCGCTGGTCCAGGCGCTGGACACCACGGCAGGCGTGGTGGCGAACCGAGTTATCGCGCTTCGTCTGCGGGAGTCACGCCAGCTCCTGACCGAGGGCGTCGGCCTGGCCAACTCCTTTGAGCGCACCAGGCTGGCGCCGGACATGACCGTGCGCATGATCGAGGTGGGGGAATCGTCAGGCGACCTGCCGCAGATGCTCGAGGATGTATCGGATTTCTATGAACAGGAGGTCGAGAGCCGCCTCACCATGCTCACGACCATGATCGAACCGGTGCTCATGCTTACCATGGGCGTCGTGATCGCCGTGATCGTGGTGGCTCTTTATCTGCCGATCTTCGAAATGGGGGCGAGAATAAAATGACGTCGTTCCGCAGGAGAAGGTTGGGCGAGATCCTCGCCGCAAAAGGGGTCGTCAGCGCCGCCCGCATCGACGAGACCCTGGCAAAGTCGGACAACCGCCAGAAGCGCATCGGCGAGATCCTCCTTGCCGAAGGACTGATCACCGAGGAGATGCTCGCGCAGTCCCTTGCCGAGCAGCGCGATCTCCGGTACGTTGACCTCACGGATTTCCGCATCAATCCCAAGTTCAACGAGCTGATCTCCGTGGACGTGATGCAGCGCTACCAGTTCGTGCCCTTGGAGGACTCGGGCGAGACGCTGGTGATCACCATGGCGGACCCGAACAATATCCCGGCCATCGACGAACTGGAGATGCTGCTCCAGCGCCAGATCGAGGTGTGTGTCAGCTCTCCGTCGGCGATCGATGACACGCTCAAACGGAGCGGCACGTCGGAGCGGGTGCTCCACGAGATGTCCGAGGACTTCAAGTTCCAGATCGTGAAGGAGCAGGAGGACGGCGAGGAGGTCCTGTCGCTCGAAACCATCGACAAGGACGAGAGCCCCATCATCAAGCTGGTCCATACCACGGTCTTCGACGCCATCCAGCGCAGGGCCAGCGACATCCATATCGAGGCCACGGACAAGAACGTCATCATCAAGTACCGCATCGACGGCGTCCTCTACCCGGCGACCGAGCCCATTGACATGGCGTATCACAGCGCAATCGTGTCGCGCATCAAGGTCATGAGCGATCTGGACATCGCCGAACGCCGCGTGCCCCAGGACGGTCGGTTCAAGCTCCGAACCGCCGGCAAGACGATCGACTTCCGCGTCTCGATCATGCCCTCGTCCTTCGGCGAGGACATCGTGATCCGCATCCTGGACAAGGAATCCATCACCGCCGGCGTGAGCACCCTCAAGCTCGAAAGCCTGGGACACGATGAGAACGATCTCAAGCGGTTCCGGAAGAGCATTCGGGAACCCTATGGCATGGTGCTCGTCACCGGACCCACGGGCAGCGGCAAGACGACCACGCTCTACGCGGCGCTCACGGAGATCAACACGGGCGAGGACAAGATCATCACCATCGAGGATCCGGTTGAATACCAGCTCCGCGGCGTGGTCCAGATCCCGGTGAACGAGAAGAAGGGCCTCACCTTTGCGCGCGGCCTCCGGTCGATCCTGCGCCACGACCCGGACAAGATCCTTGTCGGCGAGATCCGCGACGCCGAGACCGCCCAGATCGCCGTCCAGTCGGCGCTGACCGGCCACCTCGTGTTCACCACGGTCCACGCGAACAATGCCTTTGATGTGCTCGGCCGCTTCCTGAACATGGGCATCGAGCCGTACAACTTCGTTTCCGCGCTGAACTGCATCCTGGCCCAGCGCCTGGTCCGCATGCTCTGTCCGCGCTGCAAAAAGAAGGTAACCCTGGCGCGGAAGGACCTTGAAGACTCGGCCCTGGAGTTCGAACGCTATCGTGACCATGAGTTTTTCGACGCCGCGGGCTGCAAAGAATGCAACTACACGGGCTTCCGCGGACGGAAAGCTATCACCGAATTCCTCGACCTCTCGGACCGCATCCGTGAGATGATCCTTGAGAAACGGCCGTCCTCGGAGATCAGAAAGATCGCCATTGCCGAAGGCATGACCACCCTGCGCCAGTCCGCCGTCACAAAGGTCCTGGCCGGAGATACCACGCTCAAGGAGATCAACCGGGTCACGTTCATTGAGTAGCGCCACCGGAAAGGCAAGACGTCAGGCGTGAGGAGAAAATCGCCGGGTCGTCCGGAAAATCGCGTCTCACCTCTGCCATTTCACGTCTCAGGGCATCCATCTCACGGCCTGATAATTCCTATGAATCGCATCTCGATCATCGTCATACTCTTTGTCTCGCTCCTGACGGGAGTGCCTTCTTCCGCTCCGGCCCAGGACCCCCTTTCGCTCGCTGACCACCCCGGCGGACCGTGGATGGGCGTCGCTCCCGCGCTTCAGCAGCCGGAACCCGAGCCCTCGTGGTCCCTGCGGACCGGCTTTCGCAAGGGCATTATCGACCAGACCCTTGCGGAGGAGATCAAGGCAGGCCCGGATATCGCTGTTCTGCGGAACGGGCTCTCCGCGCCCTGGCCCGGGATGCTGGCCGGGTTCCGGGAATCCTTGCTGTTCGTGGAACCCGGCGACGTCGCGGGACTGGCCTCCCACAAACCGGTCCTGCTCATTCCCTCGGGCGGCCTGGCAGGACTGCGCGCATCACGGTACTTTCAGGCGGGTCTCGCCGAGTATGTTCGCTCCGGGGGCGTGGTGATCTGCTTCACCCAGCAGACCGGCGCGGACTTCGCCAGCCTGCCGGTCCCGGAAAACGCTACGACCGGGATCACCGGCGTGGGCTGGGCCGAGGACAGCGGATCGCTGTTCAGGGCATCGCTGCTCCGTGCATCCCACCCGGCACTGGCATCGCAGCGAAGGACATCGCCTGCGCTGGAGACCGACGGCTATCTGACCGGTTACCCTGAAGAAGGGCAGGTCCTGCTGGCCCGTCCCGACGGCCGCGCCACCCTGATCGTCTATCCCCTGGGAAAAGGATGGGTCGCGGCCACGACGCTCATGAGCGATTACTCCGCTGCCCGTGGCCAGCTCCATGCTGAAGAGCAGGAACTGGTGCGCGATCTGGTGCTCTGGGCAAAAGCGGGAGGTAAGGTGCGGACCGCGGTTCCCGGGGAACCGGTGGCCGCAACCCTCAGGATAAGCGGTCCTGAAGCCGGCACTGCTGAGATCGTCGGCGTGCGGATCGTCGGCCCTTCACCGGACAGACGCCGCGATGAGGCCATCTTCCACCTTAACGTTGCAGCGGGACAGACCGCGCTTCTGTCCTATTCCGCCACGTTCCCCCGCGACGCCGAACCGGGGATCTATCATCTCCAGTACCGCCTGCACGACGGGAAGCGGGTCCTTTCCCCCTTGAGCGAGTCATCGGAAGGATGGTTCGCAGTGACCTCGCGTGCAGCGCTGTCCACGGTGCCTCCCCAGGCAAAACCCTACCCCGCAGCGCCCCTCGGCATCTCCGTGCAGCCGTCCGTGACCGCGCAGCGCGGCGGCCTCCGGCTTCTTCTGGACATCAGAAGGACGGGGGCAACAACAGCCGCCGCAGACCTTATTGCACGCGCAGCCGGGCAGGAAAGATATTTCCAGTTGACCGGAGAGCGGACCGAGGTTGTCTTTGATATGGACGGCGCCGCAGACCCGTCGCCGGTCGTGTACGCGGTCTACCACGCCAGCGGCAGATCACTGGCCAGGGGCGCCGTGGATCCCGGAACAGCGACTGGCGGCAATGTCTCCTTTGACCGTCCCTGGTATGCGCCCGGACAAAAGGCCCGGATCTCTGCAACGGGATTGGGGCTCGGCGCCTTTTCCTTCAGCGCCCTGGGAACGGAAATGAGCGAGCATATCAGCTCAAACCGGAGCTTTGAGATCATTATCCCCGAAGGCCTTCCTTCGGGCTTGTACCCCCTGTCCTGGGCTTTTCTCACCCGGACCGGCGGCCGCCGCGAGGGAACGCTCTCTGTCGCGATCATCGGCGCGGAGGCGCGGTGCACCGACATCCGCTGGGAAGCAGGCGCAGGGCCGCAGGCACAGGCCGTCCTCCGCGTCGAGTCCTCCGCCGGGCTCCCGGCGGTCATCCGGCTTCGGCTCATTGATCCCGCGGGCCGGCAGCGGGCTGAACAGACAAGGTCGATCAACCTGACCTCCGGCCCCAATGACCTTTCCCTTGCGCTCCCCGCGGCAATGGACCGCGCCGGTATCTGGCGCCTCCGCTATAATATCGCGGCGGTTCTTCCCGAGGGTCCCGGTTTCCCTGATGAGCCGAGGGATCTTTCCTCCGGCCAGCTGTTCATCGATGCAGGCGAGGCTGCGATCCTGGCGCTCTCAACGGACAGGCCGGTCTATTACGAGGCACGCGGCCCTATCGTCATGTCCGCGACAGCCTACATCAGGACCAGAGCGGCACTGGAACTCCTGGTCGACGGCAAGCGGGTGCAGCGGGAGAAGTTCCCGAAACCCGGGATCGCAAAGATATCGTTCACCCCCGGCCGGATGACCCAGGGCGTGCACCGCATCGGCGCCGCGCTTTCCTCCAGCGGACCCGGAGACAGCCGCGAAGCAGCAATCACCTTCGGCGCCCGGCTTCCGGACCTGATCGCGACCATCCAGGTCTCGGCGATAAAAGCGCCTTTCATGGAGATCGGTGTCGGCGTCGCGAACCGCGGCAAAGTGCCTTCGGGCAAGGCCAGGGCCTCGCTCTACGAAGGCGATCCGGGCAAAGGGGGACAGCGCATCACGCACTTTGAGGTCCCGCCGCTCGAACCGGGAAGCCAGCATGTCATTGTTGTACCCTGGAAACTCGCGGGAAAAGCGGGTGCCCGTTCGCTCACGGCCGCCGTGGACAGCGAGAATGCTGTCCTGGAGACCGACAAAAGCAACAACCAGTTCGCCCTGGCGCTCGAGATCCCCGATGTTCTTCTGGAGGTCATACCCCGGCAGGAATCCTTTGCCGCAGACGACGAGATCAATTACCAGGTCGCGGTCGCCAACTTCACGGCACGGACCATCCCCCTGCTGAACCTTACGCTCCATATCAGCGATCCGTCGGGCAAAGCGGTTTCCACCGAGTCTGTTCCCGTGGTGGCCTTCGAATCGGGCGGCATGCGGCAGTTCGACCGGTCTCTGGCTTCTGGAGCGCTGCAGGAGGGCGTCTACCTGGTCGACGCGCGGACCGAAGTGAGCGGCACGGTCCTTTCGGCGGATTCCGTGGGACTGGTCATCAGACCGACACTTTCGGTCAAAGGTTCGCTCGCCGGAACCGACCCCGTGGCATCTCCATGCCAGCCGCTCCTGGTGCGCTATGCTGTCCGCAATAGCGGAACCATTCCCTTCACCGGCGGCTCGGTCAAACTCGAGATCCGGACCGCGGGGATCGGCCAGCGGGTCCATGCCATTCAGCTGCCTCTGGTCATGGGCGAACAGACCCATCAGATCGCCCGCGTGGACTTTCCCGGAGGGGACTATGCCATTTCCCTGCGGGCGTCGGTGATCGGGAATAAACCGGGCACCAGCGGCGACGTCCTCCTCGACGAGCGGCCTCTGGTCGTGCGGGGACCGGTCGTGGTGACGCCGATAGCAGCGCCACTTCCGCGGCTCCTTGTCTGGACCGGCGGAGAGAGCGACACGTCGATCGAACGCGCTCTTTCCGAAAAGCTGCTCCGCGAAGCCTTTGCCCAGGAGGGCATTTACCTCAAGACCGTCACTTCGGCGGAAGCGTTTTCCCGCGAGGCTTTGACCGGACTTTATACCATGTACCTGCTGATCGACATCGACAGCACCCTCGACACGCTGGAAACGCTCCGCACGGTTCTCGGCCGCGGCCATGTCGTGGTCCTGTCCGGCTCCAATGACCGTTCCCGCTCCCTTGCCGAACAGTTCGG
The DNA here is from genome assembly GCA_029858565.1 of Nitrospirota bacterium. Taxonomy (GTDB): domain Bacteria; phylum Nitrospirota; class UBA9217; order UBA9217; family UBA9217; genus JAKAHZ01. The sequence goes on along the minus strand of JAOUEV010000001.1, from coordinate 165,361 downwards.
GTTCCAGTACGCGACTGCGGCCGATGCCGCATACATAACCTTCCCCGGCGATTCCCCCCTCGGCCTGAACGGGACCCTCCCCTTCGGCAAGCCGGCCTTTATCCCTTCGCGGAAAGAAGGCAGGGCCGTCGCGGTCTACTCCAACGATCAGCCCGCGGTCCTCGCGGCTACCGAAGGCGCCGGAAAGCTCATTGTCATGCCCTTCTCCCTTATCCGTTCCGCGCTGGCCGCCGGAACGTCAACGCCTTACAGCCTTCTGGTGCGCGCGGTCATTTTCACTTCGGTCCCCCGGCCGGATGAGAGTGGGACGGTCATCCCTGGCCATCTGTCCGTTGCCGCCGCCGCGGGTCAGGTCGCTGCGCGGATATCGGTGCCTCTCCCCAAAGACGTGAAGCTTCTCTGGGCGAACAGGAACAGCGCTGTCAGGAACGGGGCCGTGGTCTTTGATCTCACCGTTGACCAGCAGCCCCAGCGGATCCTCTACCTGCTTCAGGGTTCCGGAGCAGGGGACCGAAAGAACACTGTTGATGTGCAGTATAAATGCGATGGCGCCTTTGTAAGCCAGAGGAAGATGGAATGAAGACGCAGTGCGGAGTGCGGAGTGCGAAGTGCGAAGTGAATGACGCGCCGGAGCACGTGACCCTTCGCTTCGTCACCTGCGACGAGGAGAAAAATCAACACCACATCCCCCGGCCGGATGTTCCTCACCAGATCCGCCGTTTCTTATTCCGCACTCCGCACTCCGCACTCCGCACTTCTTCCGGTTTCACCTACATCGCGCTGCTTGCGGCAATTGTCATCATCGGCATCTCAATGGGCGCGGCGGGAAAGTACTGGCAGGCGGTCATGGCAAGGGAAAAAGAGGAGGAACTGCTGTTCCGGGGCAACCAGTACCGGTTGGCCATCGAGCGTTACACTACGGCCATCCCGGGCAGGCTCGAGTATCCTCGGAACATCGATGACCTGCTGAGCGACGGGCGTACGGCACGGGGAAAACGCCATCTCCGGCAGAAGTACAAGGACCCCATCACCGGCGAGGATTTCGAGCTGCTGCGCGATCAGACCAAGGGGAACAGGCTCATCGGCGTATACAGTTCAAGTGACAAGGAACCGTTCAAGCAGGCGGACTTCCCGGACGAGAACAGGGAATTCGAGGGAAAGACCAAGTACAACGAGTGGAAGTTCGTGTATACTGCACCGCAGCAGCAACCAGGTGCGGTCCTTCCCCGACCGGCAGCCGCTCCCGCGGCAAATTAAAAAGCCGCCGAACAGGATTTCGGCGGCTTCTCCAAACATGTAATTTTACGTAGCAGTCTAATAGGTCCAGGAAACATCCCTGCCGCAGATCGACCCGGTCACAGAACTGGTCTTTGACTGAGCATAATAAGTGCAATTCTCGTTGATCGTCCCATCAATATAGCCCGTCCTCTCAGCAGTTCCTACAATGCTCACATTTGCTCCGTTAGATGAAAAGATCTCATCCTTGCTGCTGGAGCTGAAAAATCCGCTGTGCGTCATGGTGCCGTTCATTGTGAGTGTGACCGAGAGCGATCCGCTTGCGCTGGTAAACCTGCAATTCGAAAGTGCATAGGTCAGGTCAACTGTTGTGATCCCATGAATCGAATCATATGTCGTGGTGCCTGTGATTGATACTGTCCCGCCAAGTGCGCAGTTTTTATTAGGCATATTTTGCGACCCCGTAGGCTTGCCAGCGAGGTTGTTGTTATAGATGCTTACCATTCCGGTATTGACTGCCCACACAGTATCAGAATCAAGCGTGTCCTGAGTATATGCCTGCGGTCCGGACGAGGTACTGCTCGAACCACAGCCACCTATCGCTACTGCTGCAACACATACCAGAACTAGAACCAAAAACCTTTTCGTTGCCATGGTGATGCCTCCCTATGCGAATCGACAAATAAGCTATCCGATCACATGGCAACACTATAGCCCTTTAGATGCCGAATGTCTACATTATTTTGCCAATCCTATTTTATTTGGTGACCCGAGTGTTCCAGCGCTCTCTCGCGGATGCGCGCAGCCCGTTCCGTTCTCACGACTTGCTGTCCATGGCAAAATACCAGAACGATCAGATCATTGAACACGCACCATTGGAGCAATTTACAACGCAAGTCTGCTTCGAGATGACCAGCGACATCTTGTTCTTCATTGCTATCACCTTCTCTCTTTACAAGATTATCAACAGGGGGTATTCTTGGCAAAGAAGCCAAAAGCATGAACGGCACCGGAGGCCTCGTGTACGAAGACCTGGAACCGCTGTACGATGAGGGAGTTATTCAGGAGAAGGTCGCCGACCTTGCAGGCCGGATATCACGGGACTACCTGGGCAAGGAGATCATCGTGCTATGCGTGCTCAAAGCCGCGGCGATCTTCGCGGCGGACCTGGCGAGGTCGCTTACCATTCATTCCCGCCTCGCCTTTGTGAACGCGGCAAGCTACGGAACCGCAACGACCTCTTCCGGGGACGTCGCGATATCCCGGGCTATCGACATCGATATCATGGATAAGCATGTGCTGATCGTGGACACGATCGTGGACAGCGGCAGGACCCTGGCTTATTTACAGAAACATTATCGGAAGCGTCGCCCCGCGAGCATCAGGACCGCTGTGCTGCTCGACAAACGCACCCGCAGGACCATTGATGTGCAACTGGACTATGTGGGCTTCGAGATACCCGACCGGTTCGTGGTGGGATACGGAATGGACTTTGCCGAGAAATACCGGAACCTGCCCTACATCGCCGCCCTTTCTGCGGACTAGAAAGCACCCAGTACATCACCTCTCTCTGAATCTAGCTTAAAAACGCCTACTGCCGCGTCTGGCGCACTTCCATCCTGAGGAAATAGCTGAGCACCGTCCTGATCGCCACGATGGCTGCAAGCAGGCCGACCTTGTTCCAGGTGGGACTGACCACGGAACTGATCACGTCCGCGGCGATAAAGATCTCCAGCCCGAGCAGCAGATGGGCGCCGAGCTTCTGGCGCAGGAACTCGCTCATGGCGATCTCGTCCTTGCCCGCACGGGAGAACTTCAGGGAAAGGAAGCCAACGACAGCTTCAATAACGCCCCAGATCGTGACCACGGCCCCGATAATGCTGACGCCCAGGGAAACGACCTCCACAGCACGGTGAATGCTCTCCATGTAGCTGTCCTCCGATCAGCCCCCTGATCAAAGTATAGCACTCACAACTTCCGTTTTCTGGTATCTCCCGGCCTTGACCGTAAACAGAAAGACAAACCCTATGTTAATGACGAGTGATACTCCCGTCCCTGATCACAAGAACCTGGTCAGCCAATCGATCAGCCTGGTCGCGGTCATGGGTCGTCATGATGACCATGGTCTTTCCGTCAGTCCTCATCTTCATGATGAGCGACTCGATGATCTCGGTGTTCTCCTGGTCCACCGACGCGGTGGGCTCATCAAGGAAGAGTATCTCCGGCTCGACGGCAAGGGCACGGGCAATGCCCAGGCGCTGGGTCTCCCCGCTTGAAAGAGTTCGCGCGTGCTGATCGATCTTGTGGCCCAGGCCGACAAAGTTGAGCGCCTCTTTGACCTTCCGCGCGATTTCTGCCTTCCCCGCCCCCCGTATCGACAGTCCGTAGGCCGCGTTCCGGTAGACCGTCGTGTTGAATACCCCGGTCCGCGCGAGCACCAGCGTGATGCGTCGTCTCAGCGACAGGTCCGGCAGAAGCATCGTCGCCCCGTCCGAGAAAAGCGCGTCTCCGGAGTCAGGCCGTTCGAGCAGGGAGCAGATCCGCAGGAAGGTCGACTTGCCGCAGCCGTTCGGCCCCATGAGCGCGTAGACAGCGTGCGCATCAAACTCATAGGAGCAGTCCTTCAGCACGGTCCTGCCGCCGTAGTCCTTCCTGATATGCCTGGCGATCAGCCTCATGAGGTGTGGACCATCCCTTTTTTCCGGACAAAGTGGAGAGCTGCGTTCACGAGGAACGATATGGCGAGCAGTATGATGCCGAGGGCGAGAGCAAGTTCGAAGTTGCCCTTGTCCGTCTCGAGCGCAATGGTAGTGGTCATAACGCGTGTGTATCCCGCGATGTTGCCGCCGACGATCAGGATCGCGCCCACCTCGGCCATGACCCTTCCGAAAGCGGCAAGAAGGGCCGACAGGATCCCGTATCGCGCCTCCCGGATCACGGCCAGGGTCTCCTGGGTGTCCGTGGCGCCGAGGGTCCGCGCAGCCTGTCGAATGATCGGATCAACGCTCATGATCGCTGAGTGACACAGCGCCGTAACGATGGGGACCGCCAGGACCGTCTGGGCAATGATCATTGCAGACGGCGAATAGAGCAGTCCCATGAATCCAAGAGGGCCTTTTCGGGACAAAAGAAGGTACAGAAAGAGGCCGACCACCACCGGCGGCAGGCCCATGAATGTATTGATCGTGCTGATCGCCAGGTCACGTGCCGGAAACCGTTTCAACCCGAGAAAGGCGCCTGCGGGAAGACCGAGTACGGTCGCTATGATCAGTGCGTAGCCGGACACTTTCAGGGAAAGGACGATGATCCCCGTAAGGACCGGATCGAGATGCACGATCAGGCTGAAGGCATGGGATATTGCCTGGAGAAATAGATCCATAGATGCTTGCTGCGTTTTCCGGAAAGAACCTTGAACGGCCTTTTAACCACGGGCGGCTTCGCCGCACACAGATGGAGCCAGCTGCAGGGTTTTGAGTCCGTCCCTCTGTCACGAAGCAGCCGTGACCCGTGGTTGCATCAGGTATTCACACGATTTGTTTTTCACTTCAAAAAAGGCGCGGACCGGACCGGCGAGGGATACTGGGGGTATCATTCCTTGCTCCGCACCGGCCCGCGCCGGAGTTGACGAACTATTTTGCGTTCGGGATGAAGAGCGGATTGCCGCTCTTGTCCCTGAACGCCGCGATCGCCGCCTGCCCTTCCCTGGATATGATCCAGTTCACGAACGCCATGGCCTCTTTGTAGTTGACGCCCCTGCTCTTCTCGGGGTTCACGGCCATGACGCCGTATTGGTTGAACAGCGGAGGATCTCCCTCAAAAAGCATCTTCAGGTCCAGCTTGTCCTTGTCCTTGACGGCAAGCCAGGTTCCGCGGTCCGCAAGGGTATAGGCTCCGAGTTCATCAGCGATGCGCATGGTCTTTTCCATCCCCTGCCCTGCTTCGCGATACCACCCTGCGCCCGCGGGGTCGACGGCAGCGGCTTTCCAGAGAGCAAGCTCCTTCGTGTGCGTGCCCGACCGATCTCCCCGGGATACGAAACGTGCGCCTGAAGCAGCGATGGCCTGAAAAGCGTCAATTGCGGTCGTCCTGCCCTTTACCTTAGCGGGGTCCTTGGGCGGTCCGAGGAGAATGAAATCGTTGTACATCACATCGTGCCGGTTCACGAAGTAGCCTTCTTTCACCGCCTGCAGCTCCTGCTCTTTCGCATGCACGAACACCAGGTCTGCGTCCCCGCGCCTGCCGATCTCGATCGCCGCGCCGGTACCCACGGCAACCACGTCGATCTTGATGCCCGTCTTTTTCTCAAAGAGCGGAAGTATGTAGTTGAAGAGCCCTGAATTTTCCGTGCTCGTGGTCGATGCCATCTTGACGCGCGTTTCGGCGAACGCAGCCGTACTGATGAGCATCACCGCAAAAGCGAAGGTCGTGACCCATTTCATGCAGGTCCCTCTGCAGAAGATCAATACAAAGCAAGATCGGTTATTTACCACGGAGCCACGGAGGACACGGAGAATAACCAGAACGATAATCCTTCCAAACTTTCAATCCAGCCCCGACTTTGACTTCGCCTGTGTGTCCCGGCGAAACCGGAACAGGTGATTACCATTTCTTTTGCTTCTTCTTTCCGTCTATAGGAACGAGGTATTTCTTCAACAGCGCTCTCTGCTCCTTTTCCAGGAACTTCCGGAAATCCTCCTGGAGCTTCCAGAACAGTTTGATCGCCTTTTCACCCGCTTCGGTGACCTGCGCCCCGCCGCCGCCCCTGCCGCCGGTGGCGACCACGACAAAGGGTTCCACGGCCTGGCGGTTCATGGAGTCCACCAGGTCCCAGGCATGGCGATAGGCCATTTCCATGGACTTGGCGGCCTGGGTGATGGAGCCATGTTCCCGGATCCGTTCGAGCAGGACCACCCGACCATGACCGATGAATACTCCGTCGGGACCGTCGATCCAGATCCGGCCATGTACTCCGGGTTCATGAACTCTCTTCGTCTTATTCCCGTGATCTTTGTTCGGCATTAAGCGTAATATATCTGAGGGAATAACGAAAGTCAACGGAAAGATCAGGTCAACATGTCATTGGAGGTCAAATGAGGTTGCTGATCATGGATAGCGGTCACTGCGAAGGGAAATCAGAAGCCACGGATAATCTCAGGCAGAGGTACGGGGGTGTTCCTTCTCCGCATTCTTTCTTAGCCGGGGCAGCATCCTTGGAACTCTCAGCATATATTCCCGATACCGGTCGCCAAAGATGCGAAGGAAGCGTTTTTCTTCGATAAACATACCGAAGAGGAAATACAGGTCCGCCAGGACGGTGATCAGGAGTCCATTCACGGTAATGACAGGGCTGAACGTGAATATCACAATGCCCGCCACATAGAGCGGATGACGCACGATGCCGTAGACTCCCGTAGTGGCCAATTCCCTGTCGGTCAGGCCTTCGACATTTCCGCTGACCTCGCCGGACCGGAGATACCGCAACACCTGGCGGAACCCCAAGAACTCCCACTTGTCCAGATAGTCAAAGGCTTTTGCGCCGAAAACAAAACCTGCGATCTGTATCCCGTGCATGGTCCAGCGGAGCCATGACGGAGCTGTCCAGAGATGACGGTCCGGCGCCTGGGCTATCAGGCACACTGCTATGGCTGCGGTCAACCCGCTCACCGAGGTATACAGGAACCGGTACCAGACTCGCAGGAACTTTTCCCCGAAAAGCTGTTTGCAGAGGTTCTTGAATCGATGGGAGACCGTGATGCTGTGGATAAGCGCGAAGAAGAGGAAGATAATTAGTATCGTTGCCATGTGATAGAGAGCATAATCGCTGACTCAAAACCAAAGCATCTCGCGCAGAGACGCGGAGGCGCAGAGAAAAGCACAGAACCTGGATTCCCGCCTGCGCGGGAATGACGGACACAGCTTGCGTCTCTTTGGAGGTTACTTACCCCTTACGCCTTACTCCTGACCCTAGCCCATTACCCCTCTAGCCCTTCTTTGTTCTTCTTAGCCCTTTACTAGTTTCTCTGCTGCCGCCCTCTGTATCTCGTCCATCCGGTCATAGCAGGCGATATGCAGGCCAGCGTCCTTGAACTGGTCCAGAATATAAGGGCTGTCGAATGAAATGACCACCGATGGCTTTCCCGCGGCTTTCGCGCGCTTCAGCAGCTCGATTGCCGCGTCCCGAAGCTTCGGCGAGATGCCGGACCTGCCCTTGGAAGCGGATATGCGGGAGAATATGGCGATCACCGCAGCGCCGGCTCTGCTGATATCCAGATGGGATGACAAAGCGGCTTCACATGCGTCCGGGGTAAGCGTGGTCACTGTCGCGTCGACGAATCGCGCCATCAGTTCCTGCTGGAATGCTTCGCCTCTGCCCTGGGAATCGTCATCCAGGATGAAGCATGCCGCGCCTTTATCAGCATCAAGGGGAAGCATCCCTTTGCTCCCCCGCACCACGGTGACCGCCCTGCGGGAGATCTCCTGCGCTATCTTGCGGTGTTTTTCATAGTCGAGCTTCGCATTCACTGGTGCAGCATCATTCAAGATCCCCAGTTTCTTCTTCATCCCCATGATCCGGTCCACGGATTCCTGGATTCGCTCCTGGGTGAGCCTTCCCTGCTCCACGGCACGCACGACCGCTTCCACGGTCACTCGGGCGTCCACGGGATGAAGCAGGATGTCCATACCGGCCTCTACAGCGCGGATCGCGATCTCGCCCTGGGGATATTCGTTCGCCAGGGCTCCCATGTCCAGCGCGTCGGATACGATGAGCCCTTCGAAGGCCATGCCTTCGCGAAGCAGCGCGGTCACCACCTTTTTCGAGAAGGTCACCGGTTTTGTCGGATCGAGCGCCGGCACCAAGAGGTGGGCGATCATCACCGTACCCACGCCGTCCTTGACCGCCTCGCGGAACGGCGGCAGCTCCACCCGGTTCAGCCTTGCCTTGTCCGCGCGGATCACCGGAAGAACGGAGTGAGAATCCTGGTCCGTGTCCCCGTGGCCGGGAAAATGCTTGGCGCAGGCAAGAAGGTCGAGGTCACCGTTGGAACGGGGCTTCTGGAGCCTCCGGATATACTGCTTGCCGAACCACTCCACGGTCTGCGGATCATCGCCAAAGGCGCGGGTGCAGATAATGGGATTGTCGGGATTGTTGTTCACATCCATGACCGGCGAGAACACGATATGGATCCCCGCTGCCCGGGACTCCGTCCTGACCGCGTCGAGCATGCGGTTCAGGAGATCGCTGTCCTTTTTCGACCGCCGGTCGATCGCCGCTGACACGGCCCGCTGGCTGGGAAACCGGGTCCCGCCGGCAAGCTGCTGCCCAAGCCCCCGCTCCACATCCGAGGAGATGAGCAAGCGGTGCTCCGCCTTGGCCTGCAGCTCCGCAAGGTAGGCAGGCGTGCTTTTGATGTCTCCGCCAAAGAGAATGAACCCGCCGATACCTTCCTCGGCAAGCTTATGTATCTCTCCCCGATACGCGGCATCTGCAAGCTTTTCGCCGTCAATGCGCGGCATGACCATCTGGGCGACCGCCCGCTTCAATGACCCGATCAACATGGCGCCATTGTCCCTTTTTTCCATCGCTCACGCAAGTTTTTTCTCCCCCTGCCCGCCTCCTGCCCCGGATCGGCCATGCACGTTCGAGGTGTACAAGTATGTCTTGTATTATTTCATCCGCGGGGTTGACAAAGATCAGGCTTCACGGCTATTCTCTAAATACGATCTGTTGCGGGGAGTTCATTGTTCCATGCCGGAACCAAAAAGCGAAAAAAACCTCAAAAAGATCAAGATGTGCTTGTTTATAGGCGCGATCTTTCTGACCCTTCTTCTGATCGCTGCCGCGGCCGCCGTGCTGTTCAGCGGCAGGGAGACGACCTGGCTGCCGCGAAAGACCATGACGGTCCTCCTGCTCTGTTTCGCGCCGTTCCCGATCATCAGCAATCTTTTTCTCATGCGCGCGCTGAACCGCTACTCGGACGAGGCGAAAGAATCCGCGACCCGCGACGCGCTCACGGGTTTGTACAACCAACGCACCTTCTGGGACCTGCTTCAGTACGAGACCCAGCGCTCCCGCCGGCAGCAGTACAAGTTCTCGCTCCTCCACATCGACGTGGACAATTTCAAGATCATCAACGACACTTACGGCCATGAGATCGGGGACCGATTCCTCAGGGATTTTTCCGCCATCCTCAGGGCGGCCGTCCGCAAGGGAGACATCCCGGCGCGGTTCGGCGGTGACAACTTCACGGCCATTCTGCCGGTCTGCGACGAAGAGCAGGCCTATGTGGTCGCCCATCGTATCATGGAAAGCCTGCGAAACCATTCTATCACCCTGCCGGACGGAGCGGTAATGCAGGAAACGATCTCCATCGGGGTGGCGGTCTTCCCCAGCCATGCTCAGGATGCCCGGGACCTCTTCATGCTGGCGGACAGCATGCTCGCCCAGGCAAAGACCTCGGGCAAGGACCATATGGCTTTTCCGAGCGAGCGGGACAACGTGGATATGATCAAGAACCTCGGGGAAACGAGCATCATGATCCTTGACGCCATCCACAGCCATAAGAGAAAAAAGATCGTCCCCTATTTCCAGCCCATCGTCAGCGTGGACGACAAGAGCGTCCTGGCCTACGAAGTGCTGACCCGCATCATCGTGGACGACAAGATCATCCCCGCGGCCGACTTCATCGAGGCAGCCGAGAACATGGGCGCAATCGGCAAGATCGATTACCAGCTCATCGAGCGGGCCTTCACCATCGTGAAGGAGCGGAACTATCCGGGCACGCTATTCCTGAACCTTTCGCCCAAAGCGCTGGTGATCGCCGATTTCATTCCCACGCTCAAGGCGCTGTTCAGGGACTACGACATCCCCCCGGCGAGCATGGTCTTCGAGATCACCGAGCGGGACACGGTCAAGAACGTCAGCCTGATCGAGGATTTCGTCCGCAAGCTCAAGGACGAGGGTTTCCGCTTCGCCATCGACGACTTCGGCGCGGGCTATTCCTCGTTCCATTATCTCAAGACCTTTGACGTGGACTTCCTCAAGGTCGACGGCGAGTTCATCAGGACCCTTCACGGCGGAGGCTCGATCGAGAAGGAGATCGTCACGAGCATCGCCGCCCTCGCAAACCGTCTTAAGATCAAGACCATCGCCGAATACGTGGAGTCCGAGGGCATCCTGGACCAGGTCAGGACCGCAGGCATCCATTACGCACAGGGATATTACATCAAGCGCCCGTCGCCCGACCTGATATAAACCCTTACGCACTTCCCTCTTTCCATGTCCCCTGCCGGATGGTATATTGAACCCGTTGCAGCGATCTTCCGATGTCCAAGGAGACCCCCTCGTGCTGACCCTGACCTATGAGAACGGCGCGTATCGGACCGCGCCGGTCGCCCCCTCGATCATCGGCCGCATGGCCCCGGGCCTGCCGTTCTACGTCGACCTCCTGAAAATCGTGTTCAGCGGGAGCTCCAGGGCAAAGCGCGGCCGCTACGCCGACGCCGAGTGGTGCGAGAACAGCTTTAACACCCTCCGCGCCCTTGAGAACGTAGGAGTCCGGTTCGAGGTGACAGGGATCGACAACCTCCGGGGCGTTAACGGACCCTGCGTGTTCATCGGCAATCACATGAGCACCCTGGAGACCTTCGTGCTCCCCATGATCATCGAGCCGGTCAAACATTGCACCTTTGTGGTGAAACAGAGCCTGGTGGACTATCCCGTGTTTAAGCACATCATGCGCACCCGTGATCCCATTACCGTGGGCAGGACCAACGCGCGCGACGATTTCCGCATTGTCATGGAAGGCGGTTCGGAGCGGCTGAAGAACGGCACTTCGATAATTGTGTTCCCCCAGACCACGCGCAGCGCCATGTTCGACCCCGCTGAGTTCAACACCATCGGCATCAAGCTCGCGAAACGCGCAGGCGTCCCGGTGGTCCCTATCGCGCTCCTGACCGACGCCTGGGGCAACGGGAAACTGATCAAGGATTTCGGGAAGATCGATCCGGAGAAAAAGGTCCACTTCACCTTTGGCGAACCCATGACGATCCAGGGACGGGGTGATGAGGAGCATGAGAAGATCATCGCCTTCATCACCGGGCATTTGAAGGAATGGGGCGGGCAGATAAAAGGCGCATAACACTTCCTTTCGTAACGGACTAAATGATAAAAGGCGTCTCGCGCAAAGCCGCAAAGGCGCGAAGAAAATTTTAACCAGATGACTTGGTTTGATATTGCCTTTCTTTGCGGCTTGGCGTCTTTGCGCGAGAAAAAGATTTTCTTTTGTTGGTTTGCGCCTAAATCTTAATACCTTTGTCCTTTCCATGCCCCCTCTCAAAAGCCCCCTAGACATCTACCGCAGACTCCCGCAGACCAACTGCAGGGACTGTGGTTTCCCGTCCTGTTTCGCCTTTGCGACCGCAGTGCTTAAAGCCGAGCGCACGGTCACCAGCTGCCCGCATCTGGCCAGGGAGGATGCGCAGCAGATCATTGATCTGGTCGAGGTGCTGCCGGACATCGACAAGATACGGTCAGGTATCGTTGAAGAGCTGCGCTCGAGGATGAAAGAGGTCGATCTCGCTTCATCAGCTGGCCGCCTGGCAGGACGCTTTGAGGCAGGCAAACTGATCGTACGTTGTCTGGGCAGGGACTTCTCAGTGGATGCGGAAGGGAGCGTCGCATCAGAATGCCACACCCACAGCGGCCTTGTCATCCCGCTGCTCGGCTACGTCGTCCATAGCAAGGGCACGACCCCATCAGGAAACTGGATCCCTTTCCGGGAATTGGCCGGCGCAAACCAGCGCGGACCGCTCTTTCACAGGCGGGCCGAACAGGCGCTCGCGAAACTGGCGGATGATCATGCGGAACTTTTCGAGGACATCATCACCCTCTTTGGCGGAAAACGGTCCACCGGCGACTTTGGCGCTGATGTGACCGTCATCCTCTATCCCCTGCCGAAAATGCCGGTGCTGTTCTGCTACTGGCATGCTGACGGGGACATGGAATCCATGCTCAAGATATTCTTCGACTCCACCGCGGCTGATCATCTTCCCATCGAATCGGTCTTCGAGCTCGGCACGGGCATGGTTATGATGTTCGAGAAGATCGCGCAGAAGCATGGATAGCCGCTGTTTCCGACGACTTCGATCTTGTGGGTAAAGACAACCCCTTTTTGCGATCAACAGGCGCTCTGCAGCGGTTGCCCCGTCAATCCTTCATTTCCCTCTTTTCTTGAGCCCTTCGGGATGGTATAGTATGCACCGTTAGATCAGCTATCGTCGCGGAATTGCGGCGGAGTTCTTATTTTCAGCGCAGGAGCGTGCCATGCCGAAGAAAGCTCTCAAACCCGCAGACAGCCACCTCCGTTCCTCCATGGGCCAGGAGATCCTGGTGCAGGACGTGATGACCCGCGGGGTCCTGACGGTCCAGAAGTACGACACCATCGTGAATGTCGCGCATATCCTGACCGAGCGGAACATCAGCGGACTGCCGGTCGTGGACCGCGACTACAAGCTCCTCGGGATCATTACCCAGGCGGATGTGCTTTCGATGCTCGGCATGGGAAAGGCGCATACGGTCAAGGACCTGCTGAAGTACATGCTCGGCGAACGGCTGCCGGAGCGCAGGATCGGAGATACGGTCGGCGACATCATGACCGGGAAGCCCCAGACGATCAGACCGGACATGAACGTCTCGAAAGCCGTGGAGATCATGGACGACAAGAAGATCCGGCGCTTGCCGGTAGTGGATGAGAAGGGGAAACTGATCGGGATCCTGACGCGGGCGGACATCCTGCGTGCGGTGATCAAGAAGCTCAAGTAGAGGCAGGGCCCGTAGCAAGCAGCAAGGAAGTGCGAAACAGCAAAAAGCAACCGCCAAGATCATCACGTATGCGGCCCCTCATCCTTGTCGGGAGAGGGGGCAAGACTTACCATCACTCACAAATAAAGGCGGCTCATAAGAGTCGCCTTTATTTTTCTTCGTGTCTTCGCGGCTTCGTGCGATAAATAGCTTTTAAAGATTCGCCGTTATTTCCCCAGCTGCTTCATCAGCCAGGCCATGTTCTGGCCCAGCGTCTTCATGGTCTGCATGCCTTCCTCGTCGTTCCTGACCTCGCCCGGTTCCCTGCCCCGCCCCAGGTTCCAGTAGCTCGATCCCGGGATGACCATTTCGCTGATCAGAAAGAAGGCGTTCAGCGAGCTGAATACGTGCATGGCGCCGGCCCGTCGAACGGCTACGACCCCTGCCCCGGCTTTTCTGCGGAACATGTTCCCGTTGGCCCTGGCGACCATGCCGCTCCGTTCGATCAGGGCCTTCATGCCTGCGGACAGGTCGGCAAAATAGGTCGGCGAACCCAGGAGGATGCCGTCGGCGGAAAGCATCTTCTCGATGCATTCGTTGGCAATGTCCTTGTCCACTGCGCACCGTTTGTTCTTGTTCTGAAAACACTTATAACAGGCAATGCAGCCCTGGATGGGCTTGCCCGCCAGCTGGTAGAGCTCGGTCTCGATCCCCTGGGTCGAAAGCTCGGCCATGACCGTGTTGAGCAGCAGCGCCGTGTTCCCGTCCTTGCGCGCGCTTCCATTGATAGCCAGCACTTTCATTATCGCCTCACTTTCGGCCGTTCACAGCCTTCAGGCTCCTGCATCCTGCTTCGCTGCCTCGCGAACAGGCCAATTTCAGGTCGGTCACGGCCTTGGAGCGATCCCCCCGGGAATAGTGAGCGGCTCCCCGACCGGCGTAGGCATCGGCATTGTCCGGATCGATCAGGACCGCCGCGGTATAGTCCGCGATGGCCTTGTCGTAGTTCTTCAGGCGGGCATAGACGGCAGCCCGGTTAGCCCGATAGGACGAGTTATTCCCATCAAGGCTGACAGCCTCGCTCAAGTCGTCCAAGGCAGGCTGGAACCGCTGGCCGCGGAACAGGACCATCCCCCGGTTGTTGTATGCCTGCGCGAAGTTCCTGTTGATGGCGAGAGCGGATGTATAATCTGCGATCGCCTCCTTCGTTCTTCTCAACCGCTCGTGCACCATGCCCCTGCTGACAAAGGCCTCGGCCATGCGCGCATTCATCTCGATCGCTTTTGAGAACGCATTATGCGCCGCTTCCAGAGCGCCCTGCGACGCGAGCTCCCCTCCGCGAAAGAACCATGCGTCAGCGGTCGTTGGTGTTTGTTCAGCCGCTTCCGCGCCTGCCGCCAGGACACCCGCCAGCAGTATCGCAGATGCGATCAACACTCTGAAGAGTTGTTTCACCACGGTATCCTCCGGGCCGCCGGCACCGATCCGGCCTACTCAGCCGCCACCGAGATCAGCTCGACCTCGAAGATCAGCACGGCGTTGGGTCCGATCTGCGCTCCCGCGCCCCGGTCTCCATATCCAAGCTCGGACGGCACAAAAAGCTGGATCTTCCCGCCTTCTTTCATGAGCTGGACGCCTTCGGTCCAGGCCTTGATGACCTGGTTCAGCGCGAACGTCGCCGGTTGATTGCGCTTATAGGAACTGTCGAACTCGGTTCCGTCGATCAGCGTCCCCCGATAGTTGACCGTAACCTTGTCCGTTGCCTTGGGCGATTTGCCCTTTCCTTCCACAAGCATCTTGTACTGCAGACCGCTCGGCAGCGTCACGATGCCCGGTTTTTTCTTGTTCTCTTCAAGAAAAGCCTCGCCTTCCTTCTTATTCTTCTCCCCCTGTGATTTGCGCTGTTCCTGCTGCTTCGCCATCAGCTCCTGCTGCTTGGTCCGGAACTTCTGCTGAGCCTCCATCAGGACCTCGCGCATCTCCTCTTCTGACATTTTCGGTTTTCCGGCCTGGGCATCCTTCATTCCCTGCATGATCATGGCGGGATCGACGTCGAGCTCGGTCCGCTTGAAATTGGTTGCCATATCATAGCCGAGGCTGTAGCTCAGCTGTTCTTTCTTGGTCTTGAACTTGCCCTTCTCCGCCGCTATCGCGGCCGGCGCTATCAGGCACAGACACACTAGCATGGTGACCGTTCTCTTCATGTTCTCTCCTTCAGTATGGTGGTTTGGCGCAGACCTGTGTAGATTAGCAGCGTTGACAGGACTTGTCAACGGCTATATGGCCGAATGAAAGACCCGCGCGGACCGCGCATTCCGCTTATGCCTGCTTGACATTCCCCCGGGCACTCGGTATGCTTGAGAAAAGCAATAACAGGAGCGAAATCGCCTTGGATGGTCCTTTGTTCCCGCTGGTCCTGTACTTCCTTGCGACGGTCACCATTGTCGCGTTCATTGTTGCGCTCTCGGCCCTGCTTGGCCAGCGCCACCATGAGCGCGCGACCGATGAGCCCTATGAGTCCGGGGTACAGTCCACCGGCACCGTGGGCGGCCGGTTCGACGTCAAGTTCTACCTCATCGCCATGTTCTTTCTTATCTTCGATGTCGAGGCGGTCTATCTGTACATCTGGGCACTGTCGGTGAGGGAGATCGGGTGGACCGGGTACGTGGAGGTCCTGCTGTTCACCGGGGTGTTCGCCGTCGCGTTCATGTACATCTTGCGTCAGGGAGCTCTTGACTGGGGAAAGGTTAAATCGAGTCGCAAGCAGTAAGCGATAAGCCGTAAGCAGGCACAAAGGGAAGATAAACAGTCGGTTGCTAACGGTTCTACCGCTTAATGCTCTATAACTGGTTGTGGCTGCTTACCGCTCTACCGCTTAAAGCTCTAAAGCTGACCCGCTCCGGGGATTATAACGTATGAACTGGTCTACAACCAGAAGCAGCATCCCAGACATTGACGACGCAGTGCGCCAAAGCCTGCTCCTGACGCGGCTTGAGGACATGGTCGCCTGGGGCCGGAAGAACTCGATCTGGCCCTTCAATTTCGGCCTCTCGTGCTGCTACGTGGAGATGGCCGCCAGCCTTACGAGCAAGTACGACATCGCGCGGTATGGCGCAGAAGTGCTCCGGGGCACGCCCCGCGAAGCTGACCTCATGATCGTGGCCGGCACGGTGTTCATCAAGATGGCGCCGGTGATCAAACGGCTCTACGAACAGATGATGGAGCCCCGCTGGGTAATCTCCATGGGCTCCTGCGCCAATTCCGGCGGCATGTACGATATCTACAGCGTGGTCCAGGGAGTCGACAAGCTCCTGCCCGTTGACGTCTACGTTCCCGGCTGCCCTCCCCGGCCCGAAGCCTTCATGGAAGGGCTCCTGCTCCTGAGCGCCAAGGTGGGCAAGGAGAAACGCCCCCTGTCCTGGGTCGCGGGACGGCAGGATACGACCGCTCCCGAACCGCCATGCATGAGGGATATGAAGCGGGCGGAACGGGTGAAGGCTTCGGTGCTGCGTTCACCCGATGAAGTCTAACAAAAACGGCTTTTTCACCGCAGAGGACGCAGAGAAATTCAAAGGTCAGATATATTCTTATGGAGCATATGAGCCTGTTTGCATTAGTTTTATCCTTCTAAAACAGGATCGGCTCTTGCGCTTTTTTTAGGCTTTTCTCGGCGTCCTCCGCGTCCTCTGCGGTAAAACATGGCTTGTTTTTATGACTTTTCCTAACCCTATCATCGCCGACCTAAGCAGCTCCTTCGGCCCCGCGATCCTCGCGGTACAGCCCGCAAAGGACAACATCCCCACGCTCTGGATCTCCCCTGACCGGACCGCCGACGTACTCCTGCATCTCAAGACGAAGATCGGCCGGCCCTACAAAATGCTCTATGACCTCACGGTCATTGACGAACGCACGCGGACGAACAGACCAGACCAGCCCATGTCCGATTTCACTGTTGTGTACCACCTGCTGTCCTTTGACCGGAACGAGGACATCAGGATCAAGGTCCCGCTCCTGGGAGATACTCACACCCTGCCGTCCATCACCGGACTCTGGCGGAACGCGAACTGGTACGAACGGGAAGCATGGGACCTCTTCGGCATCCGCTTCAACGGCCACCCCCATCTCAAGCGCATCCTGCTGCCGCCCGCATGGGAAGGCCACCCGCTCAGGAAGGAGCATCCCGCGCGGGCAACGGAAATGGGACAGTTCCGCATGCCCGAGGACCAGATGGACATTGCGCAGCAGGCGCTCAAGTTCCGGCCCGAGGAATGGGGCATGGCGCCGGCAAAGGACGGCACGGACCACCTGTTCCTGAACCTTGGCCCCCAGCACCCGGGTACGCACGGTCTCCTGCGCATCATCCTGCAGCTCGACGGAGAAGAGATCGTGGACGCTGTCCCGGACATCGGCTATCATCACCGCGGCGCGGAAAAGATGGCCGAGCGCCAGACCTGGCACACCTTCATTCCCTACACGGACCGCATCGACTACTTCGGCGGTGTCATGAACAACCTGGCATATGTACTGGCGGTCGAGAAGCTCGCGGGGATCGAGGTGCCCGACCGGGTAAAGGTTATCCGCGTGATGATGGCAGAGCTGTTCCGCATCCAGAGCCATCTGGTCTGGTACGGCACCTTTGCCCAGGACGTGGGGGCCTTGTCTCCGGTGTTCTACACTTTCTCTGACCGGGAAAAGGTCTTTGAGATCGTCGAAGCGGTCTGCGGCGGCCGCATGCACCCGGCCTGGTTCCGGATCGGCGGTGTTTCTCAGGACCTGCCAAAAGGCTGGGACCGGCTGGTGAGGGATTTCCTCGCCTATCTTCCGCACCGGCTCAAGGAATACGACAGTATCGTCATGCGGAACAGCATCTTCAAAGGAAGGACCCGGGGAGTCGGCGCCTATTCGCTCGAAGATGCGGTCGAGTGGGGAGTGACCGGACCGGGTCTCCGCGCCTGCGGACTCGATTGGGACTTTCGAAGGAAGCGGCCTTACTCGGGCTACGAGATGTTCGACTTCGATATCCCCACTGCAGTGAACGGCGACTGCTATGACCGCGCCGTGGTCCGCATCGAGGAGATCCGCCAGAGCATGCGGATCGTTGAACAGTGCATGAAGAACATGCCCGAGGGATCCTATAAATCCGATCACCCGCTCACGACCCCGCCGCGCAAGGAACGGACCCTGAAGGACATTGAGACCCTGATCACCCATTTTCTGGGCCTATCCTGGGGCCCGGTCATACCAGCGGGCGAGGCGTTCATGGGCATCGAAGCGACAAAGGGCAGCAACGGATATTATCTCGTGAGCGACGGAGGCATCCACTCCTACCGCACCCGCATCCGCACGCCTTCGTTCCCGCACATGCAGATGGTGCCGAAGATCGCAAAAGGTCTGATGATCGCCGACCTCATGGCGATCCTGGGGAGCATTGATTTTATTCTGGCGGATTTGGATAGATAAATTGGACACGGAGACGCAGGGTAAGATCAGATATATAGGCCCCTCTCCCCCCTGGAGGCAGGAATTGACTGGATATGCTGACTGAGCAGGAAAAACAGGAAATATCCGAGGAACTGAAGCACTGCGAACGGCCGGAAGCGGCGGCCATCGAGGCCTTGCGCGTGGTGCAGAAAAAGCGAGGATGGGTATCCGACGCGAGCCTGCGGGATGTTGCAGCGCAGCTCTCCATGACGCCTGCCGAACTGGACGCTGTTGCCACGTTCTACAGCTTCATCTTCCGCAAGCCTGTCGGCCGCCATGTGATCGCGCTCTGCGACAGCATGGTCTGCTGGTCCCTGGGGCATGATGACCTGTATAAGCTGATCAGCACAAAGCTCGGGATCGGATACGGCGAGACAACCGGAGACAACAGGTTCACGCTCCTCCCTGCCTCATGCCTCGGCGCCTGCGACCGCGCGCCTGCCATGATGGTGGACGACGAACTGTTCGGACCGGTGACGCCGGAAACAATTGATGAGATATTAAGCAAATACAGCTGATTTTAGACACTGAGGACACTGACAACATATGAGAAGACGAAGAAACTTCTGATGTTGAGTCATTCATATTTTTTCAGTGTCCTCAGTGTCTAAATAAGATTCTATGGAACGACCACTGACAAAGAACATCCGGCCCAACGAGGACCCGCTATCGCTCATGGAATACGAGCAGGCCGGCGGATACCGGGCCGTCCGTACGATGCTCTCGACCATGTCCCCGCAGGATGTGCAGGTCCAAGTAAAGGCATCGAACCTTCGGGGTCGCGGCGGCGCGGGTTTTCCCACAGGCATGAAGTGGAGCTTTGTGCCCATGGGTGAGAACGCGCCAAAACAAAAGTACTTCATTGTGAATGCCGATGAAATGGAGCCAGGAGCGTTCAAGGACCGTTACCTGCTCGAAGGAGATCCTCACCAGCTCATTGAAGGCATCGTCGTGGCCGCTTATGCGATCCAGGCTTCCCATGCGTACATATTCCTGCGCCAGGGATACGGCCGTGCGGAGCTGCTGCTGAACAAGGCCATTGCAGAAGCATACGAAAATAAGCTGTTGGGCGAAAACATCCTCGGCTCCGGATTCTCGCTTGATCTGCGGATCCACACCAGCGCCGGCAGGTATATCTGCGGCGAAGAGACCGCCTTGATAAATGCGCTGGAAGGCAAACGCGCCACCCCGCGCGCCAAACCGCCCTTTCCCCAGGTCTCCGGTCTCTGGGGACGGCCGACGGTAGTGAACAATGTGGAAACGGTGGTAAACCTTCCCCATATCGTGAACAACGGTGCTGACTGGTTCAAGTCGATCGGCGGGATCAATGATAGCGGTACGAAGATCTATGGAGTCAGCGGCAGGGTCAGGAACCCGGGTCTCTGGGAATTGCCCATGGGAACGATGGTCAGCGACCTGATCGAGGAGCAGGCCGGGGGCATGATGGATGGTTACCGCCTGAGGGCATTTATGCCTGGCGGCGCTTCAACCGACTTCCTGACGCCGGATCACATGAACGTCAGAATGGACTTCGACTCGGTCATGAAAGCGGGCAGCCGCATGGGCACCGGGACGATCACCGTGCTCGATGACCGGACCTGCCCGGTCGGGTTCGTGCATAGTCTGGAAAAGTTCTTCCGCCGCGAGTCCTGTGGCTGGTGCACGCCCTGCCGCGAAGGCCTGCCATGGATCGAAAGGACGCTCCAGGCCATTGAGACAGGCAAGGGCGAAATGTCAGATCTGGACCTGCTTACGGAACAGTGCAGGCTTCTCGGACCGGGCAATACCTTCTGCGCCCTGGCGCCGGGAGCGGTGGAGCCTCTCCAGAGCGCGTTGAAGTATTTCCTGGAGGATTTTGAATCGCATATCAACAACAAACATTGTCCCTGGAAATCTATTTAGCCACGGAAGAGGCGGATAACACATGACAACAACAGAATCGAACCTGCATCTTGCCGATATTACCGACAAGATCATTTCTGCTGCCTACGACGTTCATAATCAGCTGGGCTTTGGTTTTGCCGAGAAAGTATATGAGAATGCCATGATGATCAAGCTGGCTTCAAAAGGCCTGCAAGCGGGCCAACAAGCTCCCATCAGCGTATTCTTTGAGGAAAAGCTCGTAGGTGAATATTTCGCTGACCTTCTTGTCGAGGACGCCGTCATAGTCGAACTTAAAGCAGTTTCTGAGCTGGCAAAGATTCACGAAGCACAGCTTATCAATTACCTGAAGGCCACCGGCAAGAAAGTAGGCCTTCTCATCAATTTCGCTGATAAATTGAAAATAGTCCGTCGTGTACTTTAGATAATCCTTACGTTCGCAAAAGAGGTTTACTGTGCTTTTTTATAGAAGTATCCGCCTCTTCCGTGGCTAAAAGTCTATGGTGACGATTTTTATCGACAACAAACCCCACCAGGTCAAGCCTGACCAGAACCTCCTCCAGGCCTGCCTCTCC
Source organism: Nitrospirota bacterium (assembly GCA_029858565.1). Taxonomy (GTDB): domain Bacteria; phylum Nitrospirota; class UBA9217; order UBA9217; family UBA9217; genus JAKAHZ01. Next base: position 144,388 of record JAOUEV010000001.1, on the reverse strand, counting down.
CTGGGCTTTGACCTGCCTTACTTCTGCTGGCACCCGGCCCTGCATGCCGTGGGCGCATGCAGGCAATGCGCGGTGAAGCAGTACAAGGATGACAAGGATGCCAAGGGCCGCATCATCATGTCCTGCATGACGCCGGTTTCCGAAGGACTGCGCATCTCCGTGGACGACCCCGAAGCCCGGGCGTTCAGAAAGGGCATTGTCGAACAGCTCATGCTGAACCATCCCCATGACTGTCCGGTCTGCGACGAAGGAGGAGAATGCCATCTCCAGGATATGACGGTCATGACGGGCCATAATTATCGGCGGAGCCGTTTCAGAAAACGCACGCACCAGAACCAGGACCTGGGCCCCTTTCTCAATCATGAGATGAACCGCTGCATCCAGTGCTACCGCTGCGTCCGCTTCTATCGAGGTGTGGCCGGCGGCAGGGACCTGAACGTCTTTGGCGCCCACGACCACGTCTATTTCGGCAGGCACGCGGACGGCCCCCTCGAAAGCGAGTTCAGCGGCAACCTGATCGAGATCTGTCCCACCGGCGTGTTCACGGACAAGACCCTCAAGGAGCATTACACCCGCAAGTGGGACCTCCAGACGGCGCCGTCCATCTGCGTCCATTGCGGCGTGGGGTGCAATACCATCGCCGGTGAACGATACGGGTCTCTGCGGCGCATCATGAACCGCTATAACCGCGACATTAACGGTTATTTCCTCTGCGACCGGGGCAGGTTCGGGTACGAGTTCGTGAACAGCCATAAGCGCATCCGCACTCCCCTGGTAAAATCTCCCTCTCCCCCCGCGGGAGAGGGCCGGGGCGAGGGGGGGAAGCCAGCTGATAGAGAGACGGTACTCACCCATATCGCCGATATCCTGTCCAAAGCAAAAGGCGTCATAGCCATAGGCTCGCCCCGTGCGTCGCTGGAATCGAACTTCGCTCTCAGAACGCTGGCCGGGGAGAATAGCTTTTTCAGCGGCATTGGGAACGAGGAACAATCCCTTGTTTCGCTGATTATCGACATTCAGAAGAACAGCCCTGCCTCTTCTCCTTCGCTCCGAGAGATACAGGCCGCCGATGCTGTCCTGATACTTGGCGAGGACCTACCGAATACAGCCCCCCTGATGGCCCTTGCAGTGCGTCAGGCAAGCAGGAACAAACAGTTCGAGATCGCGGCAGCCATGAAACTGCCGCTCTGGGACGATAATGCCGTGCGGAACGCAGGGCAGAGCGCGAAAAGCCCGGTCTACATCATTTCTCCTGCAGAGACCCGGCTCGATGATGTCGCGGCAAAGACAGCGCACGTTCCGATCCAGGACATTGTTCGGCTGGCGTCAGCGATATCTCAGAAGCTCGATCCCAATATCCCTCCCTTATCCTCTGGAGAGAGGACCGAAGTGAGGGGGCAGGACGTTGACGCTCTTGCCAAAGAGATCGCAACGGTTCTCATGAATGCCAAGCATCCTCTGATCGTATCCGGGACAGGCTGCCAAAGCACGGGAGTAGTACAAACAGCAGCGAACATCGCCCGGGCGCTCCAGCTAAAGGGAAAAGCTGTGCAATTAGCATTCGCAGTACATGAATGCAACACCCTAGGTGCAGCACTCCTTGGCGGAAGGACCCTTGACGAGGCATTCACGGTCATGCAGGATGGTTTAGCGGACACGGTCATTATCCTGGAGAACGACCTCTACCGCAGAGCTGACGAAGCAAGCGTCGAACAGTTCCTCGGAAGAGCGAAGAATATCATCGTTCTTGACCATATCATGCATCGAACAGCTGACCAGGCTGACGTTGTCCTGCCCGCGGCGACCTTTGCAGAATCATCCGGAACGCTGATCAATTACGAGACCCGGCCGCAGCGGTACAATGAGGTCTTCGTGCCAAGAGGAGATATTCAAGCAGGCTGGAAGTGGATCAATGCTATAATGATGGCGACGCAACACCCGGCTCCCGGCGGTTTCGCGACCTTAGACGACATTATCCGCAAGATGAGCCGGGAACTGCCGCTCTTCGCGGAGCTGGCCGATCTGGTGCCTCCTGCAGGTTTCCGGATCGCCGGCCAGAAGGTTCCCCGCCAGTCGCACCGTTACAGCGGCAGGACCTCCATGATCGCCGACCGAACCGTTCATGAACCAAAACCCGCGTATGACGCGGACAGCCCGCTCGCCTTTTCCATGGAAGGCTCGGAACAGCAGCCGCCCGCTCCGCTCATTTCCCGGTACTGGTCCCCGGGATGGAACTCGGTCCAGGCGTTGAACAGGTTCCAGCAGGAAGTGGGCGGAGACCTTCGCAAAGAGAGCACAGGCACGAGATTGATCAAAATGATAGGCGGCCAATCAGAGTATTTCCGGATCGATCTTAGTGAAGACCCGGCAGAATCACCGCAATACTTCATTTTCGGATCTGAGGAATTGAGTAATTTATCGCCTGCTCTTGGCAAGAGAAGACCGATGGACGATCAGCAGGATCCTCGGATGACAATGTAGCGGACGATGTCAAAAGCAGTCTCGCACGAAGCCACGAAGACACGGAGGAGTCAACTCTGATCAAGACCAGGAGAGTGAAATTGCCTTTCTTCGTGACTTCGTGCCTTCGTGCGATCAATGGTCCTTCTGTTCTATCCGTATTGCCATGAGCAACAGCCTTACTCACATACTGGTCTCCTTCGCCGTCCTCTTCACCCTCCTGGCCGTTGGCGGGATGCTGATCTGGCTCGAACGGCGTCTGCTGGCGCTCTGGCAGGACCGGTACGGCCCGAACCGCGTCGGCCCCTTCGGCCTGCTCCAGGTCGTTGCGGACATGATCAAGGTCCTCTTCAAGGAAGACTGGGTCCCGCCTTTCGCGAACAAACCGGTCTTCATCATGGCGCCGGCCATTATCGTCACGGTCACGCTCATGTCCTTTGCCGTGGTGCCTTTTGCTCCGGGCATCCAGGTCGTGGAATTGAACATGGGGCTGCTCTTCTTCCTCGCCATGTCGTCACTTGGCGTGTACAGCGTCGTTCTCGCGGGATGGGCCTCGGGAAGCAAGTACTCGATCCTCGGCGGGCTCCGATCGTCAGCCCAGATGCTTTCGTACGAAGCCTTCATGGGCCTGTCGCTCATGGGCGTGGTGATGCTCGCCGGGTCCTTTGACCTGAACCGCATCATCGAAGCCCAGCGGGACGGCTGGTTCATCCGCTATCAGTTCGTCGGCTTCATGCTGTTCCTGATCGCCGGGACCGCGGAGACCAACCGCCTGCCCTTTGACCTGCCCGAGGCGGAAAGCGAACTGGTCGCGGGCTTTCACTCGGAGTACTCGGGCCTCAAGTTCGGCCTGTTCTTCGTCGGCGAATATCTCGGCATCACCTTGATCTCGTCGCTCATCACGGTCCTGTTCTTCGGCGGCTGGCTCGGCCCCTGGCTGCCGCCGCTGGTGTGGTTCACGCTCAAGACGTTCTTTTTCATCTGTCTGTTCATCCTGCTGCGCGCCAGTCTTCCCCGGCCCAGGTACGACCAGCTGATGTCCTTTGGATGGAAGGTCTGCCTGCCTCTGGCGGTGGGGAATTTGCTACTGACTGGTGCATGGATACTGATGAAAGGATAGTTGTAGACACTGAAGACTCAGAGAACGGCTATGAAGATGCGTGATATTTGTAACAGATTCATCCAGCATTTTCATAGGCTCCTATCCGCCGTTATCTGTGTCAAAGGCCTTGTCAGTGTCCTCAGTGTCAACAACCATGTTTAGTATTCTGCGATCCATACTCACGGTCTTCATGACCATGTTCCGGAAGCGGATCACGGTCCAGTACCCCGAGGAGCGCTCCACGCTCGCGCCCCGGTGGCGCGGCAGGATCATTCTCTCCCGCGATCCTGACGGACGGGAGCGTTGCGTTGCCTGTCATCTCTGCGCGGTTGCCTGCCCGGTGGACTGCATTTCGCTCCAGGCGACCGAAGACCAAATGGGAAGGCGCTACCCGGAGTTCTTTCGGATAAATTTCTCCCGCTGCATCTTCTGCGGGTACTGCGAAGAAGCCTGCCCGACCTGCGCGATCCAGCTCACGCCGGACTTCGAGATGGGAGAATATCTCCGCACGAACCTGGTGTATGAGAAGGAGGACCTGCTTATCAGCGGGCCGGGCAAGTATCCGGGGTACAATTATTACCGCGAAGCAGGACTGGAGATCGGAGGCAAGGCCAAGGGAGAAGGGTCCCAGGACGAGCCGCCGGTGGATGTAAAAAGCCTGCTGCCCTAGTGCGGGAGCAGAACGTCCGCGTTCTAACGCTGGGTTTCTTGAGGAGGAGTTTGTGAACGATCTATCAGCACTCGCAAAATTGATCCGTTATAATATCCTGGTCTCGACGACCAGGGCCGGTTCCGGCCATCCCACATCCTCCCTTTCAGCGGCCGACCTGATGACCGTGCTTCTCTTCAGCGGCATCTTCAGCTATGACCTTGACGATCCCGGCCATCCCAACAACGACAGGCTCATTTTTTCAAAAGGCCACGCTTCCCCGCTGTTTTACGCGCTCTGGGCAGCGGCAGGCGCTGTCACCGACGATGAACTTATGAGCCTCAGGAAGTTCGGAAGTCCTTTGGAAGGCCATCCTACGCCCGCGTTCAGGTATACAGAAGCCGCCACCGGCTCGCTTGGACAGGGTCTGTCGATCGGCGTAGGCATGGCGCTGAACGCGAAGTTCCTCGACAAGCTCCCCTACCGCACCTATGTGCTTCTGGGTGACGGCGAAATGGCCGAAGGATCGGTCTGGGAGGCCATGGCGATCGCTTCCTACTATAAGCTCGGGAACCTCACGGCGATCGTGGATGTGAACCGGCTCGGTCAGCGGGGAGAGACCATGTACGGACATGCTCTTGATATCTACCGAAAGCGGGCAGAAGCATTCGGCTGGCTGGCGGTTGAGATCGACGGCCATGACCCTTATCTCATCAAGACCGCCTATGGCCAGGCAATGAAGTCCGGCGACAAGCCCTGCATGATCATCGCACGGACCATCAAGGGAAAGGGCGTCTCTTTCATAGAGAACAAGAACGGCTGGCATGGCAAAGCGCTGAATTCGGATGAACTGGAGCTGGCGCTCAAAGAGCTGGGGCCCGTGGACAAGTCGGTTCACGGTTCACTGACAAAGCCCGACAACGAGAGACCGGCATACCAGCAAAGTATCAAGGCCCCGGCATCGCTCTATGATCCTGACAAACCGATCGCGACGCGCTATGCCTATGGCACGGCCCTGGCGCGCCTTGCAGTGCAGTATCCCGATCTGGCGGTCCTTGACGGCGAGGTGAGCAATTCGACCTATGCAGAGCTGTTCAAGGCAAAACATCCCGAGCGGTTCTTTGAAATGTTCATTGCTGAACAGAATATGGTAGGCGCCGCGCTCGGTATGGCTCTCCGGGGCAAGACCCCCTTTGTATCCACCTTTGCGGCTTTCTTTACCCGTGCTTTTGACCAGGTGCGCATGGCAGCCTATTCCAACGGGAACATCAAGTTCTGCGGATCCCACGCCGGCGTGTCGATCGGCGAGGACGGCTCCTCCCAGATGGGGCTGGAGGACCTGGCCATGTTCAGAAGCGTCCAGCGGAGCGTGGTGCTCTATCCCTCGGACGCCGTGTCCGCGGAAAAACTGACGGAACTGATGGCGCAATTCACCGGCATCAGCTATCTCAGGACAACGCGCAATCCTACCGCGGTTTTATATCGCAACGACGAAGCTTTCTGGATAGGCGGCAGCAAGGTCCTGCGGTCGAACTCAGGGGATATGGCGACGATAGTCGCAGCCGGCATTACGGTCCATGAGGCGCTGAAGGCCTATGAAGAGCTGAAAAAGGAGGATATATACATCCGCGTGATCGACCTTTACAGCGTCAAACCGGTCGACATCGCGACGATCAGACAGGCGGCGGACGACACAGGATGCATCATCGTTGTGGAAGACCATGTTCCCGAGGGCGGCATCGCCGATGCTGTGCGGGCAACCCTTTCAAAACGTCCCGTGCCGATCCATTCCCTTGCGATCAGAAGTATTCCCAGGAGCGGGAAATCCGGTGAACTGCTGGACTACGAGGGAATCTCCTGGAAGGCCATTGTCAGCATGGTGAAGGCGCTCTATGTGCCATAGAACTAAGACTGACAGGAGCTCTCTCGCATAGCCTGCCTGACCTAGAAAGCTTAATCCGCGGTACAAACACAGAAGCGGGCTCTTTTTCAAGAGCCCGCTTCTGTTCCTGGCCGATTCACTGGTCCTGACAAAAAATAACCAGCGATCAGCCATGCTGCCTAGCAAGTGCCGTACTCCCGGTGATAACCATGCCTACTCGGCCACCGATATGCGGTTCCTGCCGGAATGCTTGGAGTTATACAACGCCGTATCCACGCGGGATATAAGCCCGTCGACATCCTCGGGCAGCGAGGCCAGGGTCGCGATGCCCATGCTGAGCGACATGGCCAAGGTCTTTTCCTTATCAACGCGGATCTCGGTCCGCTGGATCGCTTCTCGTATCTTCTCTGCGAGACTCCGGACACCTTCGATCTGGGTCTCGGGAACGATCAGCAGGAACTCATCGCCTCCGTACCGTCCCGCGATATCCACGCTCCGGAGGACATTCCTGAGCGTTGCCGATACCATCTGGATCGCCATATCGCCCGCAAGGTGTCCATGCCGGTCGTTGATCTCCTTTAGATTGTCCATGTCGCACAGAATGATCGAGAGGGCGGACCCGTATCTCCGGGCTCTGTCGATCTCGTAAGTTAGCTGCTCGGTCAGTGCCCTCCGGTTGAGCAGACCGGTCAGCCCGTCAACGCTTGACAGGATCTCGAGACGGTCGATGAGCCGCTTGCGGTCATCGTCGGATTTTTTCCGGTCGGTCACGTCGCGGGTATATTCGATCACCTGGATCGTTTTCCCCTGCTCGTCGGTTATCGGATAGGTGAATATCTCGAGCCAGAGCGTCTCGCCCGAACGAAGGGTGACCTTCTTTTCCTTGGCGCAGGGATCGCCCGACTGGAAGGTCTTCCGTATCACGCAGCCGTCACAGACCTCGTTCTTCCCTTCCAGCGTCTTGTAGCACGCATGGTCGAGGATGTCGGAAAGGCTCTTTTCCTTGAGCTCAGCGTAGGCCTTGTTCGCCTTGATGATCCGATAGCTCTCGTCAAGAACGCAGAAGGGATCGTGGATGCTTGCGAAGATGCTGTTCAGGAGACGCTCGGAGCGCTTGAGCGCCTCTTCGCGCTGTTTTCGGTCGGTGATGTCCCTGATGATGCAGATCCGGCCGCCGTCAGGGAGGCGCGATACCGATACTTCCTGGATATATGCTGTCCCATCCTTCCGTTGGGCCAGCAGTTCTCCATGCCACTTCCCGGTCCGTTCGAGTTCAGGAGGGATATTCCGCTCCATCCATTCCCGCTGATTATCACCGTAGACCAGCCTGAAGTTCTTGCCGATAACCTCTCTTGTCCCTTTATACCCGTTGATCCGCGCGTAAGCCTCGTTTACATAGAGATAGTTGCCGTTCTTGTCGTAAATGGCGACCCCGTCCATGGAGGCCTCGACCGCGGCAAGGTGCCGCTGCAGTTCATCCGTGCTGATCACCCGCTTTTCCCTGACCTTCGCGTAGCTGTACGCTCCCACGATGATGACGGCCGCGAACAGGATACGGAAAACAATGCCGTGGATCGGGACATTTCCAGCGAACAGGTCACTGAAGGTCCCGTCATGATGGACGATCGAGTCCAGGACCGCGTCTGCCGTCCAAACGAGGGAAGCGGCGAGAACCGTTCCTGCAATGATATTTCTGGCCTTGGTCTTCATGGGCTTCACGAACAGAGACATCGTCGGCCCGCGCCCTGCGGACAAGCCGCTCGGGGAAGAGCCTGCTGCGTGATCACACGTTCGTCTTGATGCTGTCTTCCTGGATCCCCAGGACCTGCTCCACGATGTCGGCAAGCAGAAGATCGTGGTCGTGGTTGAGCGTGAAGACGCGGCATTGGACGACCCGCGCCGGGATGTAGTCGAAAAAATCCTTGAGCGGTTCCTTCTCGACCTTCCGGGTCGAGGGATTGAACACGTGGATCTGGCGCTCGCCCATCATGAGGGGGTTGATGGGGCGCGGGTCCTGGCTCGCCATGTCCACGCAGAACTGAAGGTCTTTGAGCTTTTCGGGAAGCTTTTTCCGCACCCGCTTGACCATCTCGGGGGCCTCGATGAGCGTGTTCCCCTTGGCAAAGTACCGCATCGACAGGGTTACATCGTAGGCCATCTTCCATTTTACTTCACGGGCCAGGATTGTGGCCCATTCAGCACCCAGCTTTGTCGTTGCTCCATCGCTTTCCTTGCCCCATTTCCGGACCGCTTCGAGCAACGACCAGTCGGTCAGATCAAGGTAGGCCCCAAGGTTCTCGGCGGGGTTGTACGGAAAGAGCGCGGCCATAGTGTCCTTGAACAGCTCCTTCAAGTGCTGGTCAATGGCCCGCGTGGTGCGATGGTAGTAGACGTTGGTGTACATGTACAGCCGGGCGTTCAGGAACATGTTCAGCGCCGACAGGCCGGACTTGTGAAGCGTCAGTCCCTTGTCGGTGAAGAAGGTGTAGTACATCAGCCGGTCGATGTCCACGGGCCCCACGGCCACGCCGCACATATACGCGTCCCGCAGCACATAGTCCAGGTTGTCCACCGTGTAGATGCCCGAGAGCATGGGCTGGAGGAAGGTGAGCCAGCGGGGCTGCTTTGACACGGCCGTCGCGCCTTTGCCGATGAGGAAGGCGATCTGGTCCGGATCGAGGCGCTCCCGCTTGGCGAACTCGCCCGACGGGCTCCTCTTGATCTCGCGGAGGATGGACCCCAGCTCGTTCCTGATGATCAGCTGGCCGAGCTTCTCGTGGGTGAGGCCGAAATGTTCGAGAAAATTGTCATCAAAGAAATGGCCGAACGGACCGTGGCCGACATCGTGCAGCAGAGCGGCAACGCGGAGAAGTTCCTCGATGAAGTTGGCGGACGGGCAGTCGGGGACCGCCGCCCTGAGGGACGGATAGAGATGGCGGGCGAAGCGGCCCGCAAGATGCATGGCGCCAAGGGAGTGCTGGAAGCGGCTGTGCTCGGCCGATGGATAGACCCAGCGCGCGCTCTGAAGCTGATAGATCTGCCGGAGCCGCTGCATCCACGCCGTATCGATCAGGTCTTTTTCCGTTTTTTCGGGAACATCCGGCCGCGGAGTGGTGAAGGAAATATATCCGTGCACGGGATCGCCCAGCAGTGCGTTCCCGTCGTAGAAGTCTTCGCCTCTCGTCAGTTCCCTCATAATTCGTTCATTATAATGGGATTTTCCGGAGAGTCAACGAACAAATCAAGTGACCGTGAAATAATGTCCGCCTGTTGTCCGGCCTCAATGGAGGCCGAAAAAGTGCCTGATATTGTGCAGCATCTTGCCGGAGGCGTCCTGTTTCCGCCGGGCCACGGTCGCGCTGTCGAGCTTTTCGCGCTGAGCATCAAGGCTTGCCTGGCGCTCTGCCAGGATGTGGCTCAGGGACTCGGCGATCGAGGGATTATGCACCAGGACCGTCCGGAAGTTCTCCCGGTCGATGACGATGAACTCCGCGTCGTCCTTGACACGGATGCTTGCGGTACGCACGGCTCCCGTCAGCAGGCTCATTTCCCCGAAGAAATTGCCCGCACCCAGGGTCGCCACCACCATCCCGTCGCCCGGCGTCTTTTCCACGATCACGTCCACGGTCCCCTTCTTGATGATATAGAAGGAGTCACCGGCATCGCCCTGCCGCACGGGGCACTCGCCCGACGCATAGGCCTTGACCTGCACCGCTTCAACAAGATTCCGCAGCTCTGCAGCGGACAGGGCCGACATGATGTCCACCTTTTCCATCAATTTCAGCACACCCGCAACGTGGTGCTCATGGTCGGCCTTGATGCTCTCCGGCGTCAACTGGGTCATAGTGACATGGCGGATCGGGAATGGTATGTCGATGCGGTCCCTGCGGAACCGGTACCACAGAAGGTTCATGATCTCCGCCTCGACATCCACGTGCTTCCCGAAATCCATAAGGGAGAAGCGGATCTCGTACTGGACCGAGAAGTCCCCGTAGCTCAGCACGCGCACCAGGGACGGCGGTTGATGCGCCACGCCCGGGATCGTCGAGAGCACGTCCAGGACCGCCTTCCGCACGGTGTTCGGCGGAATGCTGTAGGCAACGCCGATCGACAGCTTGCGCACGCTCGCCGCGTCGGGGAGGCTGTAGTTCACCACGGCCTCGGACAGCACCTTGCTGTTCGGAATAAAGACCTCGTTGTTGTCCACGGTCATCATGCGCGTGGACCGGAGCGTGATATCGAGCACATGTCCCTCATGGCCGCCCGCCTGGATCCAGTCGCCCTGCTTCAGCGGTTTTTCCAGGTGGATCGTGAGACCGGCGAGCATGTTCGCCAGCGTGCTCTGGAAGGCCAGACCGATGGTTGCGGTCAGCACCGTGGTCGTGGCGATCAGCGATGTGACATTGATGTCCAGGATCTCCTTCAGCAGCACCAGCACCGCGATGACCAGGACAAAGACCGTGATGATGTTCTTGAAGGCCGCCGGAAAGCTCCCCTTTTTCCACCGCACCACGAACAGATCGCCGTACATGTAGAGCGCGAGACGCAGGACCGCGAAGGAGAAGATGACCCAGGAATAGAAGTTCAGATGACGGGAAAACCGGGGATATACTTCCGCCGCTCCCAGGTATATGAACGCCTGGACAGCGACGAACAGCACGATGAGCTTGAGCCCCGCTCCGATCGGCTTCAGGAGCTTGGATTTCTTCGCCAGAAAACCGGTGGAAACGATCCCGCTCACCAGGAGCGACAGGCTGATCACGGTCGCCCAGAAGAGCGATCCGACGAGGTCCTTGATGAATTCCATGTGACCCTCCAAATTCAGGAGTCAGAAGACAGAATATAGGATACAGGAGCCGGGAAAAAGAATCAAGATGCAGGATTTTGAAATACCGGTGCGCAGAAAAAGGGGCCCTAACTTACGACAAAGCAGGTGTGTTCAGTATCCTGGCGATCTCGTTCTTCAGTTCCACGATCCCCTGCCCGCTCTTTGCGGACGTGAGCCGCGGTTTCGCGTCAAGTTCCAGGACCGCCGGGATCTCCCGCTGCGCCTTGGCCGCTTCCATGCGCTTCAGCTTGTCGGACTTGGTGAGGATATACAGCGCCGGAACGTCATAGTGGCGGAGCCATTCGACCAGGCGGGCATCGCGTTCATCAGGCTTTCTGCGGCTGTCCAGCAGAACGACCACCAGACGAAGCTGGGCGCTTTCCCGGATATACCCCTCGATCATGGGCGCCCATTGGTCCACAACGTTCCGGGGCGCCCGGGCGAAGCCGTACCCCGGAAGGTCCACGCAGTAGAAGTTATCGTTGATCAGGAAGAAATTGATGAGCTGGGTCTTGCCCGGAGTGGAGCTGGTCTTGACCAGGTTCTTCCGGTTCAGCAGCGCATTGATGATGGATGACTTGCCGACGTTCGACCGGCCCGCGAAAGCCACCTGCGGCTTCCCGTCCTTGGGAAACTGATGGGGCTTTACAGCGCTGGTCACGAATTCGGCGGAAAGGATTTTCATAACATACCGTACCGAGAAGATAAGACTTCTTCGCGCAAAGGCGCCAAGCCGCAAAGAAAGTCAATAAATTGCTGCAGCTATGGCTCTTGGATTTCCTTTGCGTTCTTTGCGGCTTTGCGCGAGACAAGCTCTTTTCTGGTCCTGCTTTCTCCGTTCCTCATGAACTGAAGGTGTGAAAAAAAAGAGATTGAAGACTCGCCTCAATCTCTTGATAACATGGTTACTTAATGACTATTCCTGCGCCCCTAAGCTATCTTCTCATAGATCAGCAGCGGGTCGGCATTGTTGTTGATCACTTCCGCATTGACAATGCACTCCTTGATCCCCGCCTGGGAAGGAACATCGTACATCACGTCGAGCATCACGTCCTCAAGGATCGCCCGGAGGCCCCGGGCGCCTGTCTTGCGGGTGATGGCCTTTTTAGAGATAGCCGACAGCGCGTCATCGGTGAATTTCAGCTTGCAGCCCTCCAGGGACAGGAGTTTCTGGTACTGCTTGATCAGCGCGTTCTTGGGCCGGGTCAGGATATCGATCAGCGCGTGCTCATCGAGCTCCTCGAGCGTGGCGACCACGGGCATGCGGCCCACGAACTCGGGGATCAGTCCGTACTTCAGGAGGTCTTCGGGCTGCAGGCTCGCAAGGATCTCGCTGAACTTCCGCTCGTGCTTGCTCTGGATCTCCGCGCCGAACCCCATGGTCTTCTTGCCGATCCGCTGTTCGATGATGCCGTCGATGCCCACGAAAGCTCCGCCGCAGATGAACAGGATGTTCGAGGTGTCCACCTGGATGAACTCCTGATGGGGATGCTTGCGGCCGCCCTGGGGCGGCACGGCCGCGACCGTTCCCTCGATCAGTTTCAGGAGCGCCTGCTGCACGCCTTCGCCCGATACGTCGCGGGTGATTGAGGGATTCTCGGACTTGCGGCTGATCTTGTCGATCTCGTCGATGTACACGATGCCCCGCTGGGCCCGTTCAACGTCGTAATTGGCGTTCTGGAGGAGCTTCAGGATGATGTTCTCGACATCCTCGCCCACGTAACCCGCCTCGGTCAGCGTGGTCGCGTCGGCGATCGTGAAGGGAACGTCCAGGATACGCGCCAGCGTCTGGGCCAGGAGCGTCTTGCCCGTGCCCGTGGGACCGATCAGCAGGATATTGCTCTTCTGGAGCTCCACTTCATCGCCCAGGTCCTTCTGGACGCCGATGCGCTTATAGTGGTTATGCACTGCCACGGAAAGGATCTTCTTTGCCCGGTCCTGGCCGATCACGTACTCATCCAGCGTGCGCTTGATCTCCGCGGGCTTGGGCAGCCGGGGGGTCTTGGCCTCCTTGGCCTCCTCCCACTCCTCGGCGATGATCTCGTTGCAGAGGTCCACGCACTCGTTGCAGATGAACACCGAGGGTCCGGCGATCAGCTTCTTCACTTCATCCTGCCCCTTGCCGCAGAACGAGCACTTCAGGGGGGACGTATGGTCTTTCTTCTCCGTCATTGCGGTTACTTCTCCTTCGTTGTGCGAGGCAGCTTCTTGGCTATCACTTCGTCCACCAGGCCGTAGGCCTTGGCGTCGTCACCGGACATGAAGAAGTCCCGGTCCGTGTCGTCATGGATCTTCTGGATCGGCTGACCTGTGTGGTTCGCCATGATCTTGTTCAACGTGTCCTTGAGCTTCAGGATCTCCTTGGCGTGGATCTCGATGTCCGTTGCCTGGCCCTGGAAACCGCCCGCGGGCTGGTGGATCATGATCCGCGAGTGAGGCAGCGAGAAACGCTTGCCCTTGGTCCCGGACGCGAGCAGCAATGCGCCCATGCTGGCCGCCTGGCCGATGCAGATGGTCGAGACCGGGCACTTGATATAGTTCATCGTGTCGTAGATCGCAAGCCCCGAGGTCACGATCCCGCCCGGAGAATTGATGTACAGGAAGATGTCCTTGTCCGGATCGTCGGCCTCCAGGAACAGCAGCTGGGCGATCACCGTATTGGCAACAATATCGTCGATGGCCGTGCCGAGGAAGATGATCCGGTCCTTCAGAAGCCGCGAGTAGATGTCATAGGCCCGTTCGCCGCGACTCGTCTGCTCGATCACCATGGGTATGAGGGACATGTAATTCTCCTGTCAGGTTCAGTCTTTTCCGCTGGTTCTATTTTATACCTTCTTCGCCTTTGAAAGCAAGAGCGTGAGGGTCTTCTCATGGAGCAGGGAGATCTCGAGGTTCTCCAGGCCGCCTTCCTGTTCCTCGTAATACTTCTTGACAGCCTCGATCTTCTGGCCCGTGCTCTGCGCTGCAGCCGCGAGGGCCGCGTTCACCTCGTTCTCCGATACCTGGATCTTTTCCTTCTCCGCGATCAGGTCCAGCAGAAGGCTCCCTTTCACGCGTTTCACGGCCAGGTCGTGGTTCTTCTCGCGGAAGGCCTTGATATCGAAGGTCTTGAGGTCCATGCCCTGCCGCGCCAGACGCATTGCCTGGGAACGGGCCATGGACATCATTTCCCGCTCCACCATGCCGCCGGGAACATCGAACGTGTAGGCATCGACCAGCTTGGCCATGAGCTCCTCGCGCTGGCCTGATGCCCGCTCGTTCTTCTTGCGGATCTCGAGGTCCTCGCGGATGCGCGTCTTCAGTTCGTCGACGTTCTTGTGCTCGCCGATGTCCTTGGCGAACTCGTCATTCAGCTCGGGCAGGACCTTTTTCTTGACCTCTTTCAGGGTCACGTTGAACTTCGCAGCCTTGCCGGCGATGTTCTTGTCGTGATAGTCGCCGGGGAAGGTCACGCTGATCTCGCGCTGTTCGGCCTTCTTCATGCCGACCAGCTGCTCCTCGAACCCGGGAATCAGGCTTCCCGTGCCGAGCGCCAGCATGTGGTCCTGCGCCTTGGCGCCCTCGATCGGCTTCCCTTCATGGAACCCTTCGAAATCGATGATCGCCGTGTGGTCCTTGCCGAGATCCTGGCCTTCCACGACCTCGAGGTTCGCGTACATCTCCCGGAGACGGTCGATGGTGGCCGTGACATCCTCGTCGGTAACGGTGACCGGCGTTTCCTTCACTTCAATGCCTTCATAGGGCTTGAGGTCTATCTGCGGCCGGACCTCGACCATCGCCGTGAAATTGAGCGGCGAATCCTTCTCGAGCGGGGAGATGTTCGTGATGTTCGGCATCTCCACGGGATGCAGATTGTTCTCCTGCACCGCCTGCAGATAGGATTCGGAGATGAGCCGGTTCATGACGTCCGAATGGATCTCCATCTGGTAGTGACGCTCCACCACGGCCTTGGGCGCCTTGCCCGGGCGAAATCCCGGGATCTTGGCCTTCTTGGCGATATCGGCCACGGCCTTTTCCGTCTCCCGCGCGATCGCGTCGGGCAGCACCTGAATATGCAGCTTTTTCTTTACTGAACTGATGTCCTCGATCGTTACCTTCATGTCCTTGCTCCTGTTCGCTATTGATAAAGCAGAGATTGAACGTGGTGGGATGGGATTATTTCATTCCGCATTCCGCAATCCGCAATCCGCATTTGATGTATGGTGCGAGAGGGGGGACTTGAACCCCCACGGTTGCCCACTGGCTTCTAAGACCAGCGCGTCTGCCAGTTCCGCCACTCTCGCGACGTTATAGGAACGCATGGCCCCGGGATAGGTTCTCCAGACGACCTGCCCTTTGAATGCCGCAATAACAATGAGAGCAGTGTGCGTTCAGTCGCCCACTGCTCTCGGTGTTTTATATGGTGAGCCGTGAAGGAGTCGAACCTTCGACCCGCTGATTAAGAGTCAGCTGCTCTACCAACTGAGCTAACGGCCCGTTAAAAAACGGAATACAATACCTTGCGACAAGGAGCGTATTATACGCATCTTTAGTACCGGATGCAACAGGAAAATGGGGTTATCAGAGGAATTTTTTCCTCGCTCGCCGGAGCGAAACAACGCTTTTCATTCCGCATTTCGCATTCCGAAATCAAAATTTACTTATGGTACGCCCGGCAGGAGTCGAACCTGCGACATCCGGATTCGAAGTCCGACGCTCTATCCAGCTGAGCTACGGGCGCATGACGATTTCGGATTGTAGATTTCGGATTGCGGATTTACAAAAATCCGCTTTATGTATTGCAATCCGCAATCCGCAATCGAAAATCCGCAATTAGATGGTGCGCCCGCCGCGATTCGAACGCGGGACCTTTGGCTTCGGAGGCCAACGCTCTATCCAGCTGAGCTACGGGCGCAATAAAATGCGGAGTCCGGAATGCGGAATTCGGAATGAATGACGATGCTTCACTCCGCACTTCGCACTCTGCACTCCGCACTGCAATTGATTGGGGTGAGCGACGGGGCTTGAACCCGCGACCACCAGGGCCACAACCTGGTGCTCTACCAACTGAGCTACGCCCACCATGTTTCTATTTCCCGATTGCGGATTTCGGATTGCGGATTGTAATCATTTCGTTCCGGCCCGACTATCACACCCTGCAATCAGGAATACACTTTTCAGTTATTGGTGCTGCGGTTTTACAAATCCGCAATTGTTATATGGCGCGCCTGAAGGGACTCGAACCCCTGACCAGTCGCCCCTAAAGGGCTCCCCAGCGGGGGCCAGCCCCCTCTGGAATCTCCCCCGATATTCATCTCAGGGGAGCCTCTCCCCTTTGACCCCTCGGGTCAGGGATCTGCGGTATTTCATTCCAAATTCCGCATTCCCCGTTCCGCATTTGAATTGGCGCGCCTGAAGGGACTCGAACCCCTGACCCACAGCTTAGAAGGCTGTTGCTCTATCCAGCTGAGCTACAGGCGCATTCTAAATTTGGGATTGTGGATTAACGTGCAATCCGCAATCTACAATCCGCAATCCGCAATTAAACTGGTCGGGGCGAGAGGATTTGAACCTCCGACATCCTGCTCCCAAAGCAGGCGCGCTACCGGGCTGCGCCACGCCCCGCGCATTTGACCTTCCCTGGCCCCTTCACGGCAGACCATATAATACTCGCCGCCCCCTGCCTTGTCAAGCGCTATGAGGTTAAAATGATTGAAGGTTATCGGCCGTTCTCGCCGTCTCCCCCGGACGGGGGCATCATGGTTTTTTCTTGAAAGAACGGGGATTTTATACTATCATTGACCCCATGGAAGAGCGGATCGGATCGGTCATCAGGTATTTTGAGAAGAATTCCATTGCCGCGGTGAAACTCGATTTCGGCGACCTTGCCGTAGGAGAGACCATCCACATCAAGGGTAATGGCACGGATTTCACCCAGAAGGTGGACGCCATGGAGTTCGACCACAAGCCGGTCGAAAAAGCCATGCGCGGCCAGTTCACGGGTATCAAGCTTTCCCAGCCTGCCAATCCCTTTGACCTTGTCTACAAGGTCAAAGACTAGCCCCCATGCTCTTCTATAGTCTAAAGCGCCTTTTGCTCATGGTCCCCATCCTGCTCGGGATAACGGTCCTTTCTTTCACGATCATGCACATGGCGCCCGGCGGCCCTGCGGAAGCGCAGATGGAGTTCTCGGCCAAGGCCTCTGCCGAGGCGCGGGAGCGGCTCCGGAAGCTCTATGGCGCTGACCAGCCGGTGCACAAGCAGTACATCACCTGGCTCCGCAAGTTCGTTACCCTGGATTTCGGCGAGGCCTTTGCCGACGGCCGCAAGGTGAAGGACAAGATCCTCGAACGCCTGCCCATCACCCTCACGATCAATCTTCTGTCGCTCGCAGTGGTGCTGCTGCTCGCCATTCCCATAGGCATCCTCTCGGCAACGCACCAGTATTCCAGCCTCGACCGTTTCACCACGATCTTCGTGTTCGTGGGTTATTCCATGCCCCATTTCTGGCTCGCCCTGCTCCTGATCTATTTCTTCGGTGTCCAGTGGGGCCTGCTGCCCATCTCCGGGCTCCAGAGCCTTGACCTGACCGGCCTGTCAGGCTGGGACAGGCTCATGGACAAGGCGAACCATCTGGTCCTGCCGGTATTTGTCTCTGCTGTCGGCGGTCTGGCGGGTTTCTCAAGATACATGCGGAACAACATGCTGGAGGTCCTGCGCCAGGACTACATCAGGACCGCCCGGGCCAAGGGACTTTCCGAGAACGTGGTCGTGTACAAGCATGCGCTCCGGAACGCGCTCATGCCCGTGATCACGATCCTCGGCCTCTCCCTGCCCGGCATCATCGGCGGCAGCGTGATCATGGAGCAGGTCTTCGGCATCCCCGGCATGGGTCAGCTCATGTACCAGGCCGTCTTCTCGCGGGATTACAACGTTGCCATGGGTGTGCTCGTCCCTGCCGCGGGCCTCACCATGCTCGGGAATTTCCTCGCGGACATCGGGTACGCGCTCACGGACCCGAGAGTGAGACTGAAGTGACATGCCAAACAACATAACCCTTACAACAACCGAAACTTTCCGGACCTTCCGCAGGAACTGGCTGTCCGTCATCGGCGGTTTGCTGGTGCTTGCCGTGTTCGTGGTCGCTGTCCTTGCGCCGTGGATCAGCCCGCACGATCCGTCGAAGATCGACGTAAAGCATATCCTCGTGGGGCCGACCGTGGAGCATCCCTTTGGCACTGACGAGCTGGGCCGCGACGTTCTGGCACGCATGATCTACGGCGCGCGCATCTCGCTCGAAGTGGGCTTCGTGGCCATCGGCATCGCCACCCTCATCGGCATCCTGGTCGGCGCCATCGCGGGATTCTACGGAGGATACATCGACAGCGCATTCATGCGCTTCGTGGATATCATGCTGAGCATCCCCACCATCTTCCTGGTACTCGCGGTCATCGCCATCCTGGAGCCGAATATCATGAACATCATGATCGTGATCGGTCTCACCAGCTGGATGGAGCCCGCCCGCCTCGTTCGGGCGGAGTTCATCGCCATCAAGGAGCGGGAATACGTCACCGCGGCCAGGGCGCTCGGAGCAACGGATTTCAGGATCATCTTCAAGCACATCCTGCCGAACGGCCTCTCCCCCATCCTTGTTTCCGCTACCATGGGCATCGGCGGCGCGATCCTCGTGGAATCAGGCCTGAGCTTCCTTGGCCTCGGCGTCCAGCCGCCCACACCGAGCTGGGGCAGCCTGCTCTCGTCAGGCAAGGACAACATCGAGATCGCCTGGTGGCTCTCAGCCTTTCCCGGCCTCGCCATCCTCATTACCGTGCTGGGGTATAATCTGCTCGGCGAAGGCATAAGGGATGCGCTTGATCCGAGGCAGAGGGAGTGAACTATGAGCATTCTGGTCGGAGAAGAAATAGGGAAAGCACTGGCTGATGGTTCGATCAGGATCGAACCGCTCGACCGGTCACAGGTCGGTCCGGGGTCCGTTGACCTTACGCTTGGGAACGATTTCAGGATGTTCAAAAAGAAGTTCAAGGTCTACCACATCAAGAACGATTCCCGGTTCGAGGATATCACCAGGACCGTGCATGTGCCTGACGGCAGCTACATGGTGATCAAACCGGGAGAGATGATACTGGGGATCACCCGGGAAAAGATCACCCTTGCGGACAATATCTCGGGCAGGCTCGAAGGCAGAAGCAGGTTCGCCCGCTTCGGCCTTGCCGTGCACGTCACCGCCGGATTCATGCACCCGGGCATCTCGAATCACCAGGTGCTTGAGATCGTGAACCTGGGCCATGGACCGCTGGCGCTCTATCCCGGCACGCGGATCTGCCAGTTCGTGTTCGAAAAGTGCGACGGACACGCACGATATCAGGGAAGATTCATCGAGCAGGTAAAGCCCTGAGAACATGTACATGGTATTCATCGACTACACACCCGTTTACTACAGTTCCATCATGAAAACCGACATCCCTTCGGCAACCGTGGGCAAGTTCGTCCAGATATGGAACAGCAACGAGATATATCTCATCCTCTCCCCCAAGGAGCTGACCAAATACCACGCCAACATCGTGGAACGGTTCTGCATGGACAAGGGCATCGAAGGAAGCTACGACAGCAGGAAGGAAAAGTTTTTCATTCACGACAAAGCCTGGCATATCCTCGGCGGCGGGAAGTTCGAGCGCGACGGGAACAAAAAGGCCATCAAGTTCTCCGACACTTCGATGGCCTACGGAAAGTTCAAGACGGACGGAATGAAGGAAATGCTTGCTGCGTTACCGGAGTTCGCGGGATATACGATCATGATCGAGTAACATGACTAACGCAGGCTAAAGCCCGCGGCTACCATCTACCCTTTTAATCCTCTGATCCTGTAATCCTCGATCCTGCTTCTTAGCCCTCTAGCCCTTTTTCTGCTCTAGCGCTTACTGCTTATCACTTACTACTTACTTTTCTTCTTCGCTGCTTCCCTTGCCTTTTTCTTGCTCGCCCTATACCTGCCGATCGCCTTTCCATGTTCGCCGTAATCCTTGGAGAAGTGATGGCTGCCGTCGCCCTGGGCAACAAAAAAAAGGTAATCAACATTCTCGGGATAGAGCGTGGCGAGGATCGCGCCCTGGCCGGGATTGGCGATCGGCCCCGGCGGCAGCCCCTTGTGCAGATAGGTGTTGTACGGCGTTTTTCGCTTCAGGTCCTGGGCAGTTACCTTGGTGATCCAGGCTTTCAGACCGTAGACCGCCGTGGGATCGGCCTGAAGCTTCATGCTCTGCTTCAGACGGTTATGATACACAGCGGAAATGAGCTTGCGCTCCGCGTCCACCTTAGCTTCCTTTTCCACGATCGAGGCAAGGGTGATGATCTGATGTTCGGTGAAACCCATTTCCCCCGCCCGTTTCCGGTAATCGCTCTTGAAAACGTCCTTGTACCGCTGGACCATGCGCTTTGCGATGTCCTGCACCGTGATCCCTTTGGGAAGATAATAGGTGTCCGGGAAGAGGTATCCCTCAAGCGAATCCGCTTCGACGCCGAGCGACCGGGCGAAATCCTTGTTCGTCGCGATCTTGATGAAGTCCTTGGGGTCCGAGGAGATGAGCGGCGTGCCGGTGAGGGTCCATCCGATCTGGAACAGATTGTACCCCTCGGGAATAACGACCTCGTACTCGATGATCCGGCCTTTCCGGAGCGCTTCAAGGACCTCCCACATGCTCATGTGCGTGCCCAGGCCGTAGTAGCCGATGCGCACTTTCCGGGAGATGCCCTGCAGTCTGCCGAAGATCTCGAAATATCCCCGGTACCGGATGATCCCTTCCTTCTGCAGCCGCGCGGCAATGGCCTTGAAGCTCATTCCATCGGAGACCTGGATCTCCTTCCAGACCTTTTCGCTCGACGGCGGGACAAAGAGGGCAATATAGAAATGCACGACCGTGATCAGGACCACCGCGGACACGATATAGGTTGTCCAGAGGTGTTTCCTGACCCACTGTTTGATATCGGTCGCGACGGACAGCACCGATCGGTTCTTTTTCTTTTCAGCTGCGCTCATGATAGGTTCGAATATGATATACCGCTATGTCGGGTTCGTCAATAAGATGGAGAGAATAATTCGAAAGGTGATCCCACGTTCTCTGGTATATCGGCTGTTCCCAGCCACCGGCACCGGCTTTGCTGTTCCTTGCTCCTTACCCCTTACTGCTGCTCTTATAGTTGTCCCGACCGCAGGATGCCGATCAAGATCCAGATGCCGAAGAGACCGGCGATGACATAGCCGGCAAGCCCCAGCACGGGCAGATCGAAGATCTTTTGGCCGAGCCCCGAGTGGATGATAATGGACGATGCCACGATAATGGCAGCGGTGATGATGCTGAATGACAGCCGGTTGCTCGCCTTGTCCAGGTCGCGGATAAGATGGTGCAGGCCCTCATGGTGGAGCTTCACCCCCACGTCGCCGCGAAGCAGCTTACCAAGAGCTGATCGCGCCTGGCGCGGCAGATCGATCACCGCGTCGTTCATCGCGGCCAAACTCTTGCGCGCCCGCCGAAGCATCCGTGCGGGCTGGTGCCTCTTGCGGATCAGGTCCTCCACGTAGGGCTGGGCAGCTTCGAAATAGTTGAATTCCGGGTCGAGCTGCTTCAGAAGTCCTTCAAGCGTGATCAGCGCCTTGTCCATGAGGTAGAGGTTCTGAGGAAGCCGGAGCTTATGCCGCGACAGGATCCGCGAGACCCGGTCAACGTATACGCCGAAGTCTATTTGCCCGACCTTCATGGTGTAATAAGGCTCCAGCAGCTCCTCCAGGTCGTCGCGCAGACCGCGCTGGAACTTCTCGATGTCCACGGTCTCCTCGGACACGAAGCCGAGGTTCACATACTGACGTGCCAGCGAATCATAATCGTGATCCGCGAGCGCAAGCAGGACGTTGGCGAAATGCTCCATGTTCTCTTCGGTCACCCGGCCCATGATGCCGAAGTCGACCAGGCCGATCCGTCCGTCGGCGAGCACAAAGATGTTGCCCGGATGGGGGTCGGCGTGGAACAGTCCGTCCTGGAACACCATCTTGAAAAAGGCGCCGGCCCCTTTTTTCGTTATCTCCTTGCGGTCATGGCCGCGCCGGACGATCCCGTCCACGTCGTCGATCCGGATCCCTTCGATCCGCTCCATGACCAGCACCCGCCTGCTCGATAGATCCGGGTAGATCTCGGGTATGACCAGCACGTCGCCGGCCTCGAAGTTCCTGCGCAGCCGCTGGGCGTTCGATCCTTCGATGTAGAAATCGAGCTCCCGGCCGATGGTCCGGGCGAACTCATCCACGATCCCCGGCAGGTTGTAGGGCTGAAGCTCGCGCACGTGGGTGTCCAGGAGGGCGGCGATCCCGCTCAGGATGCTGGTGTCGCGCTCAATGATGCGGTCGATGTTCGGCCGTTGGACCTTGACCATGACCTCGCGGCCGTCGGGCAGGGCAGCGCTGTGGACCTGGGCGATCGATGCCGCAGCTACCGGCACAACGTCGAATCGGCTGAACAGTTCATCAAGACCCGCGTTCAGGTCCGACTCAATGATCTCTCGCGCTTCGGGGAAGGGAAAGGGAGCGACGGAATCGGTAAGTTTTGCCAGTTCCCGCGCATACTCAAGGGGAAGGAGATCGGGCCGGCAGGCAAGCACCTGGCCCAGTTTGATAAATGTCGGCCCCAGGTCCTCGAACATGATCCGGAGCCGTTCGGGCGCTCCGAGCGGATGGACCATGGGCGGAGGTTTCCGGAACGCCAGAAACCTCATGCCCACGGACACGAACCGCTGCAGACCTGTTTGTTCCACAAGATGGCCGAACCCGTTCCGGGACGCCACCATCAGGATATGCCGCACCCGGGGAATGTCCCGGTAATGTCTTCTCCAGAACCCCAGGAAGGACATAGCGCTCTACCCGGACGATCAGTCCTCTGCCTCGCCCCCGCCTTCGAGCTTTCTGACCCGCGCGGAAAGGCTCTGCACCTTCTTTTCCAGCCGTTCGAACTCGTCCTTATTCGGGATGTGCAGTTTTTCCAGGATGCC
The DNA here is from genome assembly GCA_029858565.1 of Nitrospirota bacterium. Taxonomy (GTDB): domain Bacteria; phylum Nitrospirota; class UBA9217; order UBA9217; family UBA9217; genus JAKAHZ01. Next base: position 121,434 of record JAOUEV010000001.1, on the reverse strand, counting down.
GGCCACGGCGTCCTTGAGCTTTACATCCACGTCCTTGGTGCTCTGCTGCGCTTTTTCGGTCCATTCTTTGACCATCGCAGCCGCGTCGCTCTTTGAAAGCTCCCCGGCCTTTACCAGCTCGTCGACGAACTCCTTCGCCTTCTCCTGCGCACCAAGCCCTGCCAGAAAAGCCCTCTTGACGATCTCCGCAACCACCATGGCAACCTCCTTGTGAGATGAGTTCCTGTGAAGTTAACTATAGCTGTTTGATTTGATTATAGCATAGAACAGCAAAGCACAAGCGGTTGGAGAAAAATGAAAAACGCACCCGGAAAGGGCTCCGGATGCGTTCAAGTTCACAACTCTCAAATAAACAGACCAGATCATATCTCTCGCAAAGACGCTAAGCCCGCAAAGAAGTTCGTCAGATCATTGCTTTCCTTTGCGGCTTCGCGCGAGATACATTTTACTTTTTAGATCTAAGCAGCATCAGACTGTTTTCTCAACCGCCTTATACAGCGTTTCCAACGCCGCGTCGAGCTTGCCCGGGTCCTTGCCGCCTGCCTGGGCCATGTCCGGCTTGCCGCCGCCCGTGCCGCCGAGCACCACCGCCATCTCCTTGATCAGATTGCCGGCGTGGAACTTCGGGGTCAAGTCCTTCGAGACCATCACGATCAGGCTCACTTTGTCATCCTTTGCAATCCCGAGCGCGAGAATGCCGCTTCCCATCTTGTCCCGAAGTTTGTCGCCGAAATCCCGGAGGTCCTTCTGGTCCATGTTGTCGGCGCGTTTTGCAAGGACCCTGACACCCTTCACCTCCCGCGCCTCGCTGATGACGTCACCTGCCTGGGAGGCCTGCATCTTGTGCTTGAGCTTGTCGAGCTCCTTTTCCGCGTCGCGCAGCTGTGCCGTCAGGCGCTCCACCCGGCCGACCACATCGGGATCGGAGACCTTCAGCATCTGGGCGATCTCCCGGAGGTTCTGCTCCTCTTTCCGAACCGCCTGATAAGCCCGTCGGCCTGCGAGGATCTCGATGCGCCGCACACCCGCGGCAACGCCTCCCTCGGACAGGATCTTGAACAGGCCGATGTCCCCGCTTGCCTTCGCGTGGGTGCCTCCGCAGAGTTCCTTGCTCACGTCCTGGACCGTCACAACGCGCACCTTGTCCCCGTATTTTTCGTCAAAGAGCGCCATGGCGCCGGCAGCGATCGCCTGGTCAATGTCCATTTCCGCCACCGCGACCGGATGGTTCTCGAGGATCCGCTCGTTCACCAGTTCCTCGATGCGCTCTTTCTCACGTTCCGTAAGCGCAGTATAATGCGTGAAATCGAACCGGCACCGGTCCGGCGCGACCAGCGACCCGGCCTGCTTCACATGCTCACCCAATACGGAGCGAAGAGTTGAATGGAGAATATGGGTTGCCGTGTGATGACGGACCGTGTCCATCCGTTCTTCAGCATTCACCTTGGCAAGCACCGCGTCGCCGATCTTGAACCCGCCCTTTTTCACCTTTCCCTTATGCACGAACAGTCCGTCGGCAGGCTTCATTGTTTCCGTGACATTGAACTTGGCTGCTTCGCCGAGAAGTTCGCCCTGATCGCCGACCTGTCCGCCTGACTCCGCGTAGAAAGGCGTCTGGTCAAGGATGATCTCCGCCTCGTCGCCTTCCCTGACCTCGCTCACCCGTTTGTTCGCTTTGATGATCGCCAGTACTTCGCCGCTTCCTTCAAGCATGTCGTAGCCCGTGAACCGGGTTTTCCGGACAGCTGAGGCGACCTCCTTGTACACCGGGCTGACTTTTTCCTCGCCCGATCCTGCCCAGGCAGCCCGCGCCTTGTCGCGCTGTTCCTGCATGGCCTTGCGGTAACCTTCCTCGTCGATCTCCAGGTGCATGTCCCGCGCCATGTCCGTCACCAGGTCCAGGGGGAATCCGAAGGTGTCATACAGCTTGAACAGCACGTCCCCGGGGATCATCACCTTCTTTTCGGCCTTGAGCTTTGCCACGGTCTCGTTCAGGAGCGCGAGACCGGAGTCCAGCGTCTGGCCGAATCGCTCCTCTTCGAGCAGCACGATCCTGGCAACGTGCTCGCGGGAATCCGCAAGATCGGGATAGGCCTGGCGCATGGCGTCAACCACCGCTCCCGTGAGCTTGAACAGGAAGGGCTTGGTGATGCCGATGAGACGGCCGTAGCGGCTGGCCCTGCGGATGATCCGCCTGAGCACATAGCCCCTGCCCTCGTTCGCCGGCAGCACGCCGTCGTTGATCAGAAAGGTCATGGCGCGGAGATGGTCCGCGCAGACCTGGTAGGAGATGTCGGTCTGCGTGTCCTTGTGGTACGGCACGCCGGCGTGTGCCGCGATCTCCTTGATGATGGACTGGAACAGGTCGGTCTCGAAGTTGGTGCGCACCTTCTGCACCACTGACGAGAGACGCTCCAGGCCCATGCCCGTGTCAATGGACGGTTTGGGAAGGGGCGTCAGTTTTCCCGTGGCATCGCGGTTGTACTGCATGAACACCAGGTTCCAGATCTCCAGATACCGGTCGCAGTCGCAGCCCACGGCGCAGCCGGGCTTGCCGCAGCTGATCTCAGCGCCCTGGTCTATCAGGATCTCCGAACAGGGGCCGCAGGGGCCGGTGTCGCCCATGGCCCAGAAATTGTCCTTTTCCCCGAGCCGCACGATGCGGTCCGGCTTTACTCCGGCCACCTGCTGCCAGAGCTCGAAGGCCTCGTCGTCGTCCTTGTACACCGTGACCCAGAGCTTCTCTTTCGGGAGCTTCACCACCTCGGTCAGGAACTCCCAGGCAAAGGCGATGGCGTCCTTCTTGAAGTAGTCGCCGAAGGAGAAGTTCCCGAGCATCTCGAAGAATGTGTGGTGACGGGCCGTGTGGCCCACGTTCTCCAGGTCGTTGTGCTTGCCGCCGGCGCGCACGCATTTCTGCGATGTCACCGCGCGCTTGTAATCCCGCGTTTCCTCTCCCAGGAACAGGCCCTTGAACTGGACCATGCCCGCGTTCGTGAACAGCAGGGTCGGGTCGTTCTTCGGCACGAGCGACGAACTCGGCACGATCTTGTGGCCTTTCCCGGCGAAATAGTCGATGAACAGCTTTCTCAGCTCACTTGCCTTCACAACACACCTCTTGGCGAAAATTTAAGAAAGTAACAGCACTGGGGAAAATAGCAGAAAAACGGGAAGAATTCAACAGATTAGTGCGGGACAGCCGGTATCCCTGACAACAGGTTCACCTACTTCTTCTTCAACAACCTTCTCGCCACATCCGCATAGACCTCGAAATCAGCCCGCTTGCCGATGCCTAGAATCTCCACAACGACTTCATCCTCAATAATACGATAGATGATCCGGATGGCTTTAGTTGCCGCGTACAGCTTATAGTAACCAGCCAGATCGAATCCTGCACGATTTCCGAGCGGCTGGCCAAGGTGAGGTGATTCTTCGAGCTTTTTGAGCTGTCGGGCGGCTTGTTTCTTGACCGAGCCGTCAAGACTGCGAAAATCGTTCGCCGCTTCCGCGGTAAGAACGACCTTATAGCGCAACGCCTTCCTCCTTCAACAGCTTGTCCAAGGGAACGCGCTTGCCGGCGCTTTTCCGTCGCTTCGTGACCATATCGTAGATCTCGAGATGCTCCACGAACTCGACCACATCCGCCATGTACTCGTAATCCTCGACAGGCAGAATGACCGCTGTGATCTCATTGTTCCTGACCACGGCCGCCTTCTCCTTCCGGTGTTCCAAAAGGTCCGCAACGACCTTGCCGAAGTTCTTCGCAACCGTTGTTGCACTTACCATCTCTTCCCTTTTGAATGCTGCTTTCACGATATCCTCCGATTATCCGTAACTTAATACGGATGATCATACCCCTTCTCATCGGATTAGTCAAGGTTCGCGTCGGTCACGGCCCGTCTCCCTCAGGACTTTCCCGATTATCTCCGCAGGGAATCCTTTCCGCTCCAGATGCCCGGCAAGCCGCCGCTTCCGGACCTCCGGGTCGAACCGTCCGAGGGAACGAAGCTTCTTTTCCGCCTCCTTGCGCGCCACATCAAGCTCCGGCTCGTCGCAAAAGAGCTCCCTCAGGGTATCGGTGATAAGTTCACGGCTGATCCCCTTGGTGTAAAGTTCCTGCTCGATCCTGCGTCTGCCGAATCCGCGCGTCCGTACACGGCTCGCTGCCCATTGGGCCGCAAACCTTCGATCGTCAAGATAGCCAAGCCTGATAAGATGATCAATGACGGAAGTGATGATGTCCGAGGGGAAATCCCGGTCCTGAAGCTTATGCTCGACCTCGTATCTGCTTCGGGGACGGATGGTGAGAAAACGATAGGCGCTGTTCTTTGCCCGTTTCAGTTCCTTGTCGTCCTGCTCCATGGTCAAATTGAACGGGCGGTCACTGAGGACCGCCCTGAAATGATATTATCCCTCTTTAGTTTCACGTCTCACGCCTACTTGCCGAACCGGTCGATCTTGAAATCCGAGTTTCCTGAGGAGCCCGGGGACTCCTTGGCCGCCGGCTTTGCTCCGCCGATGGTGCCCCGTATGCCTGATCCGGACTTCTTTTTTTCATCCTCTTCCATGGCCAGGTCGCTCGTAGACTGCACGCCTTTGACCTTGAGCGCGAAATCGTCGGGGTTGCTTGCCATGGTGAGCGCTTCCTCGTAGGTGATGATGCCTTTCTTGTAGTGGCCAAGAAGGGACTGGTCAAAGGTCTGCATGCCGTAATGGACCATGCCCGAGGATATGATCCCGGGGATGGTGCGGGTCTTGGTCTCGTCGATGATCGCTTCGCGCACCGACATGGTCCCGAGCATCACTTCCACGGCAGGCACGCGGCCCTTGCCGTCAGCGCGCGCGACCAGCCGCTGGGAAACGATGGCCTTGATGACCGATGCCAGCTGCATGCGCACCTGTTTTTGCTGGAAGGGCGGGAACGCGTTGATGATGCGGTTCACGGTCTCGGAAGTGTCCACCGTATGGAGGGTGGACAGCACGAGGTGGCCGGTCTCGGCCGCGGTCAGCGCTGTGGAAATGGTCTCGAAGTCGCGCATTTCGCCAACGAGGATGACATCGGGGTCCTGGCGCAGGGCGCTCCGGAGCGCCTCTCCGAAGGTGAAGGTGTCCGAACCGATCTCGCGCTGGTTCACAATGCTCTTCTTGTCCCGGTGCAGGAACTCGATGGGGTCTTCGATGGTCACGATGTTCGTGGTGCGCGCCGTGTTGATGTAATCGATCACGGCCGCGAGCGTCGTGGATTTTCCGCTTCCCGTGGTCCCGGTCACGAGTATCAGGCCGCGCTGCTCCTGGGCGACCTTCGTCAATACCGGGGGCAGGAGCAGCTCCTCGAAGTTCAGGATCTTCGCGGGCACGGACCGGAATACCATGCCCACGCTGCCGCGCTGTTTGAATATGTTCACGCGGAAACGTCCCAGCCCCGGGACCGCGTAGGCCAGGTCCAGCTCGTTCTTCTCGTTGAACCGGGCCTTCTGGCCCGGGTTCATGATGCCCGACGCGATCGCGACCGTGTCTTCCTGGGTCAGCCGCTTCTCGGCATCAAGCGGCACCAGCCTCCCGTCGATCCTGAGGACCGGTGGAACACCGACCTTCAGATGCAGGTCCGACGCTCTTTTTTCGAACGTCGCTTTGAGCAGATCATTCAGTTGCATGGTACCTCCCGCAAACCAGACGCACCGACGCCTGACAAGCAGGCGGGGCAGAAAAATCGCGCCGGCCGTTGACCGCTGAACGCGGCCGGACCGACCGGCAAGTGGTTCTATTGTACATTAACTTGCGCGAAATTTCTAATATTATCCGGCGGCGGGCGTCACGCGGATTTGGCCTTCGCGGCCCGGGCAGGCTTTTCCGCCGGAGCCTCTTTTTCCGGTTCCTTCGCTGCCGGCGCCTCCGCTGCCGGAGCAGCGGTCGTGGGAAGCCCGTAGGCCTGCCGCACCCTGGCCTCGATCTCCGCGGCCATGTCCGGGTGCTCCTGAAGGAACTGCTTCACGTTCTCCCGGCCCTGGCCGATGCGCGTTCCGCTGTAGGAGAACCAGGCCCCGCTCTTCTCGACAATGTTCTTCTCCACGCCGATGTCGATGATCTCGCCGAGCTTGGAGATGCCTTCGTTGAACATTATATCAAACTCCGCGGACCGGAAAGGCGGCGCTATCTTGTTCTTCACCACCTTCACCTTCACCCGGCCGCCGGTGACCTCCTCGCCTTCCTTGATCGCCGAGACCCGCCGGATATCGAGCCGGACCGATGCGTAGAATTTGAGCGCGTTGCCGCCGGTGGTGGTCTCGGGATTCCCGAACATGACGCCGATCTTCATGCGGATCTGGTTGATGAAAACGAGCGTGGTATTGGATTTGCTGATGGCGCCGGTGAGCTTCCTGAGCGCCTGGCTCATGAGCCGCGCCTGGAGGCCCATGTGGGCGTCGCCCATCTCCCCTTCGATCTCCGCTCTCGGCGTGAGGGCGGCCACGGAATCCACCACGATCACGTCGATGGCCCCGCTCCGCACCAGCGTCTCGGTGATCTCGAGCGCCTGCTCCCCCGTGTCGGGCTGGGAGATGAGCAGCTCGTCGGTCTTGACCCCGAGCTTCCGCGCGTAGACCACGTCGAGCGCGTGTTCAGCGTCGATGAACGCCGCCTGGCCGCCGGTCTTCTGAACCTGGGCAATGATGTTGAGCGCCAGGGTGGTCTTGCCCGAGGACTCGGGTCCGTAGACCTCGATGATCCTGCCGCGCGGCACACCGCCTATCCCCAGGGCCACGTCGAGCCCCAGGGACCCCGTCGAGATCGCCGCGATGTTCGCCGGCACCTCGTCCTTGTCCAGCCGCATGATGGACCCCTTGCCGAACTGCTTCTCGATCTGGCCCACAGCCAGTTCCAATGCCTTTAGTTTTTCCTTGTCTGCCATGTTCGTTCTCCTTTCCGGATGTCCCGGGATATTTACTCAGTGACAAGTGACCAGAGACAAGCGACGAGTGAGTTCCTGTTTCTCGTTTCTCGTTTCTCGTTTCTCGTCTAGATCTCTATCCTCGCCATTTCCGTATACACCGCGCCGTCGCGCCGTAGCTCGCTCTTCATCAGGCTCACGTGACCGGCCTCGAATCCGCCGAGCTGCACGTCCCTGATCTCGCTGATCCTGTCCTGCCAGTTGTCCCGTGGCCTGGGGAACTTAACGCGGCCAAGGGTAAGATGAGGACTGAACTTCCGTTCCTCCCGCTCGAATCCCAGATCCGCCATCCCGTCCTCGACCGATGCCTGCAGCGCTCCGAGCTTTTCCACGTCACCCTGCACGCCCAGCCACAGCACCCGGGGGGCCTTCAGGTTCGGGAAGGCGCCCGCTCCCGCGATCTCGATCCGGAACTTTCCGATACCCCGACAAGCCGCTGCAAGGGATCCTTTGATCAACGGGACGAGGGACTCCTCCACCTCGCCCAGGAACTTGAGCGTCAGGTGGATGCCTTCAGGCCGGGTCCAGTTGGCATCTGCCCCGCTCTTCCTGAGCTGTTCCCGGACCGTCCCGATCTCCTGCTTGAGCGATTCGGGGAGCTCGATGGCAATGAATAAACGCATATTGATTTCGGATTTCCGATTGCAGATTGCGGATTATGCCAGCGGTTTTTTCAATCCGCAATCCGCAATCACGCAATCAGATGCCTCCTCACCATATCCAGCGCCGCCTGGGCGGTACGCTGCCGGATCTGGTCGCGGTCTCCCAGGAACCTGCGCTCCTCGACCGATACGCCTTCGGCGGTTGCGAGGGCCAGGTACACAAGACCCACAGGCTTTTCCGCTGTACCGCCTCCCGGGCCCGCGATCCCGGTGATCGCGATGCCGAGGCTTGTTTTCGCGCGTTCCCGGATGCCCGTTGCCATGGCAGCCGCGACCTCCCGGCTCACCGCGCCATGGGCCGCGATCAGCTCCGCGGGAACACCCAGCAGTTCGGTCTTGGATGCGTTGCTGTAGGTGACCACGGCTCGTTCGAAATAGTCGGAGCTTCCGGGAGTGTTCGTGATCCTCGAGCTGATCAATCCGCCGGTGCAGGACTCGGCCGCGCTGAGTGTGAGCTTGCGGTGCCTGAGCAGGGCGCCCACGACCTCTTCCATGGCCTGGCTGTCCATACCGTACACCGCGTCGCCGAGCCGTTTGCGGACCTCGGTCTCTGTCCGGTCCGCCAGGGTGAGCGCGCGGTCGCGGCTCCCTTCCTTCGCAAGGATGCTGATATCAACGCCGGTCTCCCGCGCGGTCAGTCCCATGACGGGCTTGCCCTTTTTCAGTATATCCTCAAGCTGTTCGTTGACCTTTGACTCGGCGATGCCCCAGGTATGCAGCACCTTGCGGTGGATGAAGACCTCGCTGCGGCAATGGGCCGCGAGCTCATGCCGGAGCGACTCGCTGAACATTGTCCGCATCTCCTGCGGCACTCCGGGAAGCACGGCAATGAACCGCCCTTCCTCGATCAGGAAGAACCCCGGAGCGATGCCCACGGGATTTGCCAGCACCCGGCCGCCTGACGGGATGAGCGCCTGGCGGTCGTTCGACGCCGGATACTCCCTGTTCCGGGCAGCGAACACGTCCTTGATCGCCTTGAGCGCTTTCTCGTTCAGCACGAGCCGTTTCTTCAACATCCGCGCGAGCACCTTGCGCGTGATATCATCCTCCGTGGGGCCCAGGCCGCCGGTGATCACGATCACCTCCGCGCGGTCAAGGGCGCGGCGGAAGACCTCTTCCATGTCCTTTTCATCGTCCCCTACCACGGACTTGAAAGCGGTTTCGATGCCGAGGTCCAGAAGCCCGTCGGCAAGGAACAGGGAGTTGGTGTCCACGGTCCTGCCGGTCAACAGTTCACTGCCGGTTGCTATGATCTCAGCGCGCATGATTTAAGATCAGGATCAGAGGAGTAGAGAGGTAAGGATTAACCGTCTGATAATGCCAGGGGGTAATCCTCCTAATCCTGCAATCCTTTACTCCTTTCCCTTCATAGGTTTCGTGCCGCGATCTGAAGAACTATGTTCGTGAAGATCCCTGCTCCCAGGTCGTCGAGCATCACCCCGGCGCCGCCGGAGACCTTCTGAAGCCCGTTGATCGGCCAGGGTTTGACGATATCGAAGAACCGGAAGAGCAGGAAAGCCGCAACGATGTACTCCCAGCTCGCCGGCACCAGGAACATGGCCACTAAAAAACCGGCGATCTCGTCGATAACGATGGAGGGGCTGTCCTTCTTCCTGAGCAGCAGCTCTGCCTCGCCTGCCATCCAGGTCCCGAGGACCGTCACGAGCACGCATACGCCAAGATAGGCCCCGGGATTGAGCGCCTTAAGCAGCAGATACAGCAGAACAGCAGCCGCCGTTCCCGCTGTTCCCGGTGCGAACGGCACCCTGCCGCTGTACGCGCCCTGCGCGATAAAAAGGACTATTCTGTCGTTGATCTTGTCCATGATCCAACCCTCCGGTCAATCGCGTTGATAAGAACACCGTTGCTTCTTCGCGCTGTTTTACTCCAGCGTTTCATACACCCAGACCTTGCCGTCGCTGCGCAGTTCCTCGATCCGTTTTACCAGCCGCTTCTTGTAGAGGTTCAGCAGCCGTGTTCCGCTCGTGTTCGGCTCGAGCTTCTTGGCGTCTGCCAGGTCCTTTGACGATACCTTCCGGTTCTTCACGATATGATCGAGCGTGTCGCGGAGGTAATTGTTCAGGCTCCCGAGCAGCGCCCTTCCGTTGTCCTTCATCTGGCCTGCGATGGCGAGGTCCTTCCGTTCCAGCGCCACCTCGATGTTCTCCTTCTGGTTCTCGTTCAGCCCCAGGAGCAGGAGATACCGGTCCCCGTACTCGCCCGAAAGCAGCCGCGACAGGAGCTTTGCCACGATCTCGTCCGCGCAGGAATAGTCGATCACTCCGACCCTGGAGAAGTCGAGACCGATCACGGTTCCCGCGGGCTCCGCTTCCAGGTCCCGCTCGATCCGTATGCGGATGGCCTGGCCGGTGGGCCGGGTCACGAGGTCCCGGGCGTCGCTGTTGATCTCCTCTTTCAGGAGTGTATGAAGGTCGTAAGTGGTCATAGCGAAATTATTAGGCCACTGCATTACTGCGGTCAGGCGACGCATAGACCGCATGGTTCTCCTTTGCCAGAAACCCGATTTTTCTTTTTTCTTCCTCCGGAACGGTCATCAGTTCGCGAATAGCGTCGAAAACCACGGTAAACCGCGCATCGTATCGTTTCTCCAAATCATCAAAGCGATTTGCGAGATCCTTATGAGAAGCGATCATTTCCCGGAGCTTGACGAATGCGCGCACAACATAAATGCTCACCTCGACGGCACGCGGCGTATTAAGAACACTCGCAGCCATGAGCGCCCCGTGCTCGGTAAATGCATAGGGTAAATACTTTCGGTGCTGTCCGCGGATCAGATAAATCTGTCGCGCTATTGTTTCTGCCGTGGCCACCGGCTTCATCGTGCAACCTCATGATGGATCTTTTTCCTATCCGCTTTTGAGGCTGCCAATAATGATCTCTCAGCAACTGTCTTATAGACAGACATGCTTTCCCTGGCAAGGAAACCGATCTTGTCCGTCTGAGTCATGAACTCGCGAATGGCATCGAAAACAACCGCGAACCGGGAATCACTGATGAACGTGCGCATGATTGCAGTATTGACGTGAGCTGCCTGCCGGCTCTTTAACACGCTGGAAAGCATGGCCACGCCCTGTTCAGTAAAGACCTGGGGAAGATACTTCCGCTGTTTTCCACGAGCAGGCGTTATGCCGGCGTTTTGGGCTGTAAGATGCTCACGCAGTCCCATGATGCCGGTTTGGCATCTTAAGGTTTCGGTCTCATCGGGTGTCAACTGGAACATGAAGTCCTTGGGAAATCGTGTCATATTCCTTTTTACCGCGCGATGCAGGTCGCCGATATTCACCCCATACATAGCAGCAAGGTCGCTGTCCAGCATGACCTTCTGTCCTCGAATGGGATAGATCTTGTGCTCAAAAGTTCCGGTATTGATCGTTAATTCCATAGAGCTCCCGCTAAAAACATCCAATTCAATTGAATCAATTGAACCATATTTCAAGACTTTTGTCAAGTGGTTATTTAATTGATATTATAACCTATAATATCAATCAGTTACGAGAAGGCGATGTTGCCGACAAGGATGGAGTACAGACCAAAAGCAATAAGGATGCTGCCGGTCACATAGCGAAATACCGCTTCATGCCGTGCCAGGGAACTGAGCTTGCGCTGCAGAAGATGTGAGGAATAAGCCACGATCAGCATGGGGATCGCAAGGCCAAGAGAGTAGAATCCGAGCAGGAAAACACCCTTTGCCATCTCTCCGCTCGTGCCGACCATGGTGAGGATGCTGGACAGGAACGGACCGATGCAGGGGACCCAGACAAGGCCGAGCGCCATGCCGAGCAGAAGCCCCGAGAACCTTCCCTCGCCCTTCACGCGAATGTTCGACAATTGATAGAGCCGCTTGAACAGGCTGAGATCGAACAGGACCACAAAGCCCATGATCATGATGATCACCGCGCCGGTCAGTTCGATGTACCGGGTCTTTCCGACCAGAAGCGCGCCAAAGAGCGACGAGATCGCGCCCATGATCATGAACATGAGCGACAGCCCGAGAACGATCAGCAGGGGCCGAAGGCGGTCTTCCCGCTCCGCCCCCGCCATGATCACCGGAACGACCGGCAGCACGCAGGGAGACATCACGCTTGCGAGCCCCGCGCCTATTGCCAATCCGATATTTGTTATGCCTAGGTCCATTACTTAATGCTGTCCAGCGTCTTTGCCAGAACATCGTAGCTCTGGATGCCCGGAGGGAAATACTTTGCGATCTTGCCCTTCCCGTCAACGACCACGACCGTGGGCAGGCTCCTGACGCCGTAGTCATAGAACGCCTTCTGGTTCGCCTGGTTCATTGCATCCACGTAGGCAATATTGAAGTTCCCCTTCCGGTCCTTCTGAAGCTGAACCAGGATCTCCTTCTGCGCCTTGCAGGGACCGCCGTTGGGGTTGATAAAGAAAACAACCGTGTTCTTCTTGCCCGCGCCGATGGCCTGCTTCAGCTCCGGAGTGCTGAGCGGCGCTGTTTCAGCAGCCAATGCGCTCTGGGCGATCATGAGACCTGCTGCCAGGAACAACATCACAATCTGTTTCTTCATTTCATTCTCCTTCAGAACGGCTTCAACAAACTGCAACATAGTACCAACTTGATCGAGAGCTGTCAATAAAACAGGCGTTATCAGCGCGGGAATAAAACGGTGTTCGAGATCAGGATAGGGCCTGATCACATCTCCGGCAGGATGATGTTGATCTGGCTGCCGGGGAACTGCGTGAGGTTCAGTTCCTTTTCCCTGCCCCGCGACCACTTCGGGATAAGTGAGAGACGGGCCGAGCCAGAGCGGATCGAGAGCCTGCCCTGCCACTGGGTCACGAACCTGCGCACTGCGGCAAGGCCGTGGCCACGGCCCTCGTCCTCGTGGCGCGACGCGCCTTGGAGCAGGCCCTTTTCTATAGCCTCAAGATCGCTCTTGAGCTTGAAGCGGTTCGAGAGCGACCTGCGAAATCCTATGCCCGCATCCATGACCGCGATCTTGACGATGTTCTTTCCCAGGCTCGGAAAACGGTACTTCTGGATTCCCACAAAGCCCTTGTTCTCGCTATGCTCGATGATGTTCTGGCAGACCTCGGAAAGGGCAACGATGAACCCGTTGATGGCCCGTTCATCGTACCGGAGATGTGCAGTAAGTATGGCCTGGGCCCGCTCCCGCACCTTGCCGACAATATAGTGGATATCGTTGGCCCGTTCGATGGGTGTGATCTCGAGCAGTACATCTGAGGCGCCGCTGCTGCCATCAGATGGAGGCTGCATGGGTTCAAGGGTGAAGTATCGTTTCGCGTGGGAAAAGAAGTCCATGCGCTCAAGATACCTGCAGACCTCGGGGGATCGGGGAAGGACGATCGTCTTCTTCACGTCCTCGAGCATGCACAGCTCGCCGATCTCCAAAAGGCCGACCATGCCGTAGGGATCGATGAACGTGACGCCGCCCAGGTCTATACGCTCTGAGCGGATAAAGGAACGGAGGGTCTTTTCAAAAGTCTCTTCGGTAAGTTGGGTCATGAACGGAAAGAATGCGCTGCCATGATCGGGATATCCATGCCGGTGAACAGTGTGCATTCTAGCATCATGGGCAAAGGCGGGTCAAGGCTCTGTTCGCCGCAGCATATTCCTGCCACGGGGGAAGCATCGATACACGTTCCAAAGAAACGGCCGCCCCGAAGGGCGGCCGCAAAGCAGTACGTGTCTTCTTGATTTTTGCGAAAACTCAGTCTTCCAGGCAATAGAGCGACGCCTGCGTGTCGCAGGTCGGCAGCGTGAAGAACGTCCACCAGAGGTTCGCGGCATAAGGCATCCCCGCCAATCCGCTCATCCCGTTTGTTGCATCGGTCCAGCCGTTACAAGTGTCTGCGTGCGCCGTGCCGTCTGACTTCGTGCCCGTCCAGGCAAGGGAATTTGCGTCGCCGACGTACACCCCTGTCTCGGTTACGTTGATGCTGGTCGGCAAACTGCCGCTCATGAGTTCTGTCTTGTCCTTGGCCATAACCATGCCGTCGAGACGGAGCCAGGGGCCATTGCCCGTCAACCGGCTATCCATCGCCGCGGTTCCATCGGACAACCACGCCTTGAATTTTGCCGCATTGGCAAGACCGGCGGCGGAAGCCCGCGCCTGGCAGATCGCATCGCCGGCAGCAACACCTGTGTTGCCGCCTGAGTCGGCCCAACTGCCGAGGTTGCCGGTCCCCTTGGTCGACGTAATGAAGGCTTTTCTCCCCGTGGCGGTAAAGGCCGGGAGCGGTCCGCCGTTCCCGATCTGAAAACACGCCAGCGCCGCCGACGAGTTACAGTTTCCCGAGCCGGCAGTCCATCCGTAGGTGGTAGAGTAGATAAAACCTACATTGTGAGCATCAAAATTTGAAACCGTCCAGTTTGTGCACATTCCTCCATACACATATTCGCCTGTTTCCGAAGTCCCGGTGTGGAATGCCGATCCCGCCGGGGCCTTAATCCCGAACTCGTCATACGCCAGCGGACTGTAGATCTGGCGCTGCGCCGTCATTTTATCGATCGTTGGAGCAAAGGGAGTGCCGTCGGTTCTGACCCAGGGCCCTGCCGAAGCCGGGAGCACCCCTTGTCCGCATTTATCATAAATGTGGCCGGTCAGGTCATGCATGCGGCAATAGGCGTCGTCGGAGGTATCGGACATCCAGGCCTTGAACGTTCCCGTCAGCCCTCCGGCTGTTGCGCGCGCCTGGCAGATCGCGTCTGCCGCAGCCAGGCCGGTTTTTCCGCCGGCGTCCGCCCAGGAACTCAAATTACCGTTCCCGGTAACAGAGGTCACGAAAGCGACGTTCGGAGCTGCAGCGGTCGTAAAGGTAAACGTCGCATTTGTCGCAAGTCCGTTTCCCGCCAGGTCCACTGCCGCCGTTGTGACCGTTGCCGTGTACAGCGTTGCATAGGCCAGATTTGCCGATGGAGTGAACGTTGCCGTTGCGGCTGAATAGATAACCGTGCCGCTGACCGCGTTATTGCCCGCGTCTTTCAGCAGGAAGGACCCGGTGGTGATCGTCTCCGCTTTCATGGCTTCGCTGAAGGTCACGCTGACCGCGCCGTCCACCGCAACACCGGTTGCACTGCCCGCCGGGCTGGTGGAGGTCACCGTCGGCGGTGTGGTATCCGGCGCCGCGCCGGTGGTGAAACTCCAGGAATAGGCAGCAGCCGGGGCGTTCCCTGCAAGGTCTTTAACAGTAGTCGTGACCGTTGCCGTGTATCCCGCGGAATAAGCCAGATTGACCGACGGCGTGAAGGTCGCGGTCGTACCCGCGTAATTCACCGCGCCGCTGACGGCATTATTGCTCCCGTCCTTCAGCAGGAACGACGATACGGTGAACGTTGCGGGGTCCATGGCCTCGCTGAAGGTCGCGCTGACCGCGCCGTTCACCGCAACACCGGTTGCGTTGCTCTCCGGGCTGGTGGAACTGACTGTCGGGGCAGTGGTATCCGGAGCCGTGCCCGTGGTGAAACTCCAGGAATAGGCAGCTGTGAGGGCATTTCCGGCAACGTCCTTTGCTCCCGTCGAGATCGTTGCAGTATAGGCCGTAGCGTAGGCAAAGTCCGCCGCGGGCGTGAAGGTCGCGGATGTTCCCGCATAATTCACGGCCCCGGAAACCGCGTTATTGTTCGCGTCTTTTACCGTGAACGATGACGATGTTATTGTTGACGCATCCATGGCCTCGCTGAAGGTCGCGCTGATCGCTCCGTTCACTGCAACGCCGCTCGCGTTGCTCGCCGGGCTGGTGGAACTGATCGTCGGGGCAGTGGTATCCGCAATCGTGGTCGCGCCTCCGCCTCCGCAGCCTGCAAAAACAAGACAACATAGCGCCAGAAAAACCATTCCGTACTCAAATGTGCTGTTTCTCATCAATTCCTCCTTTTTAACGAGACTGTTCACCGGACCTGCTCAGAGCGCTTTTGCCGCCGTGGCTGCCCGCTCGTATTCGTTCCGGGGCCAGGATCTCCCGC
Source organism: Nitrospirota bacterium (assembly GCA_029858565.1). Lineage (GTDB taxonomy): Bacteria > Nitrospirota > UBA9217 > UBA9217 > UBA9217 > JAKAHZ01. The sequence continues at coordinate 105,854 of JAOUEV010000001.1, read as the reverse complement.
AGTTCCCGGTCATTGGTAAATGCCTGTTTTGCGTCCTGTCCCACCTCTTCAACGACCCCGACGATGTTCCTCTCCGGGTCCTCGTATCGGCGGTATATTCGAACGATGTAGCACTCCACGTCCTGCCTCCCGGCCGGATACACGGCCGCAGGCGCGCCCTGCCGGCGCCCAGCGCCGGCTTGAAAGGGGGCCCGTCGTTTTTCACTTGGGGGATAGTACGATGCGAGGGGGATGTTGGCATAGCGGCATCCCCCTCCCCCTTCATACCCAGATACCCCAATGACCCAGTCGCCGGCTCACTGTCCCCGCACGCAACGGATATAGTTCGTATTAAACACCGCGTTGTAGTACACGCGGCCGCTGTTGAAGTCCACGATCCACGCGTATAACGTATTGCCCGCGTTAATAGTGGACGACCAGTACAAGGCTGATTGCGTAGCAGGAAACAGGGGATCAATAGACTGGTTGACCCGCGAAACGTCAACAAGAGAGCTCAACTCCCTGACGTTCGGCAGACGCCAGTCTGTAAAGCCGCCGAGCGACAGGCCTTCGCAATAGGTTATTGCATCATCCCATGAGTATATAGCTTGTATGCCTGCAGTGCAATTAGCGCCGCTCAGACCCGCGGAACATTGTTGCCACATGAGACCGGTGGTATTGTCGGTCACGGTTGCATTGCCGTTGTCCGTGTAGCTCCCCGCGTTTGCATAGCCGCAATACAACCCAAGAAACCCTGCCGCCAAAATAGAAATCAGGACTCTCTTCATAGACAACCCCCTCCTTTGAATTTAAATGACCGACTCACTGTCCTCGCACGCAACGGACATAGTTCACGCTAGTCTTATCGTACCAGTCCGCGGTGCCGCCGCCGAAGGCCACGACCCACGCATTCGTCGTACCGCCCGCGTAAGTAGTGGACGTCCAGTAGTACCATGTGATCGTGCCTGGGAAAGAAACGCCGTTTATTGCCGGGGCAGATACCCCGTAATCGGCTATTGTGAGCAGTTCCATGCGCGTGGGTAGACGCCAGCCTGTCCCAAGGCCGGCGCAGGCTGTACCTGCATTGTCCCAGCTATATTCCGTCGCGGTGCCGGCGGCGCAATCCGCTCCGCTTTGTCCCGGGGAACACTTCTGCCACGTAAGTTTCGTGACATTGTCGGTGATTGTGCCGTCTCCGTTATCAGTGTAAGAGGGAGAGTTAATGGTATAATCGCTGTCTTCTCCGATGGTAGCGGTGTAGTCTCCCGTTTGGCCGGTATCCGGGAGTTTGCCTACTGTCACCGTCACGGTATATGTCGCCGTTGTACCGTCCGCCGCCGTTACCGTGTATGACACGGGGCTTGTGAAGTCATTCGCCGTTGTCCCGCTTGTCTGGACGGCCGAGCCTACTGTTACGCTCTCCCCGGTGGTCGCGAACGTCGCAACCAGGGCCGTGACAGCCGTGACATTCGTGCCGTACGGCATTGCGACGGAAATCGTCTTTGCCGTTTCATTTATTGTCCCCGCAACCCCGTCGAGAGAAAAGGCGGTAATGGCCTTGGCGGAGCTCAGGGCCACGGTCACCGTCACGGTATATGCCGCTATTGTGCCGTCCGCCGCCGTTACCGTGTATGACACGGGGTTTGTGAAGTCATTCGCCGTTGTCCCGCTTGTCTGGACGGCCGAGCCTACCTTTACGCTCGCCCCGGTGCTCGTGAACGTCGCAACCAGGGCCGTGACATTCGTGCCGTACGGCATGGTGACGGAGATCGTCTTTGCCGTTTCATTTATTGTCCCCGCAACCCCGTCGAGAGAAAAGGCGGTAATGGCCTTGGCCGATGACGCGGGAGCACCGCCCCCTTCCCCACCACCTCCGCCGCACCCGGATAGAGCCATGACTGCCAGCAATACTGTGAAAGAAAGCCTCAATAGCATCTTCATTTCCCTTCCCTCCTTATTTATGGCTTATTGATAAAGGCGTTTATCTTAAGTTTTGTCCGTGCTCATCCGCGTGCATCCGTGGTGAATAGTATCGGATTTATGGTTCCGGCTTGTCCGGGTTATGCGTGTCCCTGCCGGCGCCCAGCGCCAGCTTGAAAGGGGGGCCCGTCGTTTTTCACTTGGGGGATACTACAACAGGACAGGTTACGGATAGGTTACGGATGCGATGAACCGATTGCGGCACAGCGGGGAAATATGGCTGTTCCCAGGGCGGTTTGAAAATGCAGAAAAAACAATGCGATTTATCAGCGTTTCAGGCGTGCTGGAGGATTCGTCCTGAGATGCTGTCTGGTTCGTATTTCCCCTGCCTTAAGGGGACTCGCTGCAGATGACAGCCGCTGCTGCGCCTGGGTCTTGGTTGCCGGGCTGACCCGTCCCCGGACTCCCTCACGACGCTCCTACCGCATGACGCGCAGACCTCCCCGGGTATTGCGCACCCACTTTCACCCCATATACCCGTCGCATCTACTTCCGCGCCTTCCGAATGACTATCGGGCTTTGAATCTTATGGCCGTCTCGCCCAGACGCGGCGCCTTGTATGCGCTTCATGTTCTTCGGGCCGGAGATTTGCTTACCGCTTCCTTCAGACCCCGGTGAGCCCGGCAGCCCTTGCGGTTCAGCTAACGGTTCCCGTCATCAGGGTCCGTAGAGGACTTTCACCTCCAAGGGTGTGCGCCCTGCCGGGCGCACCACAAAGAAACGGCCGCCCCGGAGGGCGGCCGCAAAGCACTACGTGTCTTCCTGATTCCTGCGAAAACTCAGTCTTCCAGGTAATAGAGCAACGCCTCCATATCGCAGGTCAGATAGGCGCCGTATGTCCAATAAATATTCGTCGTATACGGCAAACCTGATATACCTGCTGTTGCGCTGATTCCGTCCGCCCAATTGCTGCATTTGTCGTAGACCGCATCGCCGGTATCCAATGCTTGAATTTTGCCGCATTGGCAAGACCGGCAGCGGCCTAGTGTCCGGCGCGCACAGGCCACACGTTGAATATAGAGGTCTTATCGTCGCTGTACACGCCGCCGAAGACCATATGGACGAGCCATGCTAACGTCGTATCAGCGGCATACGTACTGGACGACCAGTAGTAGTGAGCCTGCACATTGCTGAAGCCCTGGGTGTTCAGCCACGCGGCGTTGTCACTACACCCTGCGCCGCCGCACAATGTTGTATTCGTGTATTCCGCATGGAGAAGGCTTTCGAGCTCATTCACGTTCGGCAGCCGCCAGTCGGTGTGGCCGCAAAGGTCCAAACCATCGGCATAGTCCAGCGCCTCCTGCCATGTCCTTCCGGTGGGATCCGGCGCCTTTACCCACATGAGCCCGGTAAGGTTGTCGGTTACGCAGTCAACTTCTGCGCCTGTTCCGACCGTGAACCTCGGAGTCGGCCAGGCAACGCCTGCCAGCTTGTCGCCGTCCTGCCCGGTGTTAGCGCAGGCAATCTCCGCTCCTGCAGTGTTATAGCACTTTGTCTGCCCGGTCTTGGGAATATCCGCGGGCGCGGCATACGCCGCAACAGCCGCAAACACCATTACAACCGCAAGCATCATAATTTTCTTCAACATATTGATTCCTCCTTTCGGAATTCGCCCTGATGATCAGCCGCACAACCGTGCGGGACAGGTTCCGCAGGTCCGTGCCCAGGATGTACTTGTGGTATCTCGAAAAACCCCTGACGATGTTTTCGATGTATATGGCCAAATCCATCGCCTTTTTTATATATGGGCAAATGCTCATATTGCGCCATGATTCGCCGAAACCTCAAATGACCAAATGGCCGAATAACCTACTGTCCGGAGCGCACAGGCCACGCGTAGTAGCTACCGCCCTTAGTGTCGTAGCCCATGAGGCCGTTGAACATGCTGACGAACCCTGCCAACGTCGTAAGACCGGCGTACGTCGTAGACGACCAGTAGAAGCTTGCCTGCACATTGCTGAATCCCTGGTTGTTCAGCCATGTAGCTACATCGGCCTCCCCATAGTTGGCAAGGCTCCTGAGTTCCTTTTTGTTCGGCAGCCGCCAGTCGGTGTGGCCGCAAAGGTCCAAACCATTGGCATAGTCCAGCGCCTCCTGCCATGTCCTTGTAATGGTGGAATCCGGCGCCTTTACCCACATGAGCCCGGTGAGGTTGTCGGTCACGCAGTCAACCTCTGCGCCCGTTCCGGCGGTGAACCTCGGAGTCGGCCAGGCAACGCCTCTTTGCAATGCGCCATCGTCGATCGACCCCGTGCCGTATGATGTGACCTGGCCGGTCTTGGGGAGATTGACGATGATCTTGAGCACGGCGCTCCCCGAGACGCTTCCCGAGGTCGCCGTGATAGTGGTCGAGCCGGCGGCATTTGAAGCCGCAGTCGCCAATCCCGCCGCGCTCACGGTTGCCCGCGTGACGTCCGATGAGGCCCACGTCACCGACGCCGTGATATCCTTCGCGCTGCCGTCCGAGTAGGTCCCCCTGGCAGTGAACTGCTGGGTCGCGCCCGTAGCGATGCTCGCGGTTGCCGGCGTTACGGCGATGGATGCGAGCGTCGCGTTGGTTACCGTCAAAGTGGCGGTTCCCACGATGTTGCCTGAAGTCGCCGTGACAGTCGTTGTCCCGACGGCAACTGACGTGGCAAGGCCGGCGCTGTTGATGGTCGCCTTTCCCGTGTCCGAAGAGCTCCAGCCAACCTGTGTGGTCAGGTTTTGTGTGCTTCCGTCCGAAAACGTTCCCGTGGCAGCGAACTGCTGCGTTGTCCCCAGAGCAATGCTCGGGGTGGCAGGAGTTACGGCGATGGAGGTAAGCGTAGCCGCCGACGGGATGCCCCCTCCGCCGCCCCCGCCGCAGGCGGCCGCTATCAATGATAAACACAAGACCAATGCCGCAAAAAACCCGAAATGTCTCTTTTTCATAATAATTACCTCCTTTGGTTTTATAGTTCCGGCTTGTCCGGGTTAGGCGTGTCCCTGCCAGCGCCCAGCGCCGGCTTGACAGGGGACTCGTCGTTATTCACTATGGGGAATACTACAAGAGGACAGGTTACGGATAGGTTACGGATGCGATGAACCGATTGTGGCACAGCGGGGAAATATGGCTGCTCTCAGGGCGGTTTGAAAATGCAGAAAAAACAATGCGGTTTATCAGCGTTTCAGGCGTGCGTGAAGTTCTTCGATGGTCTGCGACGGACCGACTCCCAGCGCAGCCATGAGCCTGTTCCGGCAGCGGGCATAGACGCGGGCAGCCTCGGCGGGCCGGCCCCGCCTGATATGACACTCCATCAGGCCGAGGTAAAACTCCTCGGCAAGATCGTCCGTATCCAGTGCTTTCTGGTAACAATCCGCGGCCTTGTCCCAGTTCGAGGACGAGGCATACAGCGCGCCGAGCCGGACAATGGTTTTCAGATACCCCGCCTTCAGCCGCTCGCGAAGCGAAACAGCCCAGACGCTCCCCTCCTCCGCAGGAAGGAAGGTGCCCGTGTACAGTGCCGCCGCCTTTTCGAGCAAGACCCGGGCCTGGTCCGTTGCTCCCGCTGACGAAGCAGCGGCGGCCTCGCCGGCCAGTTGCTCGAAGACCAGGACATCAACGCGGCAATGACGCTGATCAAGGGTCACCAATCCGTCGCTCACGACGACGGCCTTCTCGTTCCCCAGAAGCTGCCGCAGACGGTGCAGGGTCGTCTTAAAGGCCTGGTTCGCCAAATCGCCGTCCGCGTCGGGCCAGAGCGCGTCGTTCAGACTGGGCTGGCTCACTTCGCGCGCGCCGAATGCGATCAGCGCTTTCAGGAGCTGCAGCGGCCGTTGCTGCACTTTCCCGGGCGACCGGTGCGGCTTCCCGTCGACAACGATCTCAAACCTGCCCAGGGTGCGGATTTCGACGGGCCAGGGCCAATTCTCCGTCAGGAGCAACGACTCTTCGGGAAAGAGATTTCGCTTCCTGATCAGCTCACGGACATACTCTCTCTCGATACCCCCGTCGAGCGCTTTGATGCAAAGCGGCGTCATGATGCCGGGCGTCCAGTAGGGCATATTCCAGTAACGGTTGTCGCGGCTCAGCACCAGGGCTTTCCGGAGAACGGACCGTCCGGCCTTCTCCGCTCCGCGAAGAAAGGCAAGCCGCGCTTCAGCAAAGAGCAGAATCAGTTCCATCTGCATGCTCGGGATGCCGGCGGCCGTGCACCGCGCCAGGGAAATCTGTTTCTCAGCTGCATCATTGTCTCCCAGGCTCATGAGCGCATGGGACAGGCCGGTTCGCGTGGCAATGACGGGAATGGCCGCTCCCGCTTCCGCGGCCAATTGGATTCCCCTCTCCGCGTGCCGCGCCGCCGCACGAGAATCTCCCCGGTAGAGGTCCAGCCAGGCCAGCAGATAGTAAAAATTCGCCTGATCGGTCAAACGCGAAGTGGCCATGACCGGCGCCATTTCATCGAGGAACCGCTGCGCTGTTTCGACGTCCCCCGCCGCGATGGCTGCGTGCGCTCCCTGGGCCGCGAGAACGAAGTCGAGAACCCGCACTCCGCTGGAGCGCGCAGTCGCCATGCCCGCATCCACGGCCCGGAGCGACTCCTTGCTGGACACGTCAACCCAGTAACGGGCGCAGGCATCGATGGAGAGCCAGAGAATCGCGGTGAGCGGATGGATATCGGCCGTCCTGACAAGCGGCCGGATCATGCCGAGGAGGAAGGACACCTTCGTGAAATCGCCGAATAGAACGGCGAAAAAGACGAGGACATTCGCAAGGGACATCCGGGCGCCGGTGTCGATGTTTCGCTGCGCCAGGGTGAAGGCACGGTCCGCCCACGCGCAGACGCGGGGATGGTCCGGCCGCCGGAAGGTCAGCGCGATGACGACGCTCGTGACGACCCGGACCTCCGCCTCGGCGGAGGGGAACTCCGGCTCATCACCGAGAATTTCGTCGATCCATGCAAGCCATGGATCGAGCCTGGTGAAATCCCCCCGCTCCAGAAAAATCGCTTCCACCGCGCCCGACCAGGCAAGCAGGGCCGCCGGCCGGTCGCCTTCCGCTTCGAACAGCCGGAAGGCGCGCTCGAACAGGTTCAGGCTCGCCGTGAGATCGGAGGGCATGGCGCTGACCGCGCGCCAGTACGACAGCCAGCCGGACCGGCCGACGACCTCCGCGGGCATGCGGAGCAGCCAGTGTTCGACGGTCTTGTGCCGTCCCTGGCGCACGAGATCCGGCGCCTGTTCGCGCACGATCCCGGCGAGGCCGTCCCAGTCCCCTGCCGAAGCCATGAGCGCCGCGGCGTCCTCGGACCTTCCCTCGCGCTGCAGGATGCGGGCCGCCCGGTTCCGGAGGGCCTGCAGCCGGTCCGGCAAAAACTCCCGTTCCGCCCGGACGGTCAGAAACTCCCGGAAGAGCGGATGGTAGAGGTACACGTCGTCGTTCCGCGCGTGCCTTGTCGTAAAGAACTGGTCCCGCGCGAAGTCCGAGAGTATCCGCGAGGCGCGCGGGGCGCCGCTCAGATCTTCCGCCGCGGCCGCCGTCATTTCCGGCAAAAGCGCCGTCGTCAGGAGGAACGCCCTGCGTTCTTCGTCGAGCGTAGCCAGGATCTGGGATGCGAAATAGTCGAATATCTCCTCCCGGGAGTGGTGGGAAGCCGCGAGACCGGCCAGGGGCCTCTTCTTCATCCGTTCCAGGAGCAGCGCCAGGCCCGCGCTCCACCCGTCGGTGGTCGCCCGGAGCCCGGCGACCAGGTCCGGGGCCGGCCGCGCATGGCCCGCATTCCTCACCAGCGCCCGGGTCTCTTCCCGGGTAAATTTCAAGTCCTCCCAGCCGAGCATGTCTATGCGCCCCTGCGCGCGCAGCCCCGCAAGCATCTCCGGCGGGCCGCTCCGGCTCGTGACGAACACCCGGATGCCCTCCGGCAGCACGCCGAATCCCGCCGCCGTCATCGCATGCAAAGGAGAATCGGGAGCGACGGTGTGGTAATCGTCGATCACGATCGCGGCGCGGGAGGGAAGGCGGCCGAAGAGCTCCTCGAAGTATCGCTGCGCAAACACCGCCGCTCCCAGAAAATACTCCGGCGTGAACAGCGGCAGGGGCTTGCGCCTGCGCGGCGCCGCCTTCCGTGCCGCGAGGCCGAGATAATAGAAGAACGTCGCAGGGTCCCCGTCGCCCGCGTCGGCGCGGTACCACAGGGTCGGGAGCCTGCGGACGGCGCAATAGCTCGCGATGAGCGTCGTTTTCCCCGATCCCGCGGGTCCCGATATCCAGGTGACCGGGCGGGAGCCCTCGTCGAGCGATTTGAACAGCCGCGTGCGCGCCACGCTGCCCTTGGTCGAGGGAATCGAGAGTTTTGCTATGGATATTCGCCGCGGCATAGTGGGCAATGGAAGTCCGGATTAACGACGGGAAAAACGCCGGAACTCCGGGACCCTTCAGCTTTCAGGGGAATTTACTTCGGGGAGCAACGGTCGCCGCCGTCCCGCGGCAGATTGACGCCCTTGCCGTCCCCGCCCTGGGGCACGCAGCACTTGATGGCGTCAAAAGCCAGGAGGATGCGCTTCTCCTTCTCAAGCCGTTTCGGATCGAGCGGCGTCATAGCCTTGCTGGCGACAAGCGCGGTCAATTGTTCTTTGGTTGGGATCGCACCGAACCCTTCCCCCACTACCTTGCCGCTCGCCACGTCCAGCACCTCTGCATGCACCGGGTCCGCAACGACCGCGACCGGCAGCGGCGGAGACGCAATGACCCGCGCCGCGGCCACAGCCTGGCGCTCCCGCGAGTCGAGCGATCCCGCTGCGCACTTGATGATCATGGCCATCCGGCCGTTCAGCGACACAAGGAAGTCAGCGGACGACCACGCCGTCTCAGCGCCGAGCTGCACCTCAAAGGCCAGCCCCTTCCGGATGTCCTCGGCAGCATATCCTTTCTTCTCCCGCAGAAGATAGCCGACCATGCTCCGGGCCTCGTTCGCAAGGTCCTCGCCGTCCTGCAGTTCCTCCTGCAGTATGCTGCGGATCTTGACCTCGCGCTCCGCTTGTTCGTTCTCAGGGATGGACATTCGCTGTTACCGTTTCTTCTTCGTTTTCTTTGCAGCGGTCTTCTTCTTGGGCTTCGCCGCCGCTTTCTTAACGGTCTTTTTTACCGCCTTCTTTGCAGCTTTCTTCACAGCCTTCTTTGCCGCCGTTTTCGCAGATTTCTTCGCGGCTTTCTTTGTTCCCGTCTTGACCGGGGTTCCGGCGCCTGCTTTCGGCACCATCACCGACGTAACAGCGCGCTTCGCCAGCGCGGTCGTTCCCGCGGTCGATGTCATATGGGGTATCTGGAGCGGCGGGAGCTCTACGTAGGGCTGCGCCGGCTTGTGCGGCATGATGCCGAGGATGTTCCGTTCGCGCACGAGCACGATCTCCCGTCCGCCTACATCCATCTTGTGGCCGGCATAGGCTTCGTACAGGACCCGCTCGCCGGGCTTTACCGAAGTAGGAACGAACTTGCGGTCCTTCTTTTCCTTCTTTTTCTTGCCATACCCCTCTTCCTCGAGCGCGCCCGGGCCGATGGCCTCCACGGTCCCTTCGGACGGCTTTTCCTTGGCGCTGTCAGGAATGATGATGCCGCCGGCGGTCCGGGTGGCGGCTTCAGACGGGATAATGACCGCCCAGTCATTCAAAGGCTTTACATTCATAGCATCCTCCTCCGGATCGATGTGCATGATGCAGCATGTTCATAATACAAGAAAAAGGCGCCCCTGTCAAAACCCGGGACGCCTGCGGCTATCGAACCGGCCGCTTCCAGCACGCTGACAAGACCGGACCCGTCTCACTCAGGTCTGGCCGCCTCCGCCGCTGAACAGCGGGGCCCGGTCCACGAGTGACTCAAGCATGCCTAGCTCGTCATCGCTGTCACTCATCCTTGCTTCATGTCATCGAGGAAGGCGCTGTTCGTTTGGGAGTGGAAGTTAGAGAACAAGGGCGCGCGATATTTTCCTGGTATCGACGCCCCGGTAACTGCCGCTGCGCAGGTGATCAAGAAAGGAATCCTGGGACAGGGGGACATCGAATTCGGTGTAGCAGGACCCGACCTCAGCGGGACTGTGGGCGTCCGATCCGCCGGTAAAGGGGAGGTTGAGCGTGCCGGCGGTCTCGATGGCCTTCACGTTCATTGCATGCATGTTAGCGCCGTTGTACCCTTCGAGCCCGACGATCCCCGGGAGCTGCCTCACCAGGTCCCCCAGGCTGTTGACGCTCCGATAGGGGTGCGAGGGGATCACAACGCCTCCCCGCTCGGAAACAGCGCGTACGACATCAGCGGCCGGCGCCGATCTCAGCTCTAGTCGGTCCGTATCAACGCCAAAGACCAGACAGTGGCCTTCCCGCGCCGAGAATTCCACGCCCCGGACGATCAGGATGACACCGCGGAATTTCTCGCGCAGCTTTTCAACATGCTCCGAGGCCTCAAAGGTGTAATGCTCCGTGATGGCGATGCCGTCGAGGCCCCGCGCTATGGCGCGCTCGATCATCTCCTCGGGATCGGCGTCATTATCACCGCTGTTGCTGGTATGAACGTGCAGATCGATCTTGAATCTCATGATTTCTCCGGCGCAAGCATGGACAGTGCACGTGAATATACCTGGGAGACCTCGATCTCCGCAAGTGCCGGAGCAGCAAGAACCTCGACCCTGCGTCCGCGGGGCCTCCAGAGCACGGGATCGGTCGGACCGAAAAGCGCCAGGACCGGACAACCCGCCGCGGCAGCAAGATGTCCAGCGCCGGAGTCGTTCCCGATGAACAGGTCACTGGCGCTTAAAAGAGCGGCGACCGTGACCAGGTCCGGGTCGGACAGGTGCGCGATGCCCTGCCGGGACCGCGAGAACGCCTCGATCCGGTCCTTCAGCGCCTCATCTTCTGCCGGGCCGCTCAGCAGAAGCATAAAAGGATCATTTGCGGCCCTCAGGCGGTCGATCACAGCGAAAAACCGCTCGAGCGGCCATGACTTCTCCCTGCTCCCGCTGCCCGGATGCACGGCGATCACCGGCGCGGACCCGTCATATCCCAGGCGGCCGAGCAAGGCTCCGGCAAGTTCCTGATATTCACGGGGGACCGGAAGCAGCCTTCCATCCGCCGGGGGGTGCAGCTGCAGGAACTGCTGTGAGCGGAAGTCCGACACGTGTATGCTCTTGTCGCGTGGAGGGATGGTTAGGATGACGGCCGTCTCTGGAATGTATGAGGACAGCGACGTTCCCAGCTGTGCCGACGGATCAACCGTGAACAGGACCGCATGATCGAATGCGCGAAAGAATCCTGTGAGGTCGTTGCCTATCCGGCCGCTGTGGAGCGGCGCGTATCTGGCTGCTCCTGCGGGCGATATTTCATCGGCCAGCCCGCATTCGCGGAAAAGGATGCCCATGTCGGGCCGTCCGGCGAAGTGGAGCATCGAACTTCTGTTCCTGATCTCCCGAAGCACCGCAAGCGACAGGAGGACATCTCCCAGGGCGCCGTCATGATGAACAAAGGTCCTATTAGGACCGATGATACTTCCGCTCTCCATGCCTAGTCCCGGACCTCCGCGAACGGCGGGAAGCAATGGAGCGCGTATACTCTGCCCTGCACTGTCGTTTCAAGATAGATATCGAGGTCCATGTGGTTGATCCTGATGTAGGTCGCGCCATCGACCGTTACTTCCACGTTGAATCGCTCGCGCGGCAAAGCCACGCTCACATGCTGCACCCGTGCCGCAAGCGTTCTCCCATCGTGGATCACCGTGCCGAGGGACTGGTCCGCCGGATCGTTGCTCAAGGTGTCCAGATTCCTGTCGATCAGCGGTTCTATGGACCGTACCGGTCCATCGGTGAACGTGACGATCCTGCACACCAGATTCCGCAAAAGGTCCGGCGGAAGCGTTCCGGCCTTCTTCGGCGCACAGGCCGGAGAACAACAGAGAAAAAGTCCCATGACCGCCAGGAGAATTCCATGCGGCAAACGGGAAGGTTGCTGAGGTAATCTGTTCATGCGTTCACTACCATTATGCAGTACTATACCACGAATGGCAGGGCTCCTGCCTCCCGGAATACCCTCAGATACGGCTTGCCACCATGCTCTGGACAGGACGTTCGTTCCTCGCTGCGCTGTTCCGGACCTTGAGGTTAGGGAAAATTACCTAAAAAACCTGTTCATAAAACTATAATCTTTTGGTATACTATCGGCCAATACAAGCAGGCCAGGAGCAACCGGCCTGTTTTTGATGATAATCCTATCCTTTTGGAGTGATTGGATGAAAGTCGATTCTTTTTCCTTCGGCAAGATAACCATCGCGGGGAAAACATTCACCACTGATGTAATCGTCTACCCTGATCGCGTCCAGGACGCCTGGGTCCGGGAGGAAGAACATCGCCCGCAGATCAGCGAGTTCGCCGATATCGTCCAGGCTGCGCCGGACATCCTGATCATCGGGACCGGTTACGCAGGCGTCATGTCCATCCCCGACCAGATCCGCAACTTTCTTACTTCTAAAGGCATTGAAGTGCGGGTCGACAAGACCGTCAAGGCCGTTGACATGTTCAACACCCTTCTCGCGACCTCCAAAGACAAGGTCATTGCCGCCTTCCACATCACCTGCTGAGGAGCAGCAGATATCGCCTGAAGACTGACCGTGTTGTGAAACGGCCTTTCGTCTTCAGGCCCCAACCATAAACCTTCAGCCTTCTACCTGATAAACCCGGCATCGCATGGAATAACTAACGGGAAATCCGCATTAAGAAATAAGGACATCCTGGAAGGGGAAGGATCCTGTGTGATCAGCAGCAGTGCAGGCCGGCAAGGTAGGAACCGTTATCGGCCGGCTGGACCCAGCGCACCGAAGCCTGCCGGCATGTTGAGAAGTGACCGGCATCGATATGCAGGGTCTCCTCCCGCTGAAGCGGCATAGGGACCTTGAGGCATAGACCGGATCGGCTGATGTTCACGGCAACGCCCGTGAAGGTCCGGTCCTGCGTCGGGACCCGGAACGTAACCTCGCGGAAGCTGTCGAACCGCTCTTCCTGCCGCCGCGTCGCCAGCTGTCTGCCCAGGTCCATACGCTGCTCGCACTGGGAAAGCCACTCGGAGAGCTTGAAGATGGTGAAGGGTTTTTGCAGAAATTGGTATCCCCGCTCCTCGATCCTGCGCCGGAACTGGTCTTCGAGGAGACCGGACATGACTGCCTTGTTCCTGTTGTCGAGCGGACAGCCCTTGCGGTGCTGGTGTTCCAGAAGTTCTACGCCGTTCAGGCCGGGCATATTGAAATCGGTGAGGATGACATCCGCGCAGGGATCGAAATAGGAGCACACGTCGCCGTCCTTGCCGTAGAGCGGACAGACGTTCGTAGGCTCGGCATAGGACAGGACCTCGTATCCCCGCATGTTGAAGTAGTCCCGCAACATGCCGAGGATGAGCGATTCATCATCGAAGATCACGACCCGCGGTTTCCGCATGCATTCCCCCCGGAAGCGAACAAATGCCCCTGCAGGCATTTCGATAAATCCGATGAATTATATGGTCCCAATTCCGGCATGTCAAGACTCTTTCCCATTTCTCGCACAATAATATTTGCATACCTGTGCAACCTGCGCGCGTGAAACGGGCCGGTTTCGCGGACGACGGAATACTGCCGAACCCAGGTGGAACAACGGGATGACAACAACGGGATGTCTTCTGGACAGCTCCGGGCTTCTGCTATATACTAGTACCACGGGAAGGGAAAAGGGCCTCTCATGAACGAACTGGTGAACAGCTTTCTGGTATGCTTCATTCCCATCATGGTCGCCATGGACGCTCCGGGTACGCTGCCGATCTTTGTGGGAATGACCGAGGGCATGAAGCGGCCGGAACGCAAGAGGATCGTCCGCCAGTCCATCGTCACCGCATTCCTCGTCACCGCCGGTTTCGTGCTGGTCGGCAGGGCGATCTTCGACGCCCTCGGCATCCTGGTCGAAGACTTCATGATCGCCGGTGGCATCTTGCTGCTCATTATCGCTACCGTGGATATCGTGCGGGCCGGAGAAAAACGACCGGTGCCGAGCCCCACCTTCGGCGTGGTACCCCTGGGAACGCCGATCATCGCGGGTCCGGCCGTGCTCACAACGACCATGGTGCTCCACGGCACCTATGGGTATCTTCCGGTGATGATATCCCTCGTGCTCAATCTGGTCATTGCCTGGCTCATCTTCGCCTTGTCCGACCGGATCATCCGGACCGTAGGCATCAACGGCTCCCGGGCATTTGCCAAGGTCGCGGCGCTTATCCTTGCAGCATTCGCGGTAAAGATGATCAGAACGGGGCTGGTAAAACTGATCGGAAGTTGAGGACACGTGCGGAAAGAAACAGAATGGAAGTAACAGAACTAATTATCAGATTATGACGATGCCCGGCTGCCCGGACGCGAGCACCTCACCGATCACGACTGCGTCCTCGACACCAGCCTCTTTCAGCTTCTGCACCAGTTCCCCTGCCTGCGGACCGGGAAGGGACAACAGCAGGCCGCCCGATGTCTGGGGATCGAACAGCAGTTCCTGCTCAGGATGAGAAAGCTTTCGTTGCTGTTCCCACCAGCCTTGGGCCATCTTCCGGTTCGCTTTGTTGCTCCCGGTAGTCTCGCCTTTGCGGTACATGTCGAACACATAAGGATGGACCGGCAGCCTGCCGAAGGCCACCTCGATCCGGACCTTGCTCCCGCGCGCCATCTCAAGCGCGTGGCCAAGGAACCCGAACCCCGTAATGTCCGTACAGGAGTGGATCTCGAAAGTTAGGGCGGTCTCGATCGCAGCGCGGTTCAGCTCGGCAACCTTGGGAAGAATGGGCTCCAGGTCGCGATAGGGAAGTTTCTTTGATCTACAGGCATTGAACAGCACGCCGGTGCCGAGCAGTTTGGTCAGGACCAAGGCGTCACCGGGCTTTGCGTTGCAGTTCGTCAGGACCCGGTCAGGGTGGACCGTGCCGGTCACCGCCAAACCGTACTTGGGCTCCAGGTCATCGACCGAATGCCCCCCAGCCAGGGCGGCGCCTGACTCCTGGACCTTCTCGAATCCGCCGCTCAGCATGTCCCTGAGCAGTCCCTTGTCCAGCTTCTTTGACGGGAACATCACCAGGTTCAGCGCGACCACGGGTTTGCCGCCCATGGCATAGACATCGGAAAGGGCGTTCGCGGCGGCGATCCTGCCGAACCAGACCGGATCGTCCACCGGAGGCGTGATGAAGTCAACGGTGCTGATCACCGCGACTTCGGGCGTGAGACGGTAGACCGCCGCGTCGTCGCTGGTGTCGAACCCCACCAGCAGGTTGGGATCATGAACAGGACAGATCGAGGAAAGCACGTCCGACAGGTCCGCCGGACCGATCTTGGCTGCTCAGCCGCAGGTGCGGGACATTCCCGTGAGGGTCTTTTTTCGGAAAGGATTCATGGTGATTTGAGTATACCAGAAACAGCGTTGAGCGCCATTGACGCTCAACCATGCCGAGCGTTACATCAGTTCGTTGAAATCCATCACCGTGGCGAATTCATCGCTCTTTCCCGGCGGGACCTTCGAGTTCCCTTTTGCCTTGTACACAAGGTACTTGATCCCGTACTTCCTCGCGGACCGGAGCACCGCGAGCGTGTCATCCACAAAGAGCGCCGAGTCCCTGGAGAATCCGAGCTTTTTCTCCAGCCGGTGCCAGAACTCCTGATGCTCCTTGGGATATCCCATCTCAGCTGACGTGATCGTTCCGGTGAGATATTTGCCGAGTTCGGTCTTTTTCATCTTCATGGCCAGCACCCGGTCGTGGGCGTTCGTGGCAATATAGACCTTCTTCCTCCTTGAACGCATAAGGCCCAGGAACTCCTCCACATGGGGATGGATTTCGATAAGGTGCCGGATCTGCTCCTTGAGCGCCATGATCTCGAGCCCCAGTTCCCGGGACCAGAAATCAATGTCCGTCCAGTTGAGCGTCTCTTCGTGAGACTTGTACTTCCTGAGCAGTTCTTCCTTTGCTTTCCCGAAGGTGATCTTGTGCTTGTCCGCGTATTTCTCCGGCACCAGATGCTCCCAGAAGTAGTCATCAAAGTATTTGTCCAGGAGCGTGCCATCCATGTCGAGCAGGACGTGGGTGATGGCGTTGCTTTTGAGGGCTTCTTTGATATCGTGAACAGTGGGATGCATGATTTGTAAAGTACGAATGGGAGGAATACAGTGCTCCTGCTTTACTTACCCCTTACAACTTATTGCTTATCGCTGAATGTACCCTTCCACCATCAGGTCATCGCCGACCGTATCCACCTCAGCCTCGCTGAACTTGACCGCTTGAGCAAGTTTGGCCGGCGATCTGCCGCCGATGGAGCAGAGCGAGTCTTTGCCGGTCATGAGCATCGGCGCGATGAAGATCACGGCCTTGTCCACGATCCCAGCCTTGAGCGCTGATGCATGGACCTCGGCCCCGCCCTCGATCAGGAGGGACATGATGCTTCTCATACCGAGCTTCTTCATCAGGTCCTTGAGGTCCACCCTGCCCTGAGCCGCCCTCGTGATAACGACCTCGACACCCGCTGCTTCGAGCTTCCGGAGCTTGCTTTCCGAAGCGCCGTCGACCGTGGCAACGATCGTTCTGGCGGAGGAACGCTGCGTGATGATCTTCGCTTTCATCGGGATCCGCAGCGAACTGTCCACGACCACCCGGATCGGGTCACGGCCGCCGGGAATGCGCGTGGTGAGGCTCGGATCGTCCTTCAGCACGGTATTGATGCCAACGAGGATCGCGTCATGAGTGTCGCGCAAATAGTGGCCGGCCTCGCGCGCGTCAGGTCCGGTTATCCACTTGGACTCGCCTTTTGCCGTCGCGATCTTGCCGTCAAGGGTCTGGGCGATCTTCATGGTCACGAAAGGCAGGCCGGTCGCCATGCGCTTGACAAAGGCCTCGTTCAGCTTCTCCGCCTCGTCCTTGAGCACGCCGGTCGTGACCTTGATGCCCGCTCGCTTGATCGCCTTCAGTCCTCCGCCGGACACCTGGGGATTGGGATCGATCATGGCTACCACAACGCGCTTCACTCCGCTCGTGATCACCAGCGGTGCGCAGGGCGGCGTGCGCTTGTTCGTGTGCGAGCACGGTTCGAGCGTCACATAGAGCGTGGCGCCCTGTGCCGCTTTTCCCGCTTTCCTGAGCGCGATCGCCTCGGCGTGGGGTTCCCCCGCTTTTTGGTGCCAGCCGCTGGCGATCACCTTGCCGTTCTTCACCACCACCGCGCCGACCAGGGGGTTCGGGCTCGTCCTGCCTTTGGCTTTCGCGGCCAGCTGCAGGGCCAGGTCCATGTATTGTTCATCAAGGGATCTGTTCGTCATGGGATTCCTTTGGGACTCATTCCGAGGGCTTATGATAAGGGAATTGGCCGTTCGCTGTCAACGACAACCTCCTGAGCGGCGCACGCTGATTGGCAGGGGGAAGGAACGGTACGGCAGACCGGCCCTACGCTGCCGGAGGAGCGATACGATGCTTCCGCGCCAGATACCCGCCGGCCATGCCCGCGGGAAGGATGAAGGTAAAACCGGCGATATCGAACCAGAGCGGGGTGCCGCTCTCATGGAAGACCATTGAAAGCACCGTGCCGATCACCGCGACCAGCGCTCCGTGCAGTACCTCGGCCCTGGCCGCCATCCTGCCGGCCAGGTAGGAGCCTCCGAGCGTGCAGCCCATGCCGAGGATCAGCCCCAGGAGAAGTCCGTTCGTGCTCCTGAGCCTGGCCATGACCTCGTCCTCGGACAAACCTGTTTTCACGAGCAATGCCGCCAGGACCGACATGATCACCAGGGTGCCCATGTTGTCCACAACAGCGCCGAGGATCACGGCCTTGAACTTGATGTCGGAAAGTCTTGGCATATGGTTTGTCCTCCGTTGATGAAGAGCGAAAGCGACGAAGCAATCTCTTACTTGCTTGAATTTCTTAACTACAAGCACTCCCTATTCGGCATTTCTCAACAGTTTTCCTTTTCAAAAGCCATCACCCGCTCGCGCTCCTCGGCCACCGACAGCGACTCGAGGAACTTCTGCATCGCTGCCTGGTCCAGAAAGCCCGCGGGAACCTGGACGCCGGGAACGCAGACGACCAGCACGGTCTTCACCAGGTCCATGACGCTGAATTCGAGCAGTTCGCGTACTTTTTCAGCTGAAGCCCCTTCGATTCTGAGCGGATTCTCATTCCACCATCCGTCGCCGCGATCAATGGCAAATGCTTCGATGCCGTCCGCTTTATCGGCAATCATGCCCTGCTTGGCGACGAATTCGGACACATGCGTGCGGAGCAGCTGGATCCCCCGGACAGCCGGGTTGGAGCAGATGCCGGCTTTTTTCCAGGCAAGCCTGCAGAACCATTTCGTATTAATACCGCTATAGAAAATGTACCTGCCCGGGACGGCTCCGTCTTCCGGCCTGATAATGACATACAGAAAGGCGTTCTTATATTCGAGTGATTGCATGGCAAGTATCCTTATCGAAGTTGATGAGAACGATGTCGTACTGCTGGACTACCATGCCCACTCCTTAAAATCCGAGTCGACATTGCCGGAGACAAGAAGGTTATCCTCTTTGAACCGTCGTATTTCCTTGAATGACTCATCCCATCCGGTCCGCGCTTCCTTCTTTGCCGGTTTAATGATGATTGCCCCTTTTTCTATTTCCATAATCGCCTCTTTGTCGATATGACACTGCTCCAGGACCGCCTTGGGAATTTTGATGGCCCTGGAATTACCAATGAGGATGATCGTCGCTTTCACACTGCACCTCCACTCGTAATTATAATGTAATTGCATGCGCATTATCAACGCAAAGAGTGCTCAAATCGTGGAGAGATATAAATTGTTCAGAGGAAAGGCTGATCAGGAGCAAATGTCAAATGACCGGACCCTGGAAAGTTCCCATCTGCCCAAAGCCGGCACTGCAAAGCAAAGGGCCGGAGAGCGTTTCCTCCGGCCTTGCCAGTATTCAAACAACTCAACAGCTCCGGGCAAACCCGCGTGTTTTCCCTAGATGAATCTAAATAATTAAGCCTGACCCGCGACGATCCCTAGGAAGTTCCAAAGAACAGCCGACACCAATTCAATAGACGTGACCCTAGGAAGTTGCGTGGCACATCCCCTCCTCGCTTTCATGGTCGGTCATTCTCTATGCATTCACGTTATGCACCGTAGGAACCAACGTCCCCCTCGTTCTCCCGGACTGGTGAATCGCATCAAGGAATATACCAAAACTTTCAATCAGCTCCCGTAGACTGTTCCATATAATCCATTTCTCAAAGTTTTGCTTGATATCTTTCAGTTCTTGTGCCGACAACTTTTCAGGAAGGAGTTTGATGCGAGTTTCTGCTAAATCATACTCTGTAAGCGAGTCATTCCGTGCCCCATTCACACCTAAGCCTAGAAAAACTGCTGCCCTTCGGATGCCACTGAGAGCAATGCCTTTGATCCGATCAAAATCAATTGTCATAATCTATTTACTCCAGGGCCTTAATGCGGAGTTTATATATACATTCTATTGAATATTTCAGAAGAACTTGTTAAGGAAGATCTCCGCACTGCCTATGACGAACTCAAATATTCAACTCAGGCGCTTTGCTGCTTTTTTTACGAAGCTCTCGATCTCAATATTGAATCTTGGTGAGCGAAATGTAATTATGTTTGTCGTTGATTGAGCCACATAGAATAGTTCAGCATACTTCTCTCTAAGCTGCTCTAGGCGGAGTAATGCCTCCTCTAGCTCTCTATAAGATGGCATTCTATCGGTTGGCAATCCTCTTCCATCTAAATGTGCAACAAATCTGTCTGCGAAGGCTTCAATATTTGATGAAACTTCTTGAATCCCTTGTATATCTACCTCAATTCTCATCTTATCTAGCGACCCATTACCAGACCCAGCAAACTTATCAAAAATACTATTTGCTTTCATTTTATCGTCAAAAGCTGCTTCGTATCGACTTCTTGTTATAGCTTGAGGAGCTGACGCCATCTCGCGCAGCAAACGAAGAAATGACACGCTCTCCCTCCCTGCTTTTATTTGTCGCCTAACTGACATTACCATGTGATCTGAATACCATAATTGCAGAATCTTATAAAAACCATTCGCTTTAGATTGAACGTATGCGTCCAAATCGGTGTAGCATTGATATGACATCTGCATAGTTAGTATGTTGTGATTAATAATATTGAACCATCGAACCCACTTTTTGAATTTCATTATAATCTGTCCTCATCAATCAGATTGAAACTCTGCGAACCTCAAAACCTCCGCAGTATCATTTATCCTAGAAATGCTTCAGTAGCCGGTGACATATACGTTTCGCGTAGTAACCTGCAGTCGTGATCCAATTTATGGAATCTCAACTACGGGAAGAAATCTGCGCCGGATGTCGTCTTCCCGCAATTCAATTATTGAGCAACGCATTTGAACTCGATCTTCTTCTGAAATCTATATTGACCAGGCAACTGTTTTCGCTCTTCTCGGATGATCTTCGGTTTCAACGAGCCGCAATAACTATTCATAGCATTGTCGAGATCAACCTCTTTAATAAAAGGACCCATATTAAACTGAACAACGACGGCTTCTTGATCGAACGTTTGGATTTCAAGGCGCGGATTTTCGGCACAGCTCACCACAGCAGCTAATAAAGCTAGCGACATTAACAGACACCTGACTCGTTTCGCAAAGAGCCGCGTAATTGTCATAAAATTAGCCGCTACCTCAAATGCTGATGAATTTCAGACAATAATCTTTTCTTGATTGATCATATCGATAACATTACGCCCACTCAGGCGCTAACAGTTCCGCCTGCTGCAACACAGTAAGCGTCGCCCGTTCCTGCTTATCCGGTGGATATCCATATTTCCGAAGAATCCGTTTCACGATCACCCGCAGCTTGGCTTTTACCGATTCCTTGACCGTCCAGTCGATCGACGTATTCTTGCGAACGGTATCCACCAGTTCCCGGGCAATGGTCTTGAGGGTTTCATCGCCGAGAACTTTTACCGCGCTATCGTTCACTTCCAGAGCTTCATAAAAAGCTACCTCATCGTCGTTCAGCCCCAGATCCACACCCCGGTTCTCAGCCTGCCGCATATCCTTGGCAAGATCGATCAATTCCTCGATGATCTGGGCTGTCTCGATAGCGCGATTTTGGTAACGCCGGATAGCCGTCTCCAGCATTTCGGCGAATGAACGGGCTTGGACAAGATGCCGTTTTGCTCTGGTCTTGATTTCGTTATTCAGGAGTTTCCGGAGCAATTCCACAGCCAGGTTCTTCTGCGGCAATCCCCGGACCTCGGCAAGGAACTCGTCGGACAGGATCGATATATCCGGTTTCTTGAGCCCTGCCGCGGCAAAGATATCGATCACCTCGCCCGGTGCAATAGCCCGCGAGACGATCTGCTGGATAGCGAGGTTCATTTCTTCTTCGGTCTTACCCCCTGTGGACTCGCTCTTGACCAAGGCTGCCTTGACCGCCTGGAAGAAGGAAACATCGTCACGGATGCGGATTGCCTCCTCATGGGGTACGGATAGGGCAAAGGCCTTGGACAGATCGACGACCGCCCTGACCAGTCGAGACTTGCCATCTTCCTGTTTCAGGATATGCTCCTGCGCCGGAGGAAGGACCGAAAGCTGGGCCGCAGCCTTGCCGGTCTTCCATGCTGACCAATCGAAACCATGGAACATCCCGAGGCATATCTCATATTTTTCGAGCATGAAAGCAACAGCCTTTGCCTGATCAATAGCAGTCTCGCCGGTACCACCGCTTTCTGTGTACGCAGCCAGGGCATTTCTGAGTTGGTCTGCCAAACCTAGGTAATCAACCACGAGACCGCCTGGTTTGTCACGGAACACCCGGTTCACACGCGCAATCGCCTGCATCAGCCCATGGCCGCGCATGCGGACCCCATGGGGCCAGGTCTACTTTCATGTCATCCCAGATAAGAAAGAAGCGCAGACGCTAAAAAACACCGTCACTATAAAATTCCCCCCGCAAACTTGCGGGACGTTGATACGTGAGATGCTTTTCCGGGACTCCATGGGACTTACTGCATCCGTCCAAAACGAATCTATTACAGATAACTGCAAATTGCAAGCAATAACTGGCTTTGCCTGTTCTTTCTGGTGAGTTTTGTCGTGACTACCCTTTCGGGTAGGGGTGAGACAACAGGAGTCAGGGGGAGAAGGATAATAAGGCAACTACGAGATTGCTTCGCCAATGGCTCGCAATGACAGCTAAAGCTCCACTGCCCTGAGCCTGGCAGCCGCGTCCTCGGGGCTGATGGTGTTCACGAACAATCCGGAGCCCAGTTCGAAGCCAGTTGGCACGCTCGTGCGCGGGCAGATCTCGATATGCCAGTGATAGGACTCGCGGTTCCCATCATAGACCGGGCCGCGGGGCAGCGAATGGATGAAGAAGTTGTACTGTACGCCGCCGAGCACGCTATTGAGCCGCGCCATGGCGCGTTGGAACACCCGCGCAAGGTCCGCCAGATCTTCGTCAGCCAGGTTCGCGAAGTCCGCCTCGTGGCAGAGCGGCAGGACCTGCACCTCCCACTCAAACCGGCTCGCAAAGGGCTTGATAGCGATGAACTTCTTCCCCCGCTCTATCACGTACTGTCCTACATCGAACTTGCGCCGCACAATTCCCGATTCCCGGTCGTAGATCGCCGCCTCAAAGGTGAGCGCCTCGTTGATCAGGCCGCAGAAGATGCAGGAGCCGGTCTTCTGGTGGTAGGCTGCGCTCTGCTGTACCTCGGCGTCGATATTCGCGGGGACCACAGGCATGGCAACGATCTGGCTGTGGCTGTGGGCAATGCTCGCGCCCGCCGCAGGGCCGAAGTTCTTGAACACAAGCACCGACCGGACCGAGGGATTCGTTTTGAACAGCTCCCGGACGCGGGAACGGTAGGTCGAGAACAGCAGGCTGAGATGCTCTTCGCTCATCTCGTGGATGCGGATACCGTGAAAGGAATGGTCGATCACCACTTCGTGCCTGCCGTAGCCGTCGATTGTCTGCTGCAGGCCGATGGCAAGGTTGGGATTCCTTTGGTCATCATCCAGCACCGGGTAGAGGTTCTCCACGATCCGGATGCTCCAGTCCCCCGGCCCGGGAACCTCGGCGATCGGCGGCGGCGTCTTTGACTCGTTCCCCCTGCAGAAGGGACAGGTCTCCACGTGCGGACGCGCGTCATGGGGTGCGGGCGGCTCCTCTTTCTTGGGCCTGAGACTCCGCGCAGTTGCAACGAGCACCGACTCCGCGGGAACGACCGGATTGATGCGTATTTCCCTGATCGCCTTGGGTTTGCTATCACTTTCAGTCATGCACTCGTTCCTTTCACACCGGTCATTCGCGGACCGCGGACCCGCTATTTGTCCCGACGCGTCTGGTTCATAAACCATACAACAGCTTCATCGAACGACAGGTTCTTAGCAGCATAAGCGACCGCAAATCGTACAAGCTCTTTTTGAGGAACTTCCAGTGAAAACCCGTTCATTTGTAGGAAAATGCCCGCCGAAGTGACCGCCGTTCGTTTGTTCCCGTCAACAAAGGGATGGCTCTTGATCAGCGATTCCATGAGCGCAGCAGCCTTCCGAAATATATCAGGATAGAGATCTTTCCCTTCAAATGTCGCTTGCGGACGCGCGACCGCGGACGCGAGCAGGCCCGCGTCCCTCAGGCCGTGGCTGCCGCCGGTTTCGTCGATAAGCCGTGAATGAATGAAAAGGACCTGCTCCGGGGAGAGATACTTCACTTTTTCGCGAGTTCCTTCAAGGCAGGGCGATACTTGGCAATAAACTCGTTGACCTGGCCGACGAACTCCTTGTCGATGCCTTTGACCTTCTGCTTTTTTCTGACCGGCTCGATCACGATCCGGCCGCGTTCCTCATCGAGTTCGATATCGACCTCTGATCCAGCTGACAACTCAAGTTTCTCAAGAATGTTGACCGGGATGGAAACGCCTGTACTGTTCCCGATGGATACGACTTTCCGATGCATGGCCGCCTCCCCGCTTGTTATAACCTGATTATAACATCGTTCGCCGTGAAGTAAAGAGGAAAAATCGGCGCAGCAATACTAGACAGGCTTGTCGACTGAAGCCAGTTGCCGGTCATGGAACCTGCTCAGAAATGTCATAGCCGCTATCGCGCCGATGAACGCGAACAGCATATCCGACTGGGTATCCCACTGATACCCCTGGGTGCCGAGGAACGCCTCGGCCGCCTCGTTGGTCAGCGCCGCGGTCCACCATTCGATGAACTCGTAGCACGCGCTCAAGGCAAGGCATATCGAGACAACGATAAAGAAGAGCCATGGCCCGCGCTGTACCTCTTCCTTCCGTAGGATCATGCTGTGAACAAGGATCAGGGCATATGCGAGATTGGCGAGGGGAAAGCGTTTCCTGGTAAAGAACAGGATCACGAATGCCGTGATCGCCGGCGCCACTTCCATGAACCAGGTGAAATAGTCCTTGGGGTGAACAGCGGACCAGAGAAAAACACCCCCGAATACAGCAATCCAGGTGATCGTTATCATCGCGCACTCCTGATTAACTGCGCGCAAGATGCAGGCAGACTTTGACATGCTTGCGTAGGAGCGGCCCTATGTGGACGCCCGGAATGGGCAACCACGCGGGGTTGCCCCTACTGCTTTTTCACGATCGCGATGGTCCCCAGGTCGCGCGAGGCAACAGCGCCGAGCGAAATTATCCCGGGCACGTTACTCGCCGTGATGGTGCCCGGCTTCAGATCATAAGGCATGGTCTCTTTATCCGTCATGACCGCGATCAGATATCTGCCCGTGCCGAGCGAGGAGAACGCGAATCTGCCGTCCTTCCCTGCCTGCCTCACATCAACGAGCATTCTGGGGAAGCTGAAATCCGTTAATTTGAAACTTTCCTTTCCCATCATATCAGCGCGATGGCTCAGCAGCCCGACCTTTACTCCTGACAAAGGCTTTCCATTCAGAAGTATCCTTCCCTGTAAAGAGCCATAAGTAATGATCGGGTCCTTCACAAAATCGGCTTTCGAAATATCCGTGCCGAGCGCGATCGCTTTTTCAAGCCATTTTGCCGCTTCCGCTGCTTTTCCGAAGTGCTGATACCCCTGGGAAAGGTAGAGCGCTGACTTGCCTCCCACGCGCCAAACCTTCTCGTCGCTGTACGACTCGAGCAGTTTCAGGTTCTCCTGCGTCACAGCCATGGAGCGGAACCGGGTGAGCAGCAGTTGTCGCTGGAGAAGCTGGGACTCCGCTGCCCTGACCTGCCAGGCCAGACCGTTCTCCCTGTCCCAGAGGCCGTAATACCCCTTCACAAGGATCTCCCGGCCGGGATAGGTGAACACTGTCCCCTGGGGATGGGCTGCCAGGTAGCTCTCCACCTTTTGAAGATTCTCCACTGACAATTCGATGGTATTCTGGGACATGAATCCCGATGAAGAAGCCTCAAGCGGCCATTCCTGGACCGTCACCGGAAGACCCTTAGAGGCGACAAGAGCGACGATCGTACGGCTCTCCTTCGCCCTGGCGGGAATGCCGACAGCTGTTGCGAGATCCTTCTTATTCAGGTCATAGACAGCACCGGCATACCAATATGCCGCTGCCAGCAGGACTGCGATAACCAGGAATGCCGCTCCAGGGATCATGAGTCTGCGCAGGATTTCCCGGTTCTCCTGCTCCACCGGTGCAAGAGCTGCCACAAAGCCGGCGGCAAGGGGAAAAGCGACTCCAAGGCAGATGACCGCTCCGAACGCAAGCTGGACAAATCCCAGAAACGAGGTCTCCCCTGATTGGTCAAGCACCTCGGATACAAGGGTGAAGTACTGCCTGAACGACCAGTCAAAGAGCCAATAGATCAGGAATACAACGGCGCCAACAGCGGCTCCGAGCAAAGCGGTTCTCATGAGCCGGGCATTCTTCTGAACTTTCCAGGACGAGAGGTCCCCTGCCCACCCCTGTCGGCCGATAATGAACCAGACACCGGCGAACAGGACAACGTAGAAAAGGAACTGGATCGCCCGGGATGGCCCTCCTGGGAAAAGCAGATCAAGAAGGAATGCTGTCCCGTAGATCCAGCCGGCAGCGGCTGCAAGAAACACAAGGGCTCTTGTCCCTGCAGCCATTTTTCGGTCCGATGAAGCCTTTTTTATGTTGAAAGACGGATTGAGCAGTGTCAGGAAAAAAGAGACCGCCAGGCCCAAAGCAGCAAAAAAAAGACCATAGGCGATCCAGGAACCGGCGCCGGACAGGATCCGGGAATAGCCGTCGATCCTGTCGTAGTCCGCCTTTTCCGCATGCGTAAGCAGGTACTGGCTGGTTGACGGTGCCGCTATCGCCATCAGCAGGACCACCACGGCAATTCCCGTAATCACGCCGAACAGAACCATGGCAATACTCAATGCGTTCTCTCGCTTCACCGTACACCTCCCTGCATTGACATTCCTTAACTCTTCACCTGACCATGGCGCGCCAGATGCCCGCCGGCCATTCCCGCAGGCAGCATGCAGATAAATCCGGCAACGTGATACCAGAGGGGGAGCCCTTCTTCCCGGAAGACCAGGGCAAGGACGATACCGAAGCCCCCGACCCAAGCGCCATGGAGGATTTCGGACTTCTTCGCCATCCGCGCAGCGACGTACCCTCCGAACGCCGTGCATCCCAGTCCCAGCATCAGGCTGAGGAGCAGGCCGCTCAGGGTTTTCATCCGGCTGATGACCTCGTCCTGGGGGATGCCCGTTGCGGACATGGCAGACATCAGGAGCAGCATCAAAGACATGGTGGTGATGTTATCGACGATAGCGCCGACGATGACGGCATCGAAGCGGATGTTCGAGAGGTTGAGTTTTGAAGAGTCCATCGGTCGAACCTACTGACAGGATCCTCGACACGGAAGATGCGGATAAATGCCTGATAACGGCGGATAGACCATTACGACAGGATTCGCTGCAAAGCAAGATCTGCCTCTATCCGATCCTTCCGTTACAAACGTTCTTTTTTCGCTTCGCGCAAACACAAAGGGCGGCCTTTCGGCCGCCCTTCGATCAGTTCTCGATAAAATTTACTTCGATGTTCCCACGCCGATGCCCTTTTCCTTGAGCTTGGCATGTGCCGCCGCCAGCCGTGCGATCGGCACGCGGTAGGGCGAGCAGCTCACGTAGTTCAGGCCCGTCTTGTAGCAGAACTCCACGGAGGCCGGGTCCCCGCCGTGCTCGCCGCAGATGCCGACCTTCAGGTCCTTGCGGGTCGCGCGGCCCTTTTCCACGCCCATCTTCACCAGCTGGCCCACGCCCTCCTGGTCCAGGGTCTGGAAGGGGTCCTTGTCCATGATGTTGTTCTCGGTGTAATAGTTGATGAACTTCGCGGCGTCGTCGCGGCTGAACCCGTAAGTGGTCTGGGTCAGGTCGTTGGTGCCGAAGGAGAAGAACTCGGCTTCCTTGGCGATCTCATCTGCAATGAGCGCCGCGCGCGGCAGCTCGATCATGGTGCCGATCTTGTATTCGATCTTGACACCCCGTTTCGCCATGACCTCCTCGGCCGCGGCCCTGATAAGGTCCTTCTGATTCTTGAGCTCCTTCACCATGCCTACGAGCGGGATCATGATCTCGGGGATCACCTTCTTGCCCTTCTTGGCCAGTTCACAGGCCGCTTCGATGATCGCCTTTGCCTGCATGCGCGTGATCTCGGGATAGACGATGCCCAGGCGGCAGCCTCGGTGGCCGAGCATGGGATTGAACTCATGCAACTCCTCCACACGGTGCAGGAGCTTTTCCTTCTTTGCGATCGTGGCCTTGGGCGCTTTCTTGGCCTGCATCACCGCGATCTCGACCATGAGTTCCTCGCGCTTCGGCAGGAACTCATGGAGCGGCGGATCGAGGAGACGAACGGTGACGGGATAGCCTTCCATGACCTCAAAGAGTCCCCTGAAGTCCGAACGCTGCATGGGCAGAAGCTTTGCCAGCGCTTTTTCACGGGCTTCGGTCGTATCTGCCAGGATCATCTGCTGCACGATCGGCAGCCGGTCCGAGGCAAAGAACATATGCTCGGTGCGGCAGAGTCCGATCCCCTCGGCGCCGAACTGCCGCGCCATCTTCGCGTCCCGCGGGATGTCCGCGTTCGCGCGAACACCAAGCGTCCGCACCTCGTCGGCCCACTTGATCAGCGTGCCGAAGTCGCCGGATACCGTCGGTTCCACGGTCGGGACCTTGCCCAGGATAACGCGGCCCGTGCCGCCGTCGATGGTGACCCAGTCACCGACCTTCACCGTGGACTTGCCGACCGTGAATCTTTCGGCCTTCAGGTCCACTTTGATCGATTCGCAGCCTGCCACGCAGGGCTTGCCCATGCCACGTGCCACCACGGCCGCGTGAGAGGTCATGCCGCCGCGGGCCGTCAGGATGCCCTTGGCAGCGTCCATGCCATGGATGTCGTCGGGCGTGGTCTCGGGACGGCACAGGATCACGGGGTGCTTCTTCGCCCACTTGACCGCTTCATCGGCGGTGAAGACCGCCATGCCGGAAGCAGCGCCCGGGGAAGCGGGAAGGCCCTTGGCGATCACTTCGATCTTTGCCTTGGGGTCGATGATCGGATGGAGCAGCTGGTCGAGCGAAGCAGGCTCCACGCGCAGGATCGCCTCTTCCTTGGAGATGAGGCCTTCCTGCACCATGTCCACGGCGATCTTGACCGCCGCGTGGGCCGTGCGTTTGCCGGTCCGGGTCTGGAGCATGAAGAGCGTGCCTTCCTGCACCGTGAACTCGAAGTCCTGCACGTCGCGATAATGCTTCTCGAGCTTGGTCGTGATCTCGCGGAGCTGCTTGTAGACCTGCGGCATTTCCTTTTCGAGGTCGGCGATCGGGTGCGGCGTGCGGATGCCGGCAACCACGTCCTCGCCCTGGGCGTTGGTCAGGTACTCGCCGTAGAACACCTTGGCGCCTGTCGAGGGGTCGCGGGTGAAGCCCACGCCGGTCGCCGAGGTCTCGCCCATGTTCCCGAAGACCATGGCCTGGACGTTCACGGCGGTCCCGAGATTGCCCGGGATGTCGTTCAGCTTGCGGTAAGTGATGGCGCGGGGATTGTTCCAGGAGCCGAACACCGCGTCGCGCGCCATGATCAGCTGCTCCCACACGTCCTGCGGGAAATCGCGCTTCGTGTGCTTCTTGACCACTGCCTTGAACTTGGTCACGAGCACTTTCAGGTCCTCGGCGGTCAGCTCGATGTCCTGCTTCACTTTCTTCTTCTTCTTGATATCATGGATGATGTGCTCGAAGGAGTCCTTCTCGATACCCATCACCACGTTGCCGAACATCTGGAAGAACCGGCGGTAGGCGTCCCAGGCGAACCGCTCGTTGCCGGACATCCGGATGAGCCCGTTGATCGTCTTGTCGTTGAGGCCCAGGTTCAGCACCGTGTCCATCATGCCGGGCATGGAGAACTTGGAGCCCGAGCGCACGGAGACGAGCAGCGGCCGCTCCAGGTCGCCGAACTTGTACTTCCCGCCGAGCGCCCCCTCCATCTTCTGCATGTACTCCCGCATGTTCCCGTCGAGGCCCTCGGGCACCTTCTTGCCGAGCTCGTAGTACAGGTTGCAGACCTCGGTGGTGATGGTGAAGCCAGGAGGCACCGGGACGCCGGCGTTCGTCATCTCCGCCAGGCCCGCCCCCTTGCCGCCGAGCAGGTCCTTCATGTTCCCGTTCCCGTCGGCCTTGCCGCTGCCGAAAAAGTATACGTACTTTTTCCCGTTCGCCATGATGCTTTCCTCCCTAAATAGGAATCTGAAATGCGAAAATCTGATCTACCACAGAGACACGGAGACACAGAGAACGACACAAGCCATTGCCTTTGATTTCTCTGTGCACTCTGCGCCTCTGTGGTGAAACCGTCCTTCGGTTCTTACTTCTTATCCGTGCTCAGTTCAAGCCGGCTGAAATCCGCGATGCCGTAGAACAGGCCGGTGATGGCCGCGAGCAGCGCCAGCCGGTTGTTCTTAACCGCTTCGTCCTTGTCCATCACCATTACTTTATCAAAAAAACCGTCCACCTGCTTGCGCAGCGACGCAATATCCGCCAGAGCTCCCCGGAAATCCAGCTTCTCGGTCTTGTCCTTTACCCGGTCCCGGATCTCCTGGAATGCGCTAAAGAGCGCCTTTTCCGCGTCTTCCGTGAGCAGAGATTCCTTTACCTTGCCGCCGAACTCCCTGGGTACGATGTTGCCCGCCCTTTTGAGCGCCGTGACCAGGGGCTGGTAGTCCTCGGAAGCCCGCCAGGCATCGATGGCCTTCACTTTTTCCTTGGCAATAAGGGGATCGTCGAAGTTTACCAGGAGCGCCGCATCCACCACATCAGCACGGAATCCCTCGCCCGTCAGGATGCCCGCAAGCCGCTGGCGCAGGAAGTCAAGCACATCAGCGGAAATCTTTTTTGCTTCGCCTGACTTGAGGCCATAGGCGCTGCAAGCCTCGTTCACCAGGCCGGAAAGGGACATTCCCCTGCCCTTGTGGAACAGCATGGCCAGGATCGCGATGGACTGCCGCCTGAGGCCGTAGGGGTCCTCGGAACCGCTCGGGATCAGGCCCGCGGAAAAGCAGCCCGTGATCGTATCGATGCGGTCCGCTATGCCCACGCACATGCCTTCGGCTGTTTTCGGGAGGCTGTCGCCGGCGAACCTCGGCATGTAGTGTTCAGCAATTGCGTCCGCGACCAGCGGACTTTCACCGGTCAGCAGCGCGTAGTGCCTGCCCATCACGCCCTGGAGCTTGGGGAATTCTCCCACCACGCCCGTGGTCAGGTCGGCCTTGGAAAGATGGGCTGCCCGTTCGGCAGCATTCGCGTCAGCGCCGAACAACCCGGCAACGTAGATTGAAAGCTTCTTCACCCGATCGATCTTGTCATGGACCGACCCGAGCTTTTCCTGGTAGGTGACTTTTTTGAGCCCCTCGACGCGGTCAGCGAGCTTCACCTGGATGTCATGGTCAAAGAAGTAGGCCGCGTCGGAAAGACGGGCCGTCAGCACCCGTTCGTTCCCGGCCCGGACCACTTCCATGTCCTCGGCCCGGGTGTTGCTGATCGTGATGAAGCAGGGAAGCAGCTCGCCCCGGTTGTCCACCACGCTGAAGTAACGCTGATGCTCGCGCATGGCCGTGATCAGCACTTCCTTGGGAACGCGCAGGAAGTCCTTGCTGAAGGTCCCCATGACCGGGACCGGATATTCCACCAGGTTCGCGACCTCGTCCACCAGGCCGGCGTCCTCGAGCACCTTGCCGCCCTTCTCTGTGGCCAGGTCCGCGGTCTGCTTCACAATGCGCTGCTTCCGCACCTCGGGATCGATGACAATATAGTTCGGTTCTGCCTGGGACTGGTAGGACTTGAAATCCTTCACCAGGAACGCGCCGGGGCTCATGAACCGATGGCCCCGTGAAAGGTTGCTGCTCTTGATGCCGCCCAGATCAAAGGCAACGGTCTCGCCGCCATAAATGCAGGCGACCCAGTGGATCGGCCGGGCGAAGCGTATGTCCTTGTCCATCCAGCGCATGGACTTGGGGAAGGGGATCGAAAGGATATACCCGGGCATGGATTGAGCGAGCCAAAGAAGCGTGTCCCCGCCTTTTTCATCGATCCGCGCCACAACGTACTCGCCCTTGTCCGTGGTCTTGAAGGTAAGCGCCTCGATCGCGATCTTGTTCTTTTCAGCGAACACCGTCGCGGCCTTTGTCGGCTTCCCCTCAGCATCATAGGCGATCTTCTTTGGCGGACCGACCACCTCGCGGCATTCATCGGCCTGCGACTCGTCGAGCGCCGAGGCAGTAAGGATCAGCCTGCGCGGCGTGCCGAAGACCCGGACGTCGCCTTCCGACGCAATCCGGCCGTTGGCCAGGAGCTGAACGAACAGCTCCTTCATCTTCTCCAGCGCAGGCTGGATGAACCGCGACGGGATCTCTTCGGTGCCGATCTCTAAGAAGAACTCTTTCGCCAAAATAACCTCGATAAAAGCGACTGCTTATCAACCACAGATTAACGCAGATGAAGTCAACTGCTTCTTAACCACGGATGAACCAACAAAACAAATTCAAAAACCATTTTTCGCGCAGGGGCGCAGAGTACGCAGAGAAAAACTACTTCAAAAAAACTTCCCTTTTACTTGGTCCTTTGCCTTCCTCTGCGAGCTCGGCGTCTCCGCGCGAAACAAGCTTTTGTCGTTAACTCCGCATTCCGAATTCCGCACTCCGCATTCATGCTGAAGCGCCTAGCGCTTCAGCATCGGAAACCCCTTCGCTTCCCGGTCCGCCAGATAGGCATGGGCGCAGAGCCGCGCGAGTTTCCGCACCCGTCCGATGTAGCCCGTGCGCTCGGTCACGCTGATGGCGCCGGCCGCGTCCAGAAGGTTAAAGGTGTGCGAACACTTGAGGCAGTAATCATAGGCAGGATAGACCACTCCCGCCTTGATCAGTTTCTCGCATTCTTTTTCATAGGACTCGAACTGCCGGAAGAGCATCTCCCGGTCAGACAGTTCGAAGTTGTATTTCGAGAACTGCACCTCGGTCTCATGATGCACGTCGCCGTACTTCACGTCCTTGGTCCAGGCGAGATCGTACACATTGTTGACGCCCTGAAGATACATGGCAAGCCGCTCGATACCGTAGGTAAGCTCTGCCGAGACCGGCTTGAGATCAATGCCGCCCACCTGCTGAAAATAGGTGAACTGGGTCACTTCCATGCCGTTCAGCCAGACCTCCCAACCCAGGCCCCAGGCGCCGAGAGTCGGAGACTCCCAATCGTCCTCAACGAACCGGATATCGTGCTTCAGGGGGTTGATGCCAAGCTTCTGGAGGCTTTCGAGGTAGAGTTCCTGGACGTTCTGCGGATGGGGCTTCAGGATGACCTGGAACTGGTAGTAGTGCTGCAAACGGTTGGGGTTCTCGCCGTAGCGGCCGTCGGTCGGCCTGCGGGAGGGCTGGACATAGGCGGTGCTCCAGGGCTCGGGCCCGAGCACGCGCAGGAACGTTGCGGGATGGAACGTTCCCGCGCCGACCTCCAGGTCATAGGGCTGATGGATCACGCAGCCCTTGGAAGCCCAGTAGTCCTGGAGCGTCAGTATAAGCTCCTGAAATGTCAAATGATTGCCCTCGGTGAAATGATATTTGGAAACAGAAAAAGCAGCTAGTTATTATACAAAAACAGCCTATGTTGTCAAGGAAATATGGGGTTATTTGAAGGATTTATAGATAGTTATTCTGACTTGAAGGGATTCAGAGCAGGATATCGAGACCGAGGATCGCCTCGATGATCAAGAGACCAAGGGTGACAATGCCGAACCGGAAGTGCCAGGTCCGGATCGATTGCAAGGTCCCTTTGATCATTCGAGAGAGGACCACCGTGGTCACGAGGGAAGCCAGCATCGCGCTCCCGACAGCGAGGTGCAGGGGGTATTCATAAACAGATCCCTTATCAAAAAGGACCAGGGAGATACCGGCAAGATAACCCGCTATCGCCAGGAAGGCTGCGATCGGCCCGAGCCTGCGATGTTGTTTTACCGTCACAAAGGGAATCGCGTGGCCGGTCAGCTGTGCGCGCCGGATCAGAAGCCCTTTCCATGCCTGGTGCAGGTGCCACGGTCCATGCGGCTCTTCAAGAACAGGAAGCGCCTGGCGATCTCAAATACATACTTTGCGGTCTTTTCTGTGACTATCAGAGTGTTGACCACTCATTTTTTCCTGAGCAGGGCACCGTGTGCCGACATGCCCGCGCCGTAGGCAAGCATGAGACAGGTCTCGCCTGCTCCCATGCCGCGCTTTAGTATCTCCTCCAGCACGAACCAGACCGTTGGCGACGACATATTCCCATATTCGCCCAGGACCTTGCGGCTCGCCCAAAGCCTGTCCTCGGGTATCTTGAGCTCGTCGCGCACAGCGTTGAGGATCTTTTCACCTCCTGTGTGGAGGGCCCAGTGGGACACCGCGGCCGCCTCGACTGATGCATGGCCCAGGACGTCTCGGCTGACCGCCGATGCCGCCGCCGCCACGAGTTCAGGGAGCCGGAGTGATAGCTGATTGCGGAGCCTCCCTTCCTTGTGCACGAACCGGATGGCCTCGCGATGCTCGGGAGCGTACCATGCCCCGGTGCCGGCGATCTCCAGTCCCTCGGGCCTGGTCCAGAGCACGGCAGCGGCAGCTCCGTCGCCGAAGAGCGCGTTCGACAGGATAAGGCTCAGGTCATTGTCCATCTCAAAGGTCGCGCTGCAGATCTCCACGGAAACGCTCACAACCACGCCTTCAGGAGCCCTAGGGAGCAGCGACTCCGCCACCTGGAGATTGGGGATAGCACCGCCGCATCCGCTCCCCACAAGGTCGTAAAGCCGGATGTCCCGTGCCAGCCCCAATCGCTCGACCAGATAGGTCGCTATTCCCGGACATATGTAGCCGGTACAGGTGTTCACGACCAGTCCGCGGACATCATGCACGGTGACTCGGGCTTTGTCCAGCGCATTCCTGATGGCACTGACGGCAAGTTCGATCGACCGTTCCGTGAACCGGGCAACACGCTCGTCAGGCGTTTCCTGCACTAGTCTTGCCGGATCATCAAAAGCAAAGTGGCGCTTTCGGATGCTGGGATGGGAAAAGACCGTGCTGATCAGACCCATGCTCCGCCGGTTCAGACGGGGGCCATAGTGTTTTTTCATGAATTCCTCGGCAAACTGCTGGTCAGCCGAGTATTCCGGCACTGCAGTGGCGACGGATGCGATGTACGCTCTCGTGCTCTCGACCATCTATTCTTTCCTCATTTATTTCCCAAACTTGGTTAACCGCTGACTCTTCGATCCTGGCCGAAACCAAGTGTGCACAACCGCCACGCTGCCCGCTTTTTATCTAAAAAAGCGAGCTGCTCTCCTCACAGAAGATCTTACATTGGCTTTTCTCTGCGTCCTCTGCGGTAAGATGCTCTTGTTTTCATTCACACATCCATGCCCGCCATGCGCAGCCCTCGCCGGATGAACCGAGTATGTTTCCACAGCGGCGGACGTAATCCCAGCCGGAACCCTGCGCGGTTGACCATCGGCAAGATCGGCAGGCTCAGCGTGTCTGCATTGATCACATTCATGTGACCGGCCATGAATCCCCGCACCTCGGAAACAAGCCAGCCGCCATCCACCTCAGGAGAAAGATAGAACACCGGTGCGAGCATATCTTCGCGCTGCAGGTCAAGAAGCCCCTGGCTGCGAGCGATATTGTCCAGTCCGGTGGCGGGATAGATACGGATACCGATGTTGAAGAATACCACATCGCTTTTTCGGATGGACCGTTCGGCGAACCTGAGCGTCTCGCGAACGGTTTCCTGCGTCTCTCCCGGCCCGCCGAGTAAAAATATCCACGCGCAGGGCAGCTTGTGCCTTCTAACAATATCTGCCGCATTCTGTACTTCGGCAGCGGTGAATCCTTTCCTGAGCCCCGCGAGCACCGGGTCCGAAGCACTCTCGACCGTCAGGCCGTATCCGACAAAGCCCGCCCGCTCCATGGTCGTGAGAAGGCCGTCGTTGAAGAACGTGGGATTCAGCTCCAGGCTCTGGATCCGCGCCTTGTGCCGCGTACGCGCCAGGACTTCACAGACCTCCATCGCATGGTCTGCCGGTGCGTTGAACACGCTGTCCACAAATTCGATATCCCTGGTCCCGCGTGCTGCAAGCTCCGCGACCCGGTCGGCCACAGCAGCGGGATCGGCAGTGCGAAAGGTCCTTCCCTCGATCTTCCGATAGGTGCAGTACACGCACTGGAACGGGCAGCCCTGCTTGCTCTGGACCGGCGCGGTCGCCATCTGTTCCTGATAGGCCCGCACATCGATCCATCGGGAGTAAGCGGGCGCGAGGCACTCGCTGCCCAGTCCCGCTGGGCTGCGCGGAGCATGATGCACCGGCGAGCCCCCCGGAACGACTACGCCGGGCAGATCATCATAGGACCTGTTCGTCGAGATGCGGTCCAGCAGTTGCGGAAAGAGCATCTCACCGTCGCCCGTTGCCGCGGCGTCCGCTCCTGTCGCTTCGAGGATCTCGCCGGGCATGACCGATACTGCTGCTCCGCCGAGGATCGTCACGGCGTCCGTTTCCCGCCGAATCGCGGCCATGAGAGGGCGCAAGGCATCAATGAAAAAGACCGGGCCGGCACGGTCGTTATTGTCAATGTTCCTGACCGAAATGCCGATCACGTCGGGCCGGGTCTCTTTGATCGCCGCGGTGACCGATCCCAGCGGATCCTGCAGGAACATCATGTCAAGGAAAGCGACGCGGTGTCCCATCCGCTCGGCAGATTCAGCGACAAGACACGCACCGATGGGCATCACGGGCATGGGAAAGCGGTTCCGGTTGGTGCTGATGATAAGAACGTTCATGGCGCGTCACAGTGAAGGTGACTTCGGGATGGATGCGGGAAGAGCAGTTGCCTAGACCTGCCACATGGTGGCTTCAAAATCGTCGTTCGGTACGGTCACCTGAATGAAGCCGCGGAAGGGCCATTTTTCCACT
Source organism: Nitrospirota bacterium (assembly GCA_029858565.1). Classification (GTDB taxonomy): domain Bacteria; phylum Nitrospirota; class UBA9217; order UBA9217; family UBA9217; genus JAKAHZ01. The sequence goes on along the minus strand of JAOUEV010000001.1, from coordinate 69,424 downwards.
TCGGAACCCTTTCGCTCCACGGTGACAAAGAAATGGACGCCGCTGCCCGGCTTCACACCGAGCGATTCAAAGGGGATCGCCAGTTCGATTATCTCGTTGGCGGAGATCATGTCGAGTGCCGCGACCCGGCTGCGCTCGCCGTTCCTTCCCCGGAACAGGGCTGCGGTCACCCTGCGCTGTTGCGGCGCGAGCCGGATCTCCGCGTCCAGTCCCTTTGGCGACAGGAAGTTTACATAGAACGTCAGGTCCGCCACCTTGTCGTCCTGCAGGCTCTGGCTCGGGTCCAGCCGGAGGAAAAGGTTGCGAAGGTCGAAACCGTAATAGATATGGCTGATGATGCTGTCGCCCCGGTGCATGGCGCCGCCGCCGCGCGCAACGTCGTAGTAGCCCGCGGAGAGCCATTCGAAATAGTTGGTGACCTGGCCGTCGATGGACGGAGAGATCAGGGCGGTCAGCTCCACCGTGGGCCGCGCTTCCCGGTCCTCGCGCAGGATCGGGATGTGCAGTTCGTCAGGCACGTCGAGGCCGATGATCCGGTAGACGTTCATGAGGTGCGTCCGGAACAGAAGGTCGAACTCCTGGTCGTTCTCGGAAAAATGGTCGTCCCCGTACCACCAGCACCAATCACTGCCCTCTGCGATGTAGATCTCCTCCCAGGCCTGCTCGACCGCCCCGGCGTCGCCGTTGCTGTTGGCGAACTGCACCAGCGCGTCGCGGGTCTGGCCCAGGAGGTCCCAGGCCCGGTTGTCCTCCTCGTGACCGATCCAGACGCGGTAGTTCGCCGAGATCCAGGAGCCCGCGTGCAACCGGTCGATCCCGTCCGCGGGCGGATGGTCCTTCAGATACTCGCCCACGGTAACGCATTTGAGCCCCTGCTCCCTGCTCAGCCGCTCGTAAAGCGCGAGAAAGAAATCCCGTCCGTCGTTCTGGTAGTACTCCCAGGCGTTCTCGCCGTCCAGGATGATAGAGACCAGGTGCGGCGTGTTCCCCACGCCTTTCCGGATGCGGTGCAGCCGCTCGATGAGGTCGTTCACCGCGTTCTTGTAATCCCACTTGGAATAGACGAAACCCACGAGGTCAGACAGGGTGTGGTCGCGGAATATCACTGATAGGTTCTTGTCGCCTTTGCCCGCGCGGTAGGGTTTGCAGAGCAGGTCCGGATGCTTCATGACCCCGCCGAAGTCCCGTTCGATCGTTACGCCCAGGGAACGGGCAAGAACACCCTCGTCAGTGCCGATCCATTTGATGCCCGCATCGGCCAGGAGCGGGATGATCTCCTCGGCAACAGAGCCCTCGGAAGGCCACATGCCCGTGGGCCGGGATCCGAAGAATCTCTCATGATAGGCCAGGGCGCGCTCCACCTGCACGCGCACATCCTCGGGATGGCAGAACCGGTTCTGAGGCAGACTGATGTTCGGTTCAGCGACCTTGGCCAGATCCGTATCGAACAACAAGGGCATGATGGGATGGTAAAAAGGAGTGGTCGTGAGCTCGATCGTTCCCAACGCCGCCAGGTGGCGGTACTCGGGGATGATCAGGCCCATCACTTCGCGCTGTTTCTTCACCAGGAGCAATTTTTCCTCCTCGGTGAAACCGCTTCCCTTCTCGATCAGCCCCTTTACGAGCGGATCTCCCTGTTTGAAAAGAGGATCGAACCAGGTGAGGTTGAACCACACCTGCAGGTCCCGGTAGTCCTGGACCGTGAAATAGCGCGTGGCGCTCTCCAAGTCCCGGGGTGACACGCTCCTCCCCCGGCGATCGAGCAGCATCCAGTAGGCCTGGTAGGGCCTGATCATGGTGTCCCAGTTCGCCATGAATGAGTTCTTGAGCAGGAATAGCTTCTCTTCCTGCGTCAGGCTCTCCGCGGGCTTGATCGTCAGGTCCAGGAACTTGTCCGTGGCGTTGTTCTCCACGTAGTCCTGGATCTGTTTGATCAGTGAGGGAACGAGGTTGAAGGTCTGGTGCACCGCGGGAAAGTCCCGGAGCATGGCCGGCATGTCGTAGTAGTCCTTGATGCCGTGCATGCGCACCCAGGGCAGGATGTACGAGCCCGTCAGGTCGTCCTTGTAGTAGGGCTGGTGCATGTGCCAGACAAAGGCTATGGAAAGAGGATGATCAGACATGGTTTGGTCACGGGAACAGTATGTCTCTAATGATACAAGCGGGGGGAAGAGGTGTCAAACGAATATTGGAACCCGAGGAATGATCGACAGTATACTGCAGACCGCCAAAAGGAGAGTTACCGCACCTCCACATCGCCATAATAATAGACGATCTCGCCGGGACGGGCGAGGCCGATCTTGTCCCGGGCAAGACGCTCCAGATACGCGGCATCGTACTTGAGCGCCTTGACCTCCTGCAGCAGGCGGCGGTTGTCCTGGGTCAGGTGATCGATCTCGACGCGCAGGGCATTCTCCTGGTTCTTCATCCGCAAGTACTTCACCAGCCCCATCTCTCCCATTACCAGGGACCAGAGCAAAGCAATCCCGGCTACCACGGCCGCGGCAATCACCAGTTTCTTCCTGCCGGCCGTGCGTTTCAGACTGCGGGGGGTCCGTACATAGTTTCGTCTTGCCATAATTCAGCCATCCGACCGCATTATAGAGCAAGCGGCCGGATATTTCAAATGTGGGGAGGTCAGATCATCCGCGCGAAGACCTCACCGGACAGAAGAGCACGTTCACGTCCGTCTCCGTACCACAACGTGTGTTCGGCTCGACGGGTGTTCTGAACCGCTCTTTCTTCTTCCCATAAAAAAACAAAACCACGAAGACGTCCTTCGTGGTAACCATATTCATGGCTTTTGAGCATGGCCGTCCTGACAGGCTCGGCACAGCTATTTCTTCTTCGTGGTCTTCTTGGCCTTCTTGGCCGGGGCTTTTTTCTTTGCGGGCATGTTTCGATCTCCTTCCTTGCTTAGGTTAGGGGCGAAGCCCTGGAAAACGTCCTCGACTGCGGACGAATTATTGATTAAATGACGCCGGGGGAGATCCCCCGGCGTTTCCCCATCTCGGGGCAATGTATTCAAAGACTACTTTTTCTTCGCCTTTTTCTTCGCCTTCTTCTTGGCAGCTTTCTTCTTCGCCGGCATTGTTGTCCACCCCCTTTCGGTCACCGCATTCGATTCAAGCGGCCTTTATCTGGATACGAGCTGAGGTACATCGTTCAGCAATGACATCTGCGAGTACTTTTCCCGCAGCCGTGAACTTACGATCCCGAAGAGCTCTTCCGCGTCCTTGATGGCCTGCCCTGCTTCATAACGGGATACCATGCTTACGCTCTCGACCATGAAGTTCTGGTACTTCCTGCGCATCCGGTCGAACTTATTGATCAGGCTCTTGAACTTATCGCCCAGGATCACTCCCGAAGCGGTCACTACTGTCTTATGGGTATCCCTGCTCCGGGGCCCCTTGGGCCGGTATCCCTCGGACATGATGAGCGCTCTCCCGGACCGGGCCATGGCTTGATACGCCGCGGCGTAGGACCATTCCTCGTCCTTGTCCTGGAGCAACCGGGCCGTTGCCAGATCGCGCTCGGCCCGTATCATCAGACCCATTACTTCGGCGATCTCAGGTGCCCGCTCCTCCAGCCCCATCTCTTGGAGCGCTTCATACGTCATCGTCCTTGCCCAGCAGGATGAGCTTTTTTCCTTTCACGATCTCCCGGATGAAGGGGTCCTTCGTTTCCTTCCGTTTCCGGTATTCCTGCTCGTCAAAGGCCAGGTAGTCGATCTCGCGTTTCAGCTTCTCTTCGAGCCCTACCACCACGTCGTTCAGTTCCGTGATGTTCACCTGGCCGATCACCATCAGGTTGATATTGCTGTCCTCTTTTTCCGAACCCTTGGCAAAGGAGCCGTAGATGAATGCCGCCTGCACCCCTTTGAGCCTCGTGAGCGCCGCCTTGATCGCGCCCTGCACGCCCGTGGTCTTGAAGATCAGGCCTTTCATTTCCGAGAAGATCGGGGAGCCTTTGTCTGCGAAGTAGTACTTCTGCACTCCCCGCTTTTCCCAGGCCAGGAGCCCGATCTTCACCAGGGTATCGAGCTCCCGCTTGATACCGGCCGCGTCCTTGCCGATATGCCGGGCGATCTCCCTGAGGTAGAACTTCTCGTCCGGATTGTTAAAGAACAGGCTCAGAAGTTCGGCTCTCGTTGAAGAGAAGAGTTTCGATAGCAACTTCTGTTCACCTCGTGGACAAATATACAACAAGAGTTCATAATTTGTCAACAGAAAAAAATAAAAAATTATCTTTCCTCATGTTAGACAATTTATCAACAGTTATATCAACACCAATTAAAATGTGTACTTTATTTTTTTGTTTTATGCGGATTATTCACAATTATACTTGTTCTCTTCATCATGAAATTATTATGCGCTTTTTCACTTCATCGCGGCCGAATCGCATGATCCTGGCGATCGTAGACGAGAAAATGCTGTTTTTCCCGCCAAACTCCGCTGTGCGCTCCGGCAGGAAGCACATCGTCCTTTCACGGAATGAGCATGACATCACACCATTTAACGGAACAACAATAGGGGAGCGTATCTGTCCTTATAGTCACTTTAGTCAACAGTCTGTATCGCTGATGACGATCGCACCTGTTCTTTTCCCTTTGTCGTCTCCAGCATTTATGGTATAGTAGTGGCCGACAATCATTGACAAAATGTCTTCGCAACGATCGGACCCATGAACTTCAGCGATTTTGATCTTCCCTACGAAGTACAACAAGGCATCGAGCATTCCGGCTTTACGACCTGCACGCAGGTTCAGGAGCAGGTAATCCCCCGCGCCGTGCGAGGCGAAGATGTCGCCGCGCAGTCGCAGACCGGGACGGGAAAGACCGCGGCCTTCCTCATTTCCCTTTTCTCCCGCATGACCCGCAATCCGGTGGTGGACCCCGGCGATTCCCCGCAGGCGCTGATCATCGCGCCCACGCGTGAGTTGGCCGACCAGATATTCCACGAAGCTGAGCGGCTCGGGAAATTCACCGGTTTCCGCTTCCTCGCCGTGTACGGCGGCATTGACTACGAAAAACAACGCGATACGCTGTCCAAGGGAGTCGATGTCCTGATCGGCACGCCGGGCAGGCTCATTGATTATTACAAACAGCACGTCTACAGCCTCAAGAAAACCCGGTACCTGGTGATCGACGAAGCGGACCGCATGTTCGACATGGGCTTCATCGATGACCTCCGCTACCTGCTTCGCAAGCTCCCCGACTACTCCAAACGCCAATCCATGCTCTTTTCCGCAACGCTCTCCTACCGGGTCATGGAACTGGCCTACGAGTTCATGAACCTGCCGGAAAAGATCTCGATCACTCCCGAGCAGGTCACGGTGGAAAAAGTTGACCAGATCCTGTACCACGTGGGCAAGCATGAAAAGGTCCCCCTGCTGCTGGGCATTCTCTCCCGGGAAAAACCCGAGCGCGCGATCGTCTTCGTGAACACGCGCCGCGCAGCTGAAATGGTCGTTGAGCGCCTCATCAGGAACAATTGGAAGGCCGCCGCGATCACCGGGGAGATACTTCAGAAGAAGCGCCTCAAGCTTCTCGACGATTTCAAGGGTGGCCGGCTGCCGGTCCTCGTGGCTACCGATGTCGCGAGCCGGGGTATCCATGTCGAAGGCATCACCCACGTCATCAATTACGACCTTCCCCAGGACGCCGAGGACTATGTGCACCGCATCGGCAGGACCGGCCGGGCCGGTGCCGAGGGCAAAGCGATCAGTCTTGCCTGCGAAGAGTATGTCTATTCCCTCGAAGCCATCGAAGCGTACATCGGCCAGAAAGTCCCTACGGGCTGGGCGACCGACGATATGTACCATAAGGAGATCCGTCGCACTGCCGAAGAACGCCAACAGGCTGAACAAAAGCGGCAGAGCGCTCCCCCGCCCCGGCACCGCTCGGGTCCGGGCGGAGGCCGCCCGCCCCGCAGACCATCACGCTGATCATTTCGGCTCGTCATTCTTTTCCTGCCCCGGAAGTCATCTGCAACGCAATCTGCACCACTCGATATACGAAATAAAGCCATGCTATCAACTGCCTAGGAGTCTGTCGGACTTTCCCGACTAAATCAAATATGTTATAGTCCGCTCAGCTATTCAATCGCACGTAGCGAGGTTGAACAGAAATGAGCGCAAAGTTTATCAATTACGATCAATCAACACTCTATTTGCTGCCGCCGTCGCTTCAGGACTGGCTGCCCGAAGATCACCTGGCCCGATTCGTCGTCGAGATCTTGGATCAGCTCGATCTCAGCTCTTTGAAAGCCGCATATGCGGGGCGCGGTTCCCAGCCATATAATCCCGAGATGCTTCTGGCCCTTCTGTTCTATGGATACGCCACTGGGGTGTTCTCCAGCCGGAAACTGGAGCGGAGCACCTATGATTCGGTTGCCTTCCGATTCATTGCTGCAAATACGCATCCGGATCATGACACTATCGCCGTTTTCCGGAAGCGGTTTCTGTCGCAGCTCAAGCCGCTGTTCGTCCAGATCCTCCTGATCGCCGGACAGGCGGGGGTCTTGAAGCTGGGCACTGTCAGTCTTGACGGGACCAAGGTCAAGGCAAATGCCTCGAAGCATAAAGCCCTGAGCTATGCCCACGCATGCAAACTCGAAGAACAGCTCAAGGCAGAAGTTGCCGAGCTTCTCCGCCAGGCCGAAGCAGCTGATCAGGCTGATCTACCGGATGGAATTAGCATCCCGGAAGAACTATCCCGGCGGACCGAGCGTCTCAAGGCCATAGCCAACGCCAAAGCCGAGATCGAACGGCGGGCCGCAGAGCGTTTTGCCCAGGAAAAAGAAGCCTATGATAAAAAGCTGGCCGAGCGCGCTGAAAAAGAACAGCAAACCGGCAAAAAGTCTCGTGGCCGAAAACCGGAACCTCCCGAACCCGGTATCCAAGGCAAAGACCAGGTCAACCTGACGGACGGCGAATCCCGGATCATGAAGAAGTCCGGCGGCGGCTTTGAACAGGCTTACAATGCTCAGGCTGGTGTTGATATCGAATCCATGATGATCGTCGCCAGCCATGTAACCCAACAGACAAACGATAAGCGCGAAGTGGAACCGACAATCGAAAACCTCGCTGCATTACCCGAAGAACTCGGCACGGTGGATGCAATTATCACCGACAACGGTTTCTACAGCGAAGCCAACGTCGGTGCCTGCGAGAAGAACAAGATTACGCCGTACCTTGCTTTTGGCCGGGATCAGCATAACCAGCCGCTCTTGGATCGGTTCCGTGAACCGTTGCCACCGCCGCCTGATGCCGATGCGGTCACCAGGATGAAGCATCGTCTCCGGACTCAAGCAGGCAAAAAGGTCTATGCCAAACGCAAGAGCACGGTGGAACCGGTCTTCGGCATCATCAAAGCGGTTATGGGCTTCCGGCAGTTCCTGCTGCGCGGTTTCGTAGCCGTACAAGGCGAATGGGACCTCGTTTGCATCGCCTGGAACTTAAAAAGGCTGCATACCTTGAGTTGAATCGATAAGAAAGAACAAATCAGAACCATATTTGATCAAAGAGAACCGATCATAAGGCTGATGATTCTAGAAATTGGTTCAAACAGTCGTCGGATCAGATTGCTAAGTCCGACAGACTCCTAGGCGCTGCGATGAGCAGGGCTTTGCACTTTGCGTTGATCGCAATTTGAGACCGCGCTGTGCTATACTAGGAATAGATATCGAGGACAATATTTATCTTCGATCAACACCGGTAGCCTCGTGGGTGCCGGCGCTCGGAATGGGGGGTGGATACGATGACAGCCCTGGAGACCAGAACCGACCGACCGTGGGTGAATTTCTACGAACCCGGTATCAGCGGATCGCTTGTGTATCCTGATCTGTCTCTGGGCGGCGTACTTGCCGAGACCGCTCGAAAGTTCCCTGACCATACGGCACTTTCCTTCTTCGGTGCCAGGATCACCTACCAGGAGCTCGACCGCCTGGTGAACCGTTTCGCGCACGGACTGATGCACCTTGGCGTATCCAAGGGCGATCGTGTCGCTCTTATGCTGCCGAACATCCCGCAGATGGTCATTGCCTATTACGCAACGCTCCGGATCGGCGCCATCGCGGTCGCTACGAATCCCCTGTACCATTCCCATGAGCTCGAGGTTCAGCTCCGTGACAGCGGCGCGAAGGTGCTGGTAGCCGTGGACATGTTCTACCCCGTCATCGCACCGGTGCTCCCCCGGGTCGCGGTAAAGGCCCTGGTCCTCTGCGGCATCAAGGATTACCTGCCCTTCCCGCTCAACCTGCTCTATCCGCTCAAGGCAATGCTGGAGAAGCAGTGGGTGCCGGTGAAGCGCATTGCTCCGATCCATGATTTTTTGCAGCTGGTCAGATCAGGATACGACACCGCGCCCGCTGCCGTGGTAAAGGCCGATGACATCGCGATCCTGCAATACACCGGCGGCACCACCGGTATTCCGAAGGGCGCGGTCCTGACCCACCGGAACCTGGTCGTGAACGCGACGCAATGCCGCGCCTGGCTCACCATCCGGAACGAAGGCGAGGAGCGCATACTCTCGGTGATCCCCTTCTTCCACGTTTACGGCATGACCACGGCCATGAACTTCGGGATCACCATCGGGGCCGAACTGATCCTGCTTCCCAAGTTCCATACCAAGGAGGTGCTGCAGGTCGTCCACAAGAAACGGCCGACCATCTTCCCGGGGATCCAGGCGATGTACCTCGCCATCGGGAACTACATGAAGACACATAATTACGATCTCACGTCCATCAAGGCCGCCATCAGCGGGGCCGGTCCGCTTATGAAGGAAGTGCAGGAGCGGTTCGAGCAACTGACGAAATCGCGCATCGTGGAAGGCTATGGCTTGTCCGAGGCCTCTCCGGTGACCCATGCCAATCCCATTTTCGGCAGAAGAAAACCGGGCACCATCGGACTTCCCTGGCCTGACACGGATGCCCGTATCATGGATCTCGAGACCGGGCTCCGGGAACTGGCCGTGGGCGAGGTCGGAGAACTGGTGGTCCGGGGACCCCAGATGATGCAGGGATACTGGAACAAGCCGGAAGAGACCGCCCAGGCGCTGCGGGGCGGCTGGCTCCATACGGGCGACATCGCGAAGCGCGATGAGGACGGCTATTTCATGATCGTGGACCGGATCAAGGACATGATCAAGACCGTTGGCGAAAATGTTTATCCCCGCGAGGTGGAAGAGGTGCTTTACAGCCATCCCAAGGTCAAGGAAGCGGTTGTCGTGGGCGTGCCTCACGAAGAGTTCCTGGGGGAGAAGATAAAGGCATACATCGTTCTCAAGGAAGGTGTCACTGCAACGCCCGATGAGATCATCGAATACTGCCGTCAGGAACTATCGAAATTCAAAGTGCCGAAGGAAGTGGAGTTCCGCGACCAACTGCCCAAGACCCTGGTCGGCAAGGTCCTGCGGCGGGTGCTGCGGGACGAGGAGCGGGCGAAGCTGGGGATCAGGGAGAAGATCTGATGAAGAACATCGTCATCATAGACGGGGTAAGAACTCCCTACGCGAAATCCGGCACTGTTCTCAAGAACGTGACCGCTGACACGCTTGGGGCCTTTGTGATAAAAGAGATCGTTGCTCGAACGGGCATTGATCCCAAGATCGTGGACGAGGTGATCGTGGGAAATGCGGGCATGCCCGCTGAAGCCGCGAACATCGCGCGGGTGATCGCGTTGCGCGCAGGGATCCCGCAGCCCATCCCCGCCTACAGCGTGCAACGGAACTGCGCGTCCGGCATGCAGGCCCTGTCGAGCGCATATGCCCAGATCGTTTCCGGTCTATCGGATGTAGTGTTGACCGCAGGCGTTGAATCCATGTCCAACTTCGGGTTCTACACCACCAAGCGGCTGAAAGACATATTCACGGCCATCGGCAGGTCCAAGACCCTCTGGGAAAAGGTCATCGCCGGTCTGGCCATCAGGCCGCCGGACCTTGTGCCGGTCGTCGGGCTCACCCTGGGGCTCACTGACCCGGTGTCGGGCTTTAATATGGGCCAGACCGCGGAAAATCTGGTACAGGACTTCGCTATCTCGCGAAAAGAGCAGGATGAGTTCTCCCTCTGGAGCCATCAGAAATGGTCGGCCGCGAACGAAGCGGGAAAGTTCAGGAACGAGATCGCTCCCTTTTATGTCCCGCCGAAGTTCGAGGCAGTTGAAGAGGACGTGGGGCCTCGCAAGCACCAGACCATGGACGATCTGGAAAAACTGAAGCCCTATTTTGATAGAAAGACCGGCACCGTGACGCCCGGAAACTCATCGCCCATTACCGACGGGGCTGCCGCGGCCCTTGTGATGAGCGGAGACCGCGCCCGGGAATTGGGCCTGAAGCCCCTGGGCAGGATCAGGGCCTATGCGTTTGCGGGGAACGATCCCTCACGCATGGGGCTCGGACCTGTATTTGCCACAAATAAAGTGCTGAAGCTGGCGGGAATGAAGCTGTCAGACATGGAGCTGATCGAACTGAACGAAGCATTCGCTGCCCAGGTCATCGCCTGCGAAAAGGCCGCTGCATCTGAACAGTTCTTCCGGAGACATCTTCCCGGTGAGCAGCCGATCGGCGAGTTCCGGAGGGACATCATGAACGTGAACGGCGGAGCAATCGCCCTTGGCCATCCAGTGGGATCATCGGGGATGCGTATCGTGATCACGCTGCTCAAGGAAATGGAGCGGAGAAATCTTGCGACCGGACTTGCCACCATGTGCATCGGCGGCGGCCAGGGAGGGGCGATGATCGTGGAACGGATATAACCATGTCGGCATTTCATTATGAAATAGATAGCCACGGCATCGCCGTCCTGACCTTCGACCTGCCTGACGAGAAGGTGAACAAGCTCACCACAGCGGTCATGGATGAACTGTCGCGGATTCTTGACGATCTATCCATAAGTAGAACGATCAAGGCGCTCGTTATCAGGAGCGGGAAGCCGGACAATTTCATCGCCGGAGCTGATATTTCCGAGATCCGAAACATCACTGATGCCGATCTCGGCGAAGAGCTGAGCAGGAACGGCCAGGAGGTCCTGCAGAAGATCGAGGACCTGCCCTTCCCCACAGTTGCCGCGATCAACGGCGCCTGCCTTGGCGGAGGACTGGAACTGGCCCTTGCATGCCGCTATCGTGTCGTCAGCAGCGGGCCCAGGACCGTTCTTGGTCTGCCGGAGGTGAAGCTCGGCATCATCCCCGGCTTCGGCGGCACCCAGCGTCTGCCCCGACTCGTCGGCCTTGCGAATTCCCTGGACATGATCCTTACCGGGAAATCCGTATATCCAAGGAAGGCAAAGCGGATCGGCCTTGCCGACGAGGTCACCTATAAGGAGAATCTGCTCCCTGCCGCTGTTGCCTTGGCTAAAAAGGCCATTGACACCGCGGCGCCGAAGAAGATCAGGGCGCGCAGGCCCTTGGCGATGAAGGTGCTCGAAAGCAACCCTCTGACCCGCTCGTTTATATATAGGAAAGCTGAAAATGAGATCCGCAAAGAGACCCGCGGCAATTATCCTGCGCCGCTTGCGGCGCTCGATGCCGTACGCCATGGCCTGATTCATGGGAAAAGGGCAGGCTATGCACATGAAGCACTGCTGATCGGTCAACTGATCGCCTCACCTGTTGCCAAGAACCTTATCCATGTCTATTACCTCAGCGAGATCCTCAAGAAAGAAGCGCGAACCTCTGCTGTCTCGATCGATCATGCCGCTGTCACCGGCGCGGGGATCATGGGCGCGGGTATTGCCCAGCTTCTTGCGGAAAAAGGGCTTTCCGTCCGGCTCAGGGACGTGAACACCAAAGCTGTTGGCGCAGGTCTCAGGACCGCGCATGATATCTTCCGCAAAAGGATGAAAAAAGGCATTGTCACTGCAATTCAGGCACGGGACGGCATGGACCGGATCGCCGGCGGTCCCGATCTTGCCGGCTTCGCGCAGGCAGACCTGACGATAGAAGCGGTCATCGAGAACATGGATGTGAAAAAACAAGTGCTCCGCGACTTTGAGACCGTTGCAAGGCCAGACGCGATCTTCGCGACAAACACCTCGTCGCTTTCGGTCACCGAGCTTGCATCAGCGGCACAGCGCCCCGGACGGGTAGTTGGCATGCATTTCTTCAATCCTGTTGAAAAGATGCCGCTCGTGGAGATCGTTCGGGGCAAGCAGACCGATCCCGCTGTTGTGGCGGCCATATCCGCGCTCTCTGTCAAACTCGGCAAGCTCCCGGTGGTTGTGAACGATGGGCCGGGATTCCTGGTGAACCGCATTTTGATGCCATTCCTGACCGAAGCAGCGAGAATGCTCGAGGAAGGTGAGTCCATCGATCATATCGACAGTGTGCTGATGAAGTTCGGCATGCCCATGGGAGCGTTCGTCCTCCTCGATGAGATCGGCATCGACGTCGCCTATAAGGTTGCAGGCATCCTGCACAAAGGACTCGGCGACCGCGTGGCACCGCCGGACCTGCTCAAGCGGTTATATAAGGAAGGCTATTACGGGAAAAAGAATGGAAAGGGCTTCTATTGCTACGAGGGCAGGGAGCGAAAAGGTCCGGACCCTGTTGTGCTCAGCCTGATCGCGTCCACGAACGGGCATTCAAAGACGATCCCGGATCAGGAGATCATTGACCGGACAATACTGCTGATGATCAAGGAAGCCGCACTTTGTATCGAGGAAGGGATCATTGACCGGCCTGACCTGCTTGATGCGGCCCTGGTCTTCGGAATCGGGTTCCCGCCTTTCCGCGGAGGGCTGCTCAAATTCGCGGATGATGCAGGCGCAAAGGAGATCGTTGAGAAACTTGACGATCTCGCGAAACGTCTAGGTGACCGTTTCTCCCCGCCGAAATCGCTCTTTGAGATGTCGAGGGATGATTTTATCAGCCAGGTGGTCAGCTAAATCTACTATTGCTCTGTACCTCCCCGGCCGTTTTCGTCCCTTGCTTTCCCCGGAGCCAACTTCTTATAATATCCCCGCACCAACGACCCGGGTTATTTTCCTGCCCCACCCGGGCCTGCGCAAGCCTCATGCACGGCATTTGCCAGGATTTTCTCTTGTGATGGAAAGAAAACTCTCAAAATTCAAGGGATGTCTTGTCGGTTTAGCTGTAGGCGATTCGCTCGGCGCTCGGCGGCAGGGAGCCGCAGGCGCTGAAGCCGCGGACCTGGCTCCCCGGTACAGCGACGATACGGTCCTGTCCCTGGGGGTCGCGGAGTCGCTTGCCGACCTCGGCGAGTTCCATTACTGGCACATGACCGAGAACCTGATCAGATATTACGAACAGGAGCCCTGGCGAAGGTACGGCAACACGGTCTCCCGGGTCTTCCGCATGATGCGCAACGGGCGGCTGGGCTTCGGCATGCTGGACCGGGACATCTTCCCTGAGGGCTCCTATGGGAACGGTGCGGTCGTCCGCGTCTCTCCGGTGGGCCTCCTATACCATGACGATCCGCGCACCCTTCGCGATATCGCATACCACTGCGCGTCGATCACCCACAGCCATGAGCTGGCGCTTGAAGGAGCGGTCGTTCATGCATGCGCGATCGCCCTCTCGGTCCTTTCCGAATCCGGCGAGATCATCCCCTCGGAATTCCTTGCGCTGCTCCGTTTGATCACCAATTCACCGCCCTACCAGGAAAAGCTTAAGTTGGTCTTCCGGTTCCTTGAAGAAGGTTGTTCGAAGAAGGATGTTGTCGAGCAGTTGGGAAACGGGGGATCGGCACTGAACTCTGTGCCCACGGCGATCTACACTGTCCTGGCGAACAAGGATTTCAAGAGCGCGCTGCTCAACGCAGCCGAGTTGGGCGGTACGACGGACGACACACTCTGCGCCATGACCGGAGCTATCGCCGGCGCTCGCTATGGCATCGAGGGTATTCCGTCGCAATGGCAGGAGACCGTTGAGAACGGAGAGAGGACCGAGCGTATTGCAAAGCGGCTTTGGGAAACAAAGGCCAGCGGCAAGGAATGCCCGTCGAGTTAAGCTAACGGGACAGGCCCGGACTGCGCTCTATCCCTTTTCGATCGAGATCGCATAGTAGGGACAGACCAGAAGAACGCCCTTGTCCCGCTCTGCATCGAACTTTTCGGCATTAATGATCCAGGCCTTCTCCTCATGCATTTTGAAGAACTGGGGATAAGCTTCAGCGCATCCTCCGCATCCCTGGCAGAGGCTGTAATCGATATTGGGTACCACGGCAATTCTTTCCTTTCGAGTTCGCAGATCCGGCTGCAATAGCACGTATCTGATTCATGAGCTTTTCTCGTGCTTGCTCCTTTATCGCTTACGGCCTGCCGGCTGATCCTCACGCCAGCCCCACCTTCCCCAAACAGCACTTCCGATGGTTCTTGTCCTGTGCCAGGGGGCAAAGTTCCTGGGGGGTGCGATGTTCGGGCTGCGCGGCCTTTTCCAGCTGTTCCTTGTCCCACCGCCGCTGCCGTTCAGCGATCGCGTCGGGTTCATAGAACCGGAGCCAGTCCCGCTCATAATGCTCCCGGGCCATCACGCCCCTCGCGAAGTCCTTTTCGACTTCCCGGTCAGTGAACAACACCTTGACCGAGGGGTCCTTGTCCGCCCTCGCCCGCTCCAGAGCACCGAAGGCAATGAGGTCAGCGCGGTATTCCTGCCTCAGGAGATCGAGCAGGATGCTGCCCGCGTTCTGCCGGAGCGTCAGGTCCTCGCCGGGATCGACAAAGACGGCATGCACAAGGCTGAAGACCTTTGCCTGCGAAGAAGGATCGCGAAGGGTCATGGCCGCCAGGCCTTCGAGACAGATCGTGCGGACCAGCCACCCGGAGGTCCGGTCAAAGGCCATGGTCTGAATAAGCTTTGACGCAGCGTTCCCGATGCGGCCGAAGATGGAAGGAAGGTCCTCGGTGACCCAGTCGTTCTCGCAGGCCTCGGCATACCGCAGTGCGCGGCAGAGCGGAAGCACGGTATCAGCCGTGCCGATCGCGCCCAGGGCGTAAACAGCGTGCACAGGCGCCCACCACGCGGGCAGCGGTTCGTTCCAGTTACATGGATCGGAAACTATCCCCGCCAGACGCGTCACCATGCCCTGCCGCCCGGTGATCTCCTCCACGACCGTCCGAGAAAGCCTGTCTCCTTCGGTGTACAGAAGTTCGATGAGTTTTTCATCTGTTGTTTTCGCGAGATCGATCATGCGCTTTCTCCTTACCGCCTGTGCATGATACCCCGGGCGAAGGTTTCTGGGCAAGCGCTTCCTCACGCGGCAAGAGCAGGAACGGAATGCACATACCGACTTTGCAACGGTCTTTTTTGACAATGAACCCTGTCCTTCGGATATGGTATAATCCTGCCGAATGGTAAGTGATCACTCTCTATGACACTCTTGCAAAAAGGGACCCTCCGGGACCATTTGCTCCGGACAACTGAACGCGCGCTGGCAAGCGGCGTGCTTTTACCAATTCCCACGGACCATGCGGTGATCAATGATCAGGGAGTCCGGTTCCTCGTCCGGGTCCTTGCCGGCCTGCGCCGCAAAGATGAGGCACGGAAAGAGCAGAGCAAGGCCGAACGCGCCGGCCTGAAGGTCAACCCCTTTCTCCCTCCCGAAACCGACCTGGTCGTGTCTGACGTGACCGACAGCCACATCGCCGTCCTGAACAAGTTCAACGTGGTCGAGCATCATCTGCTGATCATCACGCGCCGGTTCGAGCATCAGGAAACATTGCTGACGGTCCGGGACTTCGAAGCCCTCTGGGTCTGCATGGCGGAATATGACGGGCTGGGATTTTACAACGGCGGGCCGGAAGGCGGGGCAAGCCAGGAGCATAAGCATTTGCAGTTCGTTCCGCTCCCCCTGGATCCCCAGGGCCCTGCGGTGCCCATGGAGCCGCTGCTGCGGGATGCAGTAATCGACCGGGACGGGATCGGATCGATACCCGCCTTTTCTTTCAAACATGCCTTCAGCTGGATTGATCGTTCACTGTGGCAGGATGCCCGGGAAGCTGCGGAACGCTCCTACGATCTCTACGGACATCTGCTCGGACGCGTCGGGATCGAACCGCCGGTCCCCGGAGAACTGACCCGCCAGTCGCTGCCCTACTGCATGATCGTGACGCGAACATGGATGCTGCTGGTCCCGCGCTCCCGGGAACATGTGGAAGGCATATCGCTCAATTCACTGGCCTATGCCGGCTCGTTCTTTGTGCGTGATAAGGAGCAGCTGGAAGTGCTCAGAAGCACCGGCCCCTTGCGGGCACTTGCAGATGCGGGATTCCCAAAATAGTTGCAGACCGCGCGGACGCGATCCTGCATGGCCGCACCACCCGGATATGCAAACAAAAATCCCTTCGTCTAGACTTCTTGGCCTGGGTTATCTTACTGTGTCCAAAGCCTCTTCCCTGCTCTTTATCCGTTCCTGACCTTTGCGGCACAACTCCTCATCCTGTGCAGCCAGGCATTGTTCGAAGAACAGCCGGGCGTTGACCAGATCATCCTTGGATTCATAATAGACCCCCATGTTGTGGAATAGAGCGGACCTGTCGGCAGGAGCTAGCTGTTCACCGCTGTCCTTGATCGCTTGCCAGAGGGGCCACGCGCGATCCAGCCCTTCCTTTACTGCAACCTCGACCGACGCCCGGAGCGCCTTTGACGAGCCTTCCTTGAGCTTGCGCGTGACCGTGACCTGGCGGGGAAGGACCTTGCTCAGCATCTTTCCGGATTCCTGCGCAATAAGACTTTCGAGCACATCTTCCCAGGGTTCGAACCGTTCGACCGCCTCCTGCGCGGTCTTTCCCTGGCCGCGTTGCGATCGCACGCCCTCCTGCTTTCCCGAGAATATCGTGGTCCCCGTGGCGGCTGATATGACCTGATAGTTCAATGTCAGTTCGAACACCCGGTCCACCGTGGCGGTCTCCCGTACGTCAACGACCCGGTTCTCGAGCTTGATCTCGTCCTTCTGTATGGTCGTGATATCGCGAACATAGAGCGCGCCTGAGACCGCGATCGTGTGGGTGATCGAGGTCGACAGCCGGATGACCGGATTGGCCGTGATATTCTTCATCATCTCACGCTCCACCAGGGGAGCGAAAAGCTCGGTATCCGCAGGAGTTCCCTGGTTCTGGGAGTTCTTCTTTCTGACCGCGGCGAGTTCCCGCAAGCCCGCAAGGTCCAGGTTGACCTCGAAATCCGGCGCGCTGACCGCAATGCCGAGGTCGCGGCCGGCCCCCAGATGGCCCGGCTGGATCTGCTGGAACATGACCGAGGGAGCGCATCCTGTGACTGCAGCCAGGAGCAGGAACAACGTGGCTGTCTGAAACTTAGTTCTCATGCAGGGAACGAACATGATTCAACCTCCTCATCGCTTGCCAACGCAGGTTCAGCAGGGGTCACGCGGCTACGGTAGCATAAAAGGCCGATCGAAGCAACGAGATGATGGAGAATTTCGGGCTGAATGAAAAAGCCGCGGAACAGAACCTGTTCAGCGGCTTGGTATACGTTCTGGAACACTGCAGGGACCTGCTTATGCGCCCTTGAGAAAAGCGCCCATTGCCTTATCAGTCTTTCGAATATGCGAGATCAGCCAGTCGCCTGCGGTCCGGATCGCCAGCAAGACCACATGGATGGTCGCACCGAATTCCACGAACTCCTTCTTGATCGTGGCGATCCTCTGCTTGAAATGCTCATGCTCCTGCTTGTGAGCGGCAAGACCGGGATAGTGACGTTCGGTCATGACTTTTTCCTCGGCATTAAAATGCTCTACCACATAATCCTCGAGAAAACCCAAGAATTTCCCGATCTCTTCCTTCCCCTTCTGCTGGGTGCAGGCATCGAGCAGATTGTTGATACGTTTGAACATCTCCTGGTGCTGTCTGTCGATATCCGAATTACCCGTGGCAAGATCCGTGGTCCATTCAAAAGCCATAACGTCCTCCTGGATATGATGTATGGATTCTATAATACCATATTTCTGCGTAACCTGACAGTCTCCGGTCAACTTCTGTCAACGGGTGCCTTGTCAAGGGTTGCCGAAAGGGCTATGATACTGCTCGTTAGCGGTAGGTTGACCAGACCCAGGAGGAGCGGCATGAAGGCAGATGAGAAAAGCGACGTTATCATCATCGGCGCCGGCGCAGCCGGGATGTTCTGTGCCGCTCTTTGCGCCGGACGGGGCCGGTCCGTGCTGGTGCTGGATCATGCCAGCCGCACAGGGTCCAAGGTGCGGATCTCAGGAGGGGGTCGATGCAACTTTACGAACCTGAACGCTGCGGCAGAGCATTATCGATCCAGAAATCCCAATTTCTGCAAATCAGCCCTTGCCCGGTTCACGCCCCGGGACATGCTGTCACTCGTTGCCCTGCACCATATCGCCTACTATGAAAAAGAGGCGGGTCAGATGTTCTGCCGGGATAGTGCAAAGGATATTATCGCCATGCTTGAACGGGAATGCACTTCCGCAGGCGTTGTGATCAATCTCGACTGTCCTGTTCATCGTATTGTTCAAGAAGGGGGTTTCACGGTCACAACCGGAAAGGGCGCGTTTCAATCACGGTCGCTTGTCATCGCCACCGGAGGTCTGTCCTATGAAAACCTCGGTGCAAGCTCATTTGGCCATGAGATCGCCCGGCAATTCGGCCTTGAGCTGGTTCCTCCCCGGCCCGCGCTCGTGCCACTGCTTTTCCCCGGCCCGGCGCAAAAACGGTTCAGAGAATGCGCGGGTATTTCCCTGGACGCTTCCGTTGCCTGCGGGGGCAAGACCTATCGGGGCAATATACTGTTCACGCACAAGGGGCTGAGCGGTCCTGCAGTGCTCCAGGCATCGCTCTACTGGGAACCGAACGCACCGGTGAACATCAACCTTCTTCCGGACCGGGATATTTACGAGCGCTTTCAGGATAAGCGCCAAAGCCGCATGGCTGTAGGAAATTTTCTTGGTCAATTGCTTCCAAAACGGTTCGTCCAGACCTGGCTCGACCCATCGTTCGCGGCATGGCCGATCACCGAATGCTCGAACAAGGATCTGCGGGAACTTGCCGACCGTCTCCATAACTGGAAGATCATACCGGCGGGAACCGAGGGATACAGGATCGCGGAAGTTACCGCAGGCGGCGTGCATACCGATGAGCTGTCATCAAAGACCATGGAAGCAAAAAAAGTGCCGGGGCTTTACTTTATCGGAGAGGTGATGGATGTGACAGGAGAGCTGGGAGGATATAACCTGCACTGGGCCTGGGCCTCAGCCCATGCCGCAGGAGAATATGCGTGATCTGCAAAAAAAGGGATCCTCAACACCGACACAAGATGATGATCCTGTCCTGGTGAATGCTGTAAGCGCTTTCACAGGAAATCATCGTAAGTTCTGCGCAAAACCGCGTTGAATGTCCTGGAGATTATTATGACGCGTGCGTAAGGGGGATCTTGAGCTTCCTGCCCGCGCGGATCATGCGGCCCGAACGGAGGTTGTTCGCGTCCATAATGCGCTGGACACTGGTGCGATAGCGGTGGGCAATTGTCGAGAGCGTCTCTCCCCGCCTTACCCGATGAACAACATAGGCGGGCTTGGGCGGCGAGTACTTGGGAAGGGCGTCTACCGATGCGATGGTGAGCGCTGCCTTCCCGACCGGGACCTTGAGATCGTAGGAAGCGCCCGGCGTCGCCAGATAGCGCAGCTCGGGATTGAGCGCTGACAGGTCCTCGACGGAACAGTCGATCTTCTCCGCCAGTTTTTGCAGGTTTACCGGCTTGGAAATGGGAACGACCTCAAATGGGACGGGACGTTCAAGCTCGCCGAGTGTGAATCCGTATTTCTCCGGTTCCTTGATGATCGCAATGGTCGCCAGGAACCGCGGGTAATACCGCGCGGTCTCGCGCGGCAGACGCTCGTAGAGATCCCAGAAATTATCCAGGTAGTTTACCTTCTGCGTGCGGATGGCCCGGAGTACCGCGCCCTCACCGCAGTTGTATGCGGCAAGCACCGTGGCCCAGTCACCGAACATCTGGTGCAGTTCCTTCAAATAGGCAATGGCCGCCGCAGTCGCCTTTTCCGGGTCCAGGCGTTCATCGACCCAATCCGTACGCTTCAGGCCGAACTTGTATCCTGTGGACGGGATGAACTGCCAGAGTCCCAGCGCCCGCGCCCGCGAGAGCGCCCGCACCTTGAAGCCGCTCTCAATGAGCGGCAGCCAGGCGATGTCCTCGGGCACTCCTGCCTCACGGAGCATCTTGAGGATCATGTCGCGGTATCTGCCTGACCGCTGGTAGGATTCCAGGAAGAAATCCCTTTCCAGCGTCTGGAACAACCGGATCTCCCGTTCCACATGCTCGTTCACCACGATCGGTATCGCCTTGTGCGTACCGTTCGCCGTGGTATAGCGCGTGGAGTAGATCTCCGTCAGGCGCTTTGAGATCATGAACCGGAGGTCGTCCTTCTGCTGCTGAAGCTCCTTGTCGTTACCGTCTACCGGCGCGTTCAACAGCCCTGAATAGGCCTGGTCAAGGGCTTCCATGGCGCGATCGCGGTCGCCGCCGGCCCAGAGTTCGCGGGCAGATTCGACCAGTTCCAGCGCAGTATCGAGCGGACCTTCCTCGGCCGTGCCATCATCATCGCTCTCCACAACGCCGTCCGCGGCTGTTACCGCGTCGATAGCCGGAGCATCAGCGCCATTGTTCCCGTTCTGCATGGCCGCAGGATCGGCCGGACCGCCGGTCTCCAGTGCAGCGGGATCCCCGTTGGCCGCGAGCGTGCTGTCCCCCGGATCAGCAGCGCCGATACGATAGCCGGCACCGCATCCAGTCAGGAGCAGGATAGCGGAGAGGAGGAAGCCGTATGTCCATTGAAAAAGCATTGGGGAATTCTACCGAGTGATGCAAGGAAATGCAATTGAATTCGCGGCAGTCGATGTGCTTGTCTTTTTTTCCCCGTGGTATATGGTTAACCATGAACCTTCGATACAGATCAACCGGAAGAACCATTTTCCTTTCCGCACTGATCCTCCTGCTCGGCTGCACCCAGACAGGGTCGCAGCAGCCGGCGATCCCCGGCAATCCGGCACCGGCATTCTCCCTCAGGGACACCGAGAGCAGCCCCGTAGCGCTCACAGACTTCTCCGGCAAGGCGATCGTGCTCGATTTCTGGGCAACCTGGTGCGGCCCCTGCAAGGACGCAATGACGGAGCTTGAAGCGCTCCATCGCGCGTATCAAGACAAAGGCGTCGTCGTCATCGGTATCAGCGTGAACAAGGAAAGCGATGCAACGGCACGGGTAAAGGCATTCGCCGGCAAGCACGGCATGACCTATCGGCTGCTCATTGACGACGGCAGCGCGTACAAGGCCTATGGTATCACACGCATTCCCGCGACCGTCATTATTGACCGCAGCCACCTCATCAGGACCACCTACCCCGGATTCCGGCCCGGCATCGGGAAAGAGATCGCCGCGGACATTGACGGCATCCTTGCCGCACGCTGAACCGAATCATCAGCAGGCTCACCGAATATCTGCATCCCGGAAACTCTTGTACAACAGCAGGTCATAGACGATCTTGAGGCCCCCCGCGACCAGAAAGGGCGCGGCCAGGAGCGCCGGGCTGGCAAGCAGGACCCCCGCCAGGGAAGGCGAGACCGCCGCACCCAGCGAACGGGCTATGGTCGTTATCCCCGAAGCGGCAGACCGCTCGTCCGGGGCTACCACGGCCATGGTGTAGGACTGGCGCGTGGGCACGTCCATCTGTGAGATGCTGAAGCGAAGCATCAGCACCGCCACAGCCCATCCCGGGCCGGGCATGAACGGGACGAGACACAAGAGCACATTCGACGGTATGTGGGTGAAGACCATGGTGTTGATCAGGCCGATCCGCGCCGCGATCCGTGCTGCAAGGAGCGCCGACACCCCTGCAAGGACATTGGCTCCGAAGAAGATCCCTCCCAGAAGGCCCGCGTCGAGCCCGAACTTGACGTGGAACCAGTAGGCGACCATGCTTTGGATCACGAATCCGCCGGCAAACGCATCAAGGCTGAACAGGGCGGAAAGACGCAGAACTACCCCTTTTGACCTGTGGAGGCCGAACAGACGCTGCTGCGCCGGCGCGACCTCGGTCTCCACTTCCGGCGAGAGCATGAGGAACAGGGCGACAAGGCCGAATCCGCACAGCGCATAGAGCTGAAGCACGGCACGATAGGACGCCAGTTCGGAAAGGCCCGCATGCTGCAGACCGCTGGACAGGCCTCCCCCTGTCAGCGCGCCGCAGGCCGTCGCCAGCGAGCCGGCGAGGTTGTACCATCCGAAGGCCCTGGTGCGGTTCTCGGCGGGAAGAAGCTGTGAAAGGGCCGCCTGTTCCAGGGAAAGGAACGGGCCGATCTCGTTCCCGCTCGGGCTTATGACGCCGATGATGCCCGCGATCATCAGCACAACGATGTTGTTGGTCAGACTGAACGCGATGCCGGCGGCGATCATGAGCCCCGCGCCGAGGAGCAGCATCTTCCTCCTCCCGATCCGGTCCGCAGCGGTCGTGATCCACAGCGAGATGCCGGCGTCGCCTGCAAGGGTCAGCGTGAAAAGAAGGCCTATCTCGGCGCCCGAGAGGCCTGCGGCATGGAGATAGAGGGCGAGTACGACCGAGATCGCGCCATAGGCAAAGAGCCGCGTGCTCCGCGCGGCAAAAAGGAACAACACATCACGCCGCGAATGCGCCATGGGACTTCCCTTTCGCGACCATCTCCTGACAGTAGGCATAGAGCGCATCGTACACGATCCACTCGGCGGCATTGATCGCGTGATCGTCCTTTTCATGTGGCACGCTCCTTTAGGTTTGCTTCATCAATCCCTGGATCTCGCGGTGATAACCAAGATACCGCGTGAGCGTGACCTCGTTCTTGCCGTATTTCGGATAAGCCCGGAGTATCTCTTCAAATCGGTCTTCGGCATCCCGCTCTGCCTTGACCGCTGCTATCCCGTCATAGATGATGTCAACCAGCCGGTCAGCATAGATCACGATCCGCTCTTCCAGCCGGCTCAGGGTGTAGTCCTTGACGGGTAAACCCAGCTCCCTGGCCTCAGACTCTGTTAATCCGCCCCGGATGTGCTTTTCCATGATGTCGCATATTTCCCGGGACAGCCCCAACCTGCAGCCAAGCTCCGCCCCGATCTTGCCGTGCTCCATCTCATGCGTCTTTGCCTTGCCGAGGTCATGAAAGAGCGCGCCCTTCCCCACCAGTTCCTGGTCGATCTCGTTGTTGTGGATGCGCCCGGCAATTTCGAGGGCCTTTTCAGCCACCTGAACACTATGCGTAATGTCTTCCTCGGACATCCCTGCTGTCCGCAGTACATCGATATCTATCTTCTCTATCGCGTAACCCATTGCCTCGCCCTCCCTCCGGTTACTTCACCCCGAAATAATCGAGCGTATCGGCTATCTGTTTCTCAAAATCATGCTGCAGATGGCTGAACTTGGCCTTCATATCGTCGTGAAGATGCCTGATATATTCCTGCCGCGCTTCGACGCCGTACTTCTGCTCGATCATCGTGCCGTATTCGTGTATCTTTGTGATGTCATGTCGGGCGGCCTTGTTCTCGGGGTCCATATCCAGCCACTCATGAACCTCCTTATATTCCTTCCCTGTTCTTTCCAAACTCGATTTTACATGTCCTGGTACGGGCGGCATATTCAATCCTCCTTCGTTCCTGCAATTGCATGTTCAAACGATCATCTTCCACAGGAATCCGGCAAACGCTGATCCGAAAATGACCGGTACATGCCCCACTTGAATCGCGCCATCCCGGCGAATACTGCGAGAGAAGCGACAAGCGCGTACCATTCGTAGCCGCCGGAGTCGGGGATAACCGATGAGACCGGGCTTGAACCAGTACTTCAAAGCGTCCCGAAAGGAGATCTGTTCACCTGGCATGGATATTCTCTTTCTGTCGGCCATGTCACGACCTGGATCGGTAGAGCATCTCGAACACGGCCATGCCCCGTTCCAGGCCGTCGGCATCATCTTTCGCCGTCCTGCGGATGCCTGCGAGGATGTCCTCCACGCCGGTCGTCTCCGGCCTCTGGTACTTGTCATCCTTCAGATCGAGATCATGCACGATCTCCGCGATTCTGCTGACGGCCTTGTCCTTGATCCCGAAGGCCTTCACCAGCACTTCAAATGTGCAGAGTTCTCCGTGATGCGTGAACTCTCCGCCATGGACATCAAAGGCGACCATACCCGGGCCGAGGCGCAGGACCTCTTTCTCATCAACGAACCGGAACGCTGCCTTCGCATCGATGAACCGCTGAATGAGCCAGGCCGATGCCATCCGGTCCACAAAGGGATTCTTCCGGGTCGCCCAGATGCGGCGCTGGTAGTCCTCAACCCGCCTGAGCGCTATCGGCGCCGTCACTTCGCGGAAACCCGCTCCCTCGCTCTTGAGACCAGACTCAGCCGCCTGAAGGCGCTTTTTCAGCGCCCCGACTGAATGGGAGGAAAAGAAGTCACGGCGGGATATGCCTTCGTACTCCTTGACGATCTTTCCCAGAGCAGTGACAACACTTCCGGCGTCTTTTGGTTTCGTCCCTTTTCTGAAGCTTTGCACCTTTCTCTCCACGACCACGAGATCCTTCTCGAGCTTGGAGATTTCCTGCTCGGTCTGCTGAAGGAAAAGACTTCGGATGTCCGCTTCAGCCATGGTCCTGATCTCTGCGGTCCGGACAAATGCGCCGTCTCCTCCCATGGACCGCACCTCGCCGATGAGCCACTGAAGAAGCTCCTCATGCTCGTCGCTGGCCGGAAGCAGATAGACCGCTCCCTTGAGTTGAACAGCTCCGGCCTTTGCCAGCTTTCTCCATATTTTCATCCTGGCGCTTACCGGATGGGCTGGCACGCTGTAAAAGACAAGAAGCCATTCCTGATTATTTCTTTTAGGCATGCGGTGCTCCTGATATCGGGCATCGATCGATGTTGCTCGCCCTATCGTCGCTTGATCACACCAAACAGAGCGCATCGTCACCCTGACCGTAATCGTCAGAATGGGCGATATCACGCTCCTCCCGATGCTCGCGCAGGATCGCCTTGTGGATACCGTCGTAATCCGCGGCTTCGGCAAAAGCCACTTCGATCAGGTTTTCCTCGATGGATCCCGCTCAACGCCGCATACACGAGCGGGAGCAATAGCGCAGCTCCCCTTTCCAGCAACGCCGCATCAGCTAAAACATCTTGAATTTCGTTCAATAGCCGTTTCAGGGAGCACTCTATATGTATCTCTTGCTCGAAATGTAGCATGTGTTACATATTTTGTCAAGTGATGCCTATCCCCTCTGCCTATCCCCTCCTCCCCCTGCACGGTACCTGGCGTTGGCCAGGCGCTGTCCTGATCGAACAAGGCGGGAGACCCCATCCGCCTTGACCAGTTCCCGAGCGATTCGCTTTATCGACACTGACGGTGGTTCTATCTGGTAGAATCCTGTTTGTCCCACCCGTGGTCAGAACGCATTTCACCCGGTATCAGCCAAAACCACTTGAAATTCCCGCCCGTGCGCGGCATAATGATAAGTACATTGTATTGAGGATATTTGTTGTCCTGTTAGCCACAGCAGGCAGATACAGAAGAGAGGAGCAGCAATATGCAGCAGTCAGTGACCGTCACATCACAGGAGTTCAAAAAGAAACTTGATGCCGGCGAGATCAGATTCATCTTCGACCTCCGGAACCGCGAGGATTTCTCGGGATGGAGGATCGAGGGCAGGACCGAGGTCGAGGCCCTGAACATCCCCCAGGAGGAGTTCGTGGGCGAGGAGGACAGCCATCTAGCCAAATTTCCCAAGGACCGCCAGATCGTGACCATTTGCGCTCACGGCGATTCCTCCAAATACACCGCCGAGCTCCTGCGGGCAAAGGGATACGACGCCATCACCCTGCAGGGCGGTATGGACGCGTGGAGCGACTTTTACGAGACTCATACCGTAAGCGACCGGCCGGCCATCTACCAGATCTACCGCTCCGCGCGGGGATGCATCACCCACGTGATCGTATCCGAAGGAGAGGCCGTTGTGATTGATGCGGTCCGCCACACGGACCAGATCATCGACCTCGCAGTCGCGGCAAAGGCAAAGATAACCAAGGTCTTCGACACCCATCTCCAGGCTGACCATATATCAGGCGGCAGGGAGATCGCCAGGCGCACCGGCGCGACCTACCATATCCATCCGGTTGACGCGGCAGGCGCTGCCTATTCCTTCGTGCCGCTCAAGGACGGCGAACGGATCACCTTCGGTAAATGCACCCTCGACGTGATCCATTCCCCCGGCCACACACCGGGCAGCACGTCATTCCTGCTGGACGGCAAGGTCCTTTTCACCGGCGATACGATCATGAAAGCGAGTATCGGCAGACCGGACCTGGGCGGCATGGCTGATGACTGGGCAAAGCTCCTGTTCGAGACGCTCTTCACCCGGTTCGGCAAGCTGGAGGGAAGCATCGTGATCCTTCCGACCCACGCCTTCTCGCTCAAGGAGCAGGACAAGGACGGCATCGTGCGGATGACGCTCGACGAAGCCAGGACCAATAGCGACCTCTACCAAATCAAGGAGTTTCCGGCATTCCTCGGCCACATCAAAGCCAGCCTGATGGAAAATCCGCAGCGCTACCAGGACATCAGGAAAGTGAACCTGGGACAGCTCGATCCCGACGAGGCGAAACGCAAGGAACTGGAAATCGGCAAGAACCTCTGCGGCATGGCAAAAGATTAATGCCAACAGCAAAGACCTTGCCCAAAGATGTTCGAGCCCTTGATGCAGCGGGGCTATATGTTTTCAGCAGGACCAAAGGGCGACTCTGACAGGAAGGACCTGCCCCCGTAGCCTCTCTTGTGATCCTGCTCTTTTGAGGTTGAGCGATTTTCATCGTCCTGAAGAGCGGCGGGCGGCGATCTGGTGATCGATCTCTGCGAGGTCCTTGCTCACGTCGATCAGCGGCAGCAGATGGAGGTTTTCGAGAAGCCGTGCGATCCGGCCATACCCGGCGCTCAGGATGCCGACGAGCTCCCGGTCTGGCAGCTCAGCGCCGCTCCGGATGCTCTCCAGGATGTCTTCGAGCCTGTGGGCGAGCCGCTCCACCGGCTTGAGGTCCAGCAGATTCGCCGCGCTTTTCATGGAATGGGTGTCCCGGAAGACAGCGTGCAGCAGTTCGGCATCCATTGGCCTGGATGCTGCCAGTCGGTCGAGGGAGTCGGATATCCTGGCGAGCCGGTCCGCGGATTCCTCGCAGAACAGCGCAAGCGCCTCCCGGTCGATCTTCGTCACGCCTCTCATGCGGCAGCCTCGATCAGCGCGATGGCCCGCTTGGCCATTTCCTGCAGCTCGGGCTTCGAGACCTGATCGTCCGCCTTCACAAACTCCCCCTTGTGGTGCAGTTCGCGGGTAATTATTGAGGAGTAGAGAATCACCGGGATCTTCCCGAGCACCGGGTCGTCCTTGATGCGCTTGGTCAGCGTGAATCCGTCCAGCATGGGCATCTCGATGTCCGAGATCACGATGCGCACCAGATCGTAGATGTCCACTCCCTCGGCCGTTGCGCGGTCGCGGAGGCGGCAGATGGCGTCCCAGGCGGCCTGGCCGTTCGAGACCGTGAAGGGCTCGAAATTGGCCGCCCGCAGGTTTTTGGTGATCATCTCAAGAATGGGCTGGGAATCGTCGGCAACGAGCACGGGATAGTGTTCCCGCGCATGCACCTGGCTGAATGCGGCCATGCGCATGACATCGGGATTGAGATCGGTCAGGATGCTCTCCATGTCCAGAAGCTGGATCAGATGATCAGGCCGCTCGACCGTGCCGATGATGGACGCGCCGGCGAACCGGGAAAGGAACGTGCCCGGCGGTTTGACCTGGTCCCAGCCGACCCGGTGGATCTCCGTCACGCCGGAGACGAGGAATCCGTTCACGGCCTGACTGAACTCGGTCGCAATGATCAGGTCGAAGGGGCTCGCCGCCCGGTGCATACCGAGCCAGATGCTCAGGTCGATGACCGGAAGAATATGGTCGCGCAGGGGAATGACGCCCAGGAATGAAGGGTTCTGGGAATAGTCGCTCGGCGGCATATCCGGATTCTCGATCACTTGCATGACCTTTGCCACGTTCATGCCGAAGTAGACCCGATCGCGCTCGCCGCCCGGCTGTTCCTCATCGATGTAGAACTCCAGGATCTCGAGCTCGTTGGTCCCGACCTCCAGCAATATCGCCGATGTTGCCATGGTATCCTCCTGTTCATTTTGTTGCAGGACGCTTTTTGCATGCAGCGGTATATGCAACCTATGAACGTAATTGTATCAGAAAAAGGAGGCGCACTGAGGAGGAAGAAATAAGGGGCGATGGAAACGAGCAGCATTGAGAGGCTGAGACTCACTGTGCAGCGGGCAGGGACACGTTATAACAACTCATGGAACCGCAGAGGTGCTGCGAACGGCCAGTCAACCCTTATAGACCTGCCACGAGGATGCTCCTCCTATAAGCCAGAAAAAGAGCAAGCAGCGAGATTGTGCTGAAAATCCCCGATTACCCCCCGATCACCACCACGACAAAGCCCGCGAACATGAGCGCAGCACCGACCAGCCGCTCGCGTATATTCATTTCCCGGAACAACACGAAGCCATAGATCGTCCCGATCAGCAGGCTGCTCCGCTTGACCGCGATCATATAGGCCACGTTGGCCATGCTGACGGCGTAGAAATGGGCCACCGTGGCCATGACGTCGAACAGCGCGGGCAGCAGCGCTATCCGGGTAGTGCTCTTCAGAAGGGGAACCAGCCGTTCTCTGCCGCACTGACGAACAAGGATCGGCAGCATGCAGACCGCAAGCGCCAGGAAGTAGGTGAATCCGAAGAACGCGGGCGATGAATGGTCCACGCCGATCTTTCCGAGCGCCGAGGTGACGCTGTAGATCAGCGCGATGATCAGCATATAGAGCGATCCCCGCTCACGGGCAACCGCACGGAAAGGTTCCAGAAAGCCGGAGCGCAACGCTGACAGGTTCAGCGTGTACCCTCCCAGTCCGATCAAGGCGATGCCCAGAGCGCCCAGGGGAGAGACCCTCTGGCCGACGAGGACAAAGGACAGCAAGATCAGGAAGACCGGAGTGAAGGAAAGGAACGGCAAGGAAAGACTGAGCGGCGAAAGACGAAGCGCCTTGTAATAGAGCAGGATTGCTGCAATCTCAAGAGGAAGGGCCGCCGCAAAGGACCAGAGAAAAGGCCCGTCGATCAGCGGAAGAGGGCCCGAAAGCATCAGAGCGGCAAAAAGCGCGGGGATCCCGAAAAGGATCCGGAACCAGCCGATGATATATTCGTTCTCATGCGTGATGACCCGTTTGGTCAGCGCATCGCTCGTGGCAAGACAGAAAGCGCTTAAGAGTGAGAGGAGTACCCAAGTTGGCGGCATGGTGGATTAAGTTAAGGTTCAATTCAGGCTTGTCCGGATTAGGCGAATGAGCTGTAACCTACTACTATGACTCTGCTTTTTCAAGACGCCAGCCGGCCCGCCCTGCACTTGTCGCGGAACTATGATATAGATCATATCAATCAGGCTACGGTTAAGCTAGGGTGCGAGGACTTCTCAAATTGCAATTATTCCATCCCAAGGAGGAAATCTGCATGAAGTTTCTGAAAGTTCTGTTCCTAGTGAGCTGTGCTGTTCTCATCAGCACCGCGGCGTGGTCCGCTCCCAGAAAGAGCGCTTGCGTGGAGTGCCACGAGAAAGTGACTCCCGGCGTGGTGCAGCAGCACTTCGAGGGCAAGATGGGCAAGAAGGGCATCGACTGCTCGGCCTGCCACGGTTCAGACCACAAAACGATGACCGATGCAAAGCTGGCCAAGATGCCGACCCCCGCAACCTGTGCCAACTGCCACAAGAAGCAGGCTGACCAGTTCTCAGCAGGCAAGCACAACCTTGCGTGGGTAGCATCGAGCTCCATGCCCATGATGGGCCACCAGCCCAAGGCTGTTTCCGGTGAGGGCTACAAAGGCTGTTCAAGCTGCCACAAGATCGGCGTCAAGTCGGACGCGGAGAAGTCGCAGATCCGTTACGGTCACGCACAGTGCGATTCCTGCCACACCCGGCATTCGTTCAAGAAGTCCGAGGCCCAGGACCCGCGGGCCTGCCAGACCTGCCACATGGGCTTCGACCACCCCCAGTGGGAGATGTGGTCTTCGTCCAAGCACGGCGTCATCTGGTCGATCGAAGGCAAGGACAGCAAGCGCGGCCCCACGTGCCAGACCTGCCACATGAGCGGCGGCGACCATAATGTGATGACCTCCTGGGGTTTCCTGGCCCTTCGGCTGCCGGAGAACGACAAGGACTGGATGAACGATCGTGTCGCGATCCTGCAGGCACTGGGCGTATTGGATGAAGCTGGCAAACCCACCGCGCGGCTTGAACTGGTGAAGGCGGGCAAGGTCGCCCGTCTCACTGCCGAGGAGTTCCAGGCCGAGCGCGACAAGATGACCAAGGTCTGCGCTAACTGCCATGGCGCGTCCTACGCGAAGAAGCAGTTGGATGAGGCGGACCTGGTGGTAAAGGAAGCGGATAAGATCATGGCTGAAGCCGTCCGCGTGGTGCAGGCTCTGTACAAGGACGGCGTGCTCAAGAAGCCCGCGGACTGGGCCGTAGCCCCCGACCTTCTGCAGTTCTACGAAGCCAAGAGCAGCGTGGAGCAGGACCTCTACGTCATGTTCCTGGAATACCGGATGCGCGCCTTCCAGGGAGCGTTCCACATGAACCCGGACTACATGCACTGGTACGGCTGGGCGCCCATGAAGGAAACGCTCCAGAAGATCAAGGATGAGGCCGCCAAGCTCCGCGCCGAGAAGCATACGTCTTCGGCGAAGTAGCAGATCGAACTGCTGAAAAAGCAAGGGGGATGGACATTATGTCCATCCCCCTTTTTTATTCTTTTCACTAGCCGGCATATTTTCCTCGGTTCTTATGCCGATGATAGATGTTATCGATCCCTGCGCTGCTCCCGATACTCGTTCGTAAACGGATAGGCGGCGCTGTTTCTTCTGTTATCTTCGTCCGACCAGAAATCGCCATATTCCCGGGGATGGGCAGGGTCGTACTCCTTGTAAGCGCAGCCAAGAAATGTACCAGCGAGTATGGCGGTCAAGAATATCAGTGGACCAATCTTCATAACGATCGTCACTCTGCCGATGGTACAGCCGGTTCCGACCTTCCTGTTTCCGCTATTTGTTTGATCTCAGCCAGTCGTTTTCGCCGTACATCCCGGTTGACATACCAGTCATGGATAAGCGTCTCGATCAAACCGATCAGGAGCTGCGACTCGCCTGGCTCCGAGTCCTGGATCTCAGCCCCTTCGCTCTCCATGCGCGGTCCGATAAGGCCGGTATTCCGCACGGATTCGACGGCTTCCCAGGTGAGCGGATCCGCGGTCCCTTTGACCTGCCGGAACTCGTCGCTCAGACTCCCGGGCTGCACGCTCCAGAAGTCCCGCAGCATGCCCGACAGGCATCGCCGCGCCAATGCGGACGCGGCCTTGGGGCTCGTTTCAGCGACCAGACAAGCCTCGCGGTAATCTTCCAGCACTGCACGGGGTATCGAAACAGGAAAGGTGCGGGCACGCGAAGGCGGGACGAGGTTCCAGGTCTTGAGGTGTTTTCCCGTGTACCCCCTGTTCCCGGAGATGGTCAGAAGAT
The DNA here is from genome assembly GCA_029858565.1 of Nitrospirota bacterium. Classification (GTDB taxonomy): domain Bacteria; phylum Nitrospirota; class UBA9217; order UBA9217; family UBA9217; genus JAKAHZ01. The sequence continues at coordinate 37,797 of JAOUEV010000001.1, read as the reverse complement.
GCAGCGATGCATCAAGGGCGAATTGCCTGCACTTGGGATTGGGACAGACAACGAACTTGACCACGAGCCTGCGCGGCCCTTCGGCATTTTCCGCGGTCAGGTCGGAAAAGGATGCCTGCATGCCCTCTGAGGAAACGATCTGATCGGTATCGCAGAACGGGCAGTGCCAGAGATATTCGCTCACGATGCCCCCCTATTCCGCTCTTCACTCCGCAAGCAGTTCTCGAAGCGTCTTCTCATCCCACTCCCTGGTGAGCACGACCTCGCCGATCTTCTTCGGCAGCACGAACTTGATCGTGCCTCCCTCGGATTTCTTGTCCACGAGCATGGTGTCCAGGAGCTGGGTGACCGTGGGACGCTTCTTGAGAGCCGACAGACCGGTCGGCAAGCCATACGCGGCGATGAGCTGTTCGGTCCGCTCAGCGGTCTTCGCGTCGCAGAGCCCGAGACGGTGGCCGAACCGGGACGCGTAGACCATGCCGATGGCAACGGCCTCACCATGGCGCATGGTGTAGTTCTCCAGGGTCTCGGCAGCGTGGCCCACGGTGTGGCCGAAGTTCAGGATGGCGCGGAGCCCGCCCTCGCGCTCGTCCTTGCTCACGACCTCCGCCTTGATCTCGCAGGAGCGGCTGATGATGTGGCTGAGCGCACCCTGTTCCAGGGCAAGGATCTTCTCGCGGTTCTTCTCAAGATAGTCGAACAGCTCCCGGTCCCAGATAACGCCATACTTGATCACCTCGGCCATGCCCGAAAGGAACTCTTCCTTCGGCAGGGTCTTCAGCACTTCCAGGTCCATGAGCACAAGCCGGGGCTGATAGAACGCGCCGATCATGTTCTTGCCCATGGCGTGGTTCACTCCGGTCTTGCCGCCAACGCTGCTGTCCACCATGGCGAGGAGCGTGGTCGGCACCTGGATGAAGGGGATCCCGCGCATGTATGTGGCCGCGGCGAATCCCGTGAGGTCTCCAATGACCCCTCCGCCCAGCGCGACCAGCGGCGACCGGCGGTCAAAAGCGTTGAGGAGCAGCGCGGTATAGATGGCATTGGCCCAGTCGAGGTTCTTGTACTGCTCCCCGTCGGGGATCTCGATGGGCATGGCGATGAACTGCTTTGCGGTGATACTGGCGAGCGCGCGTTTGCCGTAGAGGCGGTTCACCGTGGGATTGGTCACCAGGGCTGCTTTGCGGCCCAGCCGGAGATTCTCCATCTGGCCGCCCAGGTCGTCGAGCTTCGCGTTGATCAGTATATCGTAGCTGCGGTCGCCCAGCGCGACTTTAACAACATGCATACCGGACCTTTCCCCGGATCTCGGCGATCACCCCATCCACGGTCTTGTCCGAGGTGTCGATGATGATATCAGCCTGGCGATAGAATGGCTCCCGGGTCGCCAGGAGCTCGCGGATCTTTGCCAGGGGTTCGGCCACCTGCAGGAGCGGCCGGTGCGTCTCATGCTTGATGCGGTCGTAGATCACCTCAGGCCGCGCCATGAGACAGACCGTCATGCCCTTCTCCTTGAAAGCAGCCCGGTTCTCCTCGCGGATCACGGCCCCGCCGCCGGTCGACACGACCTGATTCTCGTTCTCGAGCACCTGGCCGATGATGCGGGTCTCCACGTCGCGGAAGTAGGGTTCGCCAAAAGAGGAGAATATCTCGGTGATCGAGATCTTCTGGTCGGCTTCAATGAGGCTGTCGGTATCGATAAATGTAAATCCGAGGTCCTTTGCCAGCCTCGTGCCTACGCTCGTTTTGCCGACGCCCATGAATCCGGTGAGGATGATATTCTTGAACATGCCCCGTGTCCCCGCGTCACCGTGTCCCCGCGTCAGGGGCATCCTCCACACCCATCCGGAACTTGATGTGCTTCTGGTATTCCTCGAAGTTCCGCTTCATTTCATCCATGCTGTCCCCGCCGAACTTCTCGATCATGGCGGCGGCCAGTTCGAATGCTACCACGGCCTCACCTACTACCGCTGCCGCGGGAACGGCACAGACGTCCGAACGCTCCACGCTCGCCTTGAAGGGTTTTTTGGTCTCCAGGTCCACGGAACGCAGGGGTTTCATCAGGGTGGGGATCGGCTTCATGGCCGCGCGGAGGATGATGACCTCGCCGTTGCTCATGCCTCCCTCGATCCCGCCGGCATTGTTGGTCTTGCGAAAGAAACCGCTCTTGGGCGTCCAGAATATCTCGTCGTGGACCTGCGACCCCGGCTTGTTCGCCACGCCGAAACCCGATCCGACTTCGACGCCCTTCATTGCCTGGATGCTCATGAGCGCCATGGCAAGCCGGGCGTCCAGTTTCCGGTCCCAGTGCACATGGCTGCCGAGACCCACGGGAGTTCCGGACACAACGACCTCGAAAATACCTCCCAGGGAATCGCCTGCGGCCTGGGCCTCATCGATCTTGCGCTTCATCCGCTTTTCCGCCTCGTAATCAGCGCACCGCAGTTCGGAGTTCTCGGTCTTCCGTTTTATCTCCTGGCTGGACATGCTTCCCACCTTGGCATAGACGCCGCCAATGTCGATGACATGGCTCACGATGCTGATCCCGAACTCGTCGAGAAGCCGCTTGCACAGGGCGCCCACGGCGACCCGCATGGCAGTCTCCCGCGCGCTGGAACGTTCCAGAATGTTCCGAACATCGGTCATGCCGTATTTCAGCACGCCGGCCAGGTCGGCGTGGCCAGGCCGCGGCCGCGTCACTGGGTCAGCGTTGTTCAGGAATGCCGGGTCCGGCGACATCTTGGCGCGCCAGTTGTCCCAGTCCTTGTTCCTGACCGATAGTCCGATCGGCCCGCCCATGGTCTTACCCCAGCGGACTCCGGTGTATATCTTGACCATGTCCTTCTCGATCTTCATTCTGCCGCCACGGCCATAGCCCATCTGGCGGCGGCCCAGATCATTGTCAATATCCGTCGTGCGTATCAAAAGACCGGCAGGCATTCCCTCGAGGATACCGAGCAGAAGTTCACCGTGTGATTCACCAGCGGTCAAATACCGTAACATCGTAGCCCCTTTCTATAGAAAAAATAAATATCAATAATTACAATAAGTTCAACATTAATACTCACTGCATGATTCTACGTCGAATATCGTAACCATCGGAAAATCTGTAGAAATCCGGCCTATCATAGCAAATTTCTCGTAGAAGTGCAATGAAAAGTATGGTATAGTCCGAATAATTTTATTGACCTAAAAAAATTAACCATTTAACATATTGAATTATAATGCAATTTATACATGGTTACAGCAGGTTCATTGTTCCTTCTGCTGACCCGATAAATTTTCCGAATAATATTAACGCAGAAAATATTCAGGGAGTCCCATGATAGCGCTGCTCACTTCCGTTGATGCAGAAGCCGATATCCTCCGGCAGTCCATGGAAAACGTCAACAGAGTGACCATTGGCACCACGACAGTCTTTGAAGGAATGCTTGCGGGCAAACAAGTTGTTCTCTGTGTGGCGGGAATGGGCAAGGTCAATGCCGCTCATGGCGCAACGATCATGATCACCCGCTATGCTCCTGCCGTGCTCTTCGTACTCGGCGTGGGTGGAGCGTATCCCTCATCAGGAGCCAGGATCGGCGATGTTGTGCTTGCCCGGGAAGAGATCGCCGGAGATGAGGGCGTGCTCACCAATGATGGTTTCAAGGACACAGAGTTCATCGGGATCCCTCTGCTCAAGACCACGAACTCGACCATCTTCAATACGTACCCCGCGCCTGCCCCGGTCCTGGACCAGGCGCTCGCCGCGCTCCGGTCCTGCGGGCCAAGTGTAACTGTGCACGCGGGCCCCTTCATCACCCTTTCGACCTGCACGGGCACCGCGGCACGAGCGCGTGAGCTCGAAGAACGGTATCAGGGCCTATGCGAGAACATGGAGGGCGCGGCAGCGGCGCAGGTTGCGGAACTGCACAATGTGCCGTGGCTCGAGGTCCGCGGCATCTCCAACATCGTCGAGGACCGGGATCTCAGCAGATGGGACATACCACGGGCTGCCCGCGCGGCACAGCAGGCAGTCATGCATATCCTGGGATCGTGGCAACCATGACAAGAACCATCACCATCGGATATTCTCCCTGTCCGAACGACACCTTCATCTTCTACGGTCTCGTTCACAACAAGGTCAAGGCACCGGGCCTGGCCTTCCAGGAACAGCTCGAGGACGTGGAAACGCTCAACCATCTGGCGCGCAAAGAAGTTCTGGACGTGACAAAGATCTCCTATCATGCCTTTGGACATCTCCGCGACAGGTATGTCCTGCTCCGTTCCGGAGGAGCGCTCGGCAGAGGCTGCGGCCCCTTGATCGTCGCGCGTCCGGGAACGCATCTTGCGGACCTTGGCAAAGGCGATCTGGCCATTCCTGGAGAACTGACGACAGCCTATCTGCTCCTGCGGATGTATCAGCCCTCGATCAGGAATATCGTGGTCATGCCCTTTGACCGGATCATGGACGCAGTCGCACAGGGCCGTGTTGCTGCCGGTCTCATTATCCATGAAAGCAGGTTCACCTACCCGCAGTACGGCCTGGAAATGCTGCTGGACCTCGGTGAATGGTGGGAGCGCTACTCCGGCCTTCCGATCCCGCTGGGCGGCATCCTCGGAAAAAGAACTCTTGGCGCCGCTACACTCCTGGGTATCGAACAGGCAATACGGGACAGTCTGGTCTATGCAAGAATGAACCGTGCCGAGGTCCTCGACTACTGCAGAGAGCACAGTCAGGAGATGGATGCCGGGGTCATGCAGAACCACATCGATCTGTATGTGAATGACCTCTCTCTCGACCTAGGCGAGCAAGGGACCGCAGCGGTCCGGCGGCTCATCGCGGAAGCCGAATCGCGCGGCATATTCCCCCCGTCGTCGCAGGAACTCTTCGTAGACCGGTAGCGCCTGAGTTGCCGTTCTGTTATAATCTAGTATCAACGAAATGCTTCAGGGAGGGGCCATGGTCGGACTGATCGTTCTCGGAGTACTCGCGGCAGTCGTCATCTGGATGGTCATGATCTATAACGGACTGATCGCCGCGCGGAACGATGTGCAGGCATCGTGGAAGCAGATCGATGTGCAGCTCAAACGGCGTCACGACCTGATCCCAAACCTGGTCGCGACCGTAAAAGGCGCCATGGAATTCGAGCAGGATACCCTGGAAAAGGTCATCTCTGCCCGCGCGAAAGCAGTGGGCGCGTCAGGACCGCATTCCCGGGCCGAAGCCGAGAATATGCTCACACAAGCGCTCGGCAAACTGTTCGCGGTCATGGAGAACTACCCGGACCTGAAGAGCAACAAGAACATCATGCAGCTGCAGGAGGAGCTCACCTCCACGGAGAACCGCATATCCTTCGCCCGCCAGCTTTACAACGACCTGGTGGCGAACTTCCGTACCCGGATCGAGGTATTCCCGAACAACATTGTTTCCTCCTTGTTCTCATTCAAACCAGAGGAATATTTTGAAGCTGAGGAGGCCGCACGCGCCACGCCGAGCGTGAACCTGAGCCTGAAAGGCAAGTAGTCATGATTTGGGAGACCGAGGCGACCGTATTGAACATCCCCGGCCTCTCCCGGACACTGGATTCTGCATCCCGGCACCTGCCGGTTCTCCATGCCCATCACTTTCATTGATATCGAACGACGCACGAACTGGCGCATCGCCATCTTTTTCATGGTCCTTCTGTGCCTGTACGCGGCGATCGGATTCATTCTGACATTCCCTTCCCTGAACGGCCTCTACCAGATCTCCCCCCGCTTCTGGCTCGTGCTCCTGACCGCTGCACTGCTTGCGGCAGGGATCCACTTCTGGTTCGCTGCATACAACACCGTCGACAGCGTCATTCGCGGTCTTGACGCACGGCCCCCGGATCCGCAGGATGAGGTCCACCGGATATTTCTCAACATCATCGAAGAGCTGCGCGTGGTGACCGGAGGGAAGCAGAAGATCCGCTGCGCGGTCATCCCCTCCCTTTCCCTGAACGCCCTTGCTGCCGCCGACCTCAAGGGGACCGCTCTCATCGCGATCACCGAAGGGCTGCTGTCCCGGTTAAGCCGCCCGCAGATCGAAGCGGTTGCCGCTCACGAGGCCCATCATATCTTGTCCGGCGACTGCCTGGAAACAACGGTCGCCGCCAGCCTGTTCGGCACCCTTTCCTCGGCGTTGGAACGTATACGTACGTTCTCGCAGAACCGGATATTCTCATTGCCCGCGTTCCTGCTCGCGTGGCTGCTTCTCCAGCTCGGCCATCTCCTCAACATGTTCATCTCCCGAGAACGGGAGTATCGGGCCGATGCGGCATCTGTCAGGATGACCCGCAATCCGATCGCGTTAGCCGAAGCACTGCATCTGCTCACCCGCAGTTGGCGCGGCGCCGGCTTTATCGGCAGCGGCTATGAGATGCTCTGCATCGTCAATCCTCAGGCGTCGAACCTTGATGAGTCGGAGGGATTCTGGTCCGACCTGTTCTCGACCCATCCGCCTATCGGAAAGCGGATCAATGTTCTGCTTGGCATGGCTCGTATCAGACGGGCAGACCTTGAGCGGAACACCATTCCGATGAGCTCTTCCGCCCCTTCGTCCGCCAAACCCTCCTATTATGCCATGAGTCCCAGCCAGCAGTGGCAGGGTCCGCTTCCGCTGAACGAACTTGCGCTCCTTCCCTGGCTCACACCGCTCACATGGATATCGACCTCGGCTGGTGGGGACGTGCTCCGTGCCTGGAAGGATCCTCTGATAAGTCTCATCTTCGGCCAACGGCTCATGGAAGGAGAGCGGACACTTTCTCCCTATGCCTGCCCCTCCTGTCGCCAGCCGCTGATCACTGCTTCGTACGAAGGAACGATCATCCAACAATGTTCCTTCTGCGCCGGCACACTTGTTGATTCTGATAAGGTTCCCCGGATCATCGCCCGGACCGGTCGGGATCAACCCTGCAGCGAGCGGATCACCGCACTCGCCCGGACGGTGCTCAAAGAAAATCAATCGCGGCAGCTCTACCGCATGCGTCAGAATTCCGGCAAGGCAAATGGACCGCTGCTTCCCTGTCCGAAATGCAATAATCCCATGCGCCGGCAATTCTACAGCATGTCGCATCTTATTGAGATCGACCGCTGCGGATACTGCGGTGTTACCTGGTTCGACCAGAACGAGCTTCAGATGCTTCAGTGCATGATCCACCATAGGCTCACGGCTGAGAGATATATTCTCTAGTCACTGAATCCAGCGATACAACAGGAGCGACCACGTGATCACCATTAAGTTCTTTGCAAACCTCAGGGACCTGGCCGGAACAGATGAGATCGTTCTGGACCAGCATCCGTCCACGATCACAGACCTTCTCCCACTGCTCGCGGGAAGATATCCGGGGCTGGCGCCGGTCCTGGGTGAACAAAAAAGAATTCTCGTCGCGGTGAACCAGGAATTTGCTGATGAGGCTGCAGAGCTCCGCAATGGGGATGAAATAGCACTGCTACCACCCTTTTCAGGCGGCGATGAGCACCGGGGCGTTGTGCGCATCCAGGAGCCCCCCTTTTCGGTCGAAGACGAGATCAACCGGATCAAGGCCACATCGCTCTCGATCGGAGGCATTGTGACCTTTCTGGGGACAACACGTGATATTTCGCGGGGCACAGCGGTATCAAAGCTGGAATTTGAACACTATCCGGGCATGGCAGAGCGGAAATTGAACGAGATCCGAGAGCGGGCATTTGCGGACTTTGACCTGATAGATCTCAGCATCATCCATCGGATAGGTGCGATCCCGGCAGGTGAGAATATCGTGCTGATCGTCGTCGCGGCAGGCCACCGTGACACAGCATTCAAGGCGTGCCGTTTCTGCATCGATGAGCTGAAGCGCATTACGCCGATCTGGAAAAAAGAGACCTCGTCGGAAGGCGTGGTATGGGTGGACGAGCATCCGTAGGTCGACCGCAGTCTGTTGATTGCGGAGTGCGGACAGCCCTCGGATCTCTGCGATGAAATTCCCGAATCGAGAAGAACGCTACTTTTTCGCGGCTTTTTTTCCGCTGCGCAGGAAGATCACGCAGGTCGAGCAATCCCCCTCCTTGCGGCAGCGCGTTGTTTCCCAGCAGGGTTTGCTCTTATTCGTGAATGCGGAGCAGACCACCCGGCGGTCATCAGGACAATCCTTGATCTCCCAGCAGGGAGCATAATCCAGCAGTTTTTTGATCCCTTCAATACTGATCTTCTTTGAGTGGATCAGTTCCCGGATACAGCGCAACCACTTGATGTCGTTCTCCGTATACAGCCGGTTTCTGCGTTCACGAGTCGGCAGGATAAGGCCGTGTTTCTCGTACAACCGCAGTGTCTGGGCCGTTGTGCCAACAAGCTTGGCAGCCACACCCATGGTATACAGCGGAGCGTCCTTGTCCTTCAGAATGTCCAGAGAATCAGCTGCCATACGAATTGTTCTCCCCCTAAGGATTCATGAGGTATGATGTCAACAATGTCCACTTATCAGTGATGAGCAGGATCCCCATGACCACCAGGATCACCCCGCTCCCGATCTTGATCGCATGCAAGTACTCCTTCACTCTCTTGAACGAGGACAGGAACGCACTGATAGCAACAGCTGACAGAATGAACGGAATGCCGATGCCGATCGAGTAGAACGCAAGGAACACCATGCCGGTCATCATGGTCTCGGACTGCGCCGCCTGCATGAGCACAGCTGCAAGAAAGGGACCGGTGCATGGCGTCCATCCAGCAGCGAAAATGACCCCGACAAGGAACGTACCGATATAACCGGCGGGTCTCGTCTTGAGATGCAACTTCGCATCGCGCTGCAAGAATGGGATCGGCACGATATCTGTGACAAAAAGCCCCATAACGATCAAGAGTACCCCGCCGATGATCCTGATGGGTTTCAAGTACTCGATCAGCATCTGTCCCAAAAGGTTGGCCGTTGCACCGAGCAGGACAAAGACCACGGTAAACCCCGCGACAAATGCGAGTGAGTGAAGAACAGTGGTTCGAATGTTCTTTCGACGAAAATCAGGACCAACCAGCTCGTCAAAACTGATCCCGGTTATATAGGAAACATAAGAGGGAATCAAAGGCAGAATGCATGGGGATGCAAATGATATGATCCCCATGAACAAGGAGAGGAAAATTGAAGCAATTGAAATCCCATGGGAAATATCCATAGTAATGTTCCTTAAGATTAGGTTGATATAATACCAAGCCGCAACATTTTGAGTCAAGGAAAAGTTTTTATATTTTTTCCTTGACTTGTTCTAAAATTGTAGATATAGTTCATATCAATTACTAGAAATAGAGCCTCCCCTGAAATGCCTCCCTTAAGAACAGCGATGTTTGCGAGGGGGGCATTTTTTTGTTGACAAAACACCGCATTTTCACTTATTCTACCTCCCCACTGCAACTGGCTTGAAGCGAAAATAATCTTGAATAATAACATATTACGAGAGGTAACAACATGTATATTGATCAGCCTTTGCGTCATTTTCTTGATAAGCTGGCAAGTAAATCTCCCGAACCTGGCGGCGGCAGTGTAGCTGCGCTCACGGGAGCGCTGGGAGCGGCATTGGTCAGTATGGTTGGAAATCTAACGCTCGGCAAGGATAAGTACAAGGATGTTCAATCCCAGATAGAAGCGTTGCTCGACGACTCAGAAAAACTCCGCATCGAGATGCAGGACCTGATCCAAAAAGATACGGAGGCTTACGGGGCTCTTTCCGATGTATATAAGATGCCCAAAGCAACAGACGAGGAGAAAGCAGCCAGAAGCGCAAAGATGCAGGAAGCCCTTAAAAAAGCCTGCCAGGTGCCATTTGAGATAGGCCTGAAGTCATTGGAAGTGGCCAAACTGGCCCTCCGCGCCGCAGAGATAGGCAATGTGGCCGCTGTGAGCGATGCCGGGGTTGCTGTACTCCTTGCACAAGCCTGCGCACAAAGCTCTGCTCTCAACGTAAAGATCAATGTTAACAGCATCAAGGACGCGGCTTACAATACAACAACCTGGACCCGTATGCAGGAGGTTCTCCGCGATGTTGCCGCTCTTGAAAAGACCGTAATGGAGCTTACCTACAAGAAGATGGGATAGCCTGCTTCACCGTTCTCCGAACCTATGTTCGCACATACTTGTTAAGAAGGAGTCATAGACATGGCGGCAAAATTATTGACCGGCAAGGAAGTGGCGCAGAAACTGGACCAGGATATCCAGTCCGAGGTCCAGGCGTTGAAAGGAAAGGGAGTAAATCCCACGCTCAGGATCATGATAGCGGGAGATGCTCCCGACTCGCTGTACTACGCTAACAGTGCAAAAAAAATGGCTGAAAAGAGCGGCATCGGCTGCGAGATCGAGCAGTTGCCGGGAACTATGAGCCAGGATGAGTTCGTAAAGACTGTTCGGGACAGGAACAACGATCGGGCAATCCACGGGATTATTGTGATGCGGCCTCTCCCCAGGCAGATCAGCGAGGATGTGGTCAAATATATCCTTGCCCCGGAAAAGGACGTGGACTGTTTCAATCCCGTGAACGCGGGAAAGATCATGGCAGGTGACCTCACCGGATTCCCGCCGGCGACCCCCCAGGCTGTCATGGAAATGCTGAAGTTCTACGAAATCCCCCTGTCTGGAAAAGAAGCCGTGGTCATCGGACGTTCGATGGTCGTGGGCAAGCCCATGTCAATGCTTCTCCTCGGAGAGAACTGTACGGTCACGGTCTGCCACTCAAGGACAAAGGACCTGCCTGCAGTCTGCCGGCGTGCAGATGTTCTCGTTGCCGCTATTGGGAAGGCAAAAATGATCTCCAAGGACTATATCAAGGCAGGCGCGACGGTCATGGATGTGGGCATTAATCCCGAAGGAGACAAGTTTGTGGGAGACGTGGATACGGAGCCTGCCAAGGAAGTGGCCGGCGCGATCACACCGGTTCCGGGAGGCGTTGGTACCGTGACCACGCGGGTACTGCTCAAGCATGTGGTGAAAGCCGCGAAGCTTCAGAATCCCTGATACTCACCTGCTTCTCTCGTCACCTTCCATCAGTACATGTCCGTACCACTCTTGAATAGAAAAACACCGGAGCTTACACCGCTCCGGTGTTTTTCATTTTCTGATATCGGTCTTTGATGCTTAGAAACAGACTACTGTACCTTGTACGTTTTGACAGTTTGTAAAACCAAGATTCTGGCATGTAGTACCGTTATAAAACTGACCACCATTGTTCACACAAGTTCCTGCATCCATGTTATTTACACAAGCTCCCTGCGCGACACATGCACCGGTTCCTCCGCCACCGCCTCCGAGACCATCTCCTGTTCCCGATGCGCCGCTTACCAGCTCCTGCGGTGCTACACGACCCACCGGGCCTTTATCTCCACTGCCGCAACCCAACAGCAATCCAAGCGCGACAAAGGCAATAACAATATGTATATAAATTATCTTCGGCATAGAGTCTCCCTCATCCGTGCACCGCTTCGATCATCATCAACTTTCGAATATTTCTCAAGAAGCAGTGACAGAACAACCTCCTGGATTAGAAGTAGAAATTCGCACGGACACCGACGGTGCGTGTGCCGAAGTAGGTGTCATCAGCATTATTAAGATCGTTGCTGTACTGGCCGATGCCGACGCCCACGGCTCCTTCGAAGCTGAACTGCGCGCCGAGAAAATACTCCGCGCCAAAGAGACACGCTGCATCGATGACGCTCAGGTCGACGATATTCGGATCAGATTTCACCGTGATATAGGAAAGCTGAGCAGCAACGAACGGCGCGAGGTCCGCAACCTTTGTGTACTTTCTAAAACCGACAGTCAGGCTGAGATAGGTGCCGTCAGCATCACCGCCGTCTGTCTGCAGGCCGAAACCGCCGTACAGAGCCACATCGTTGGAAACCATGAACCGGCCGCTGATATCCACAACATCATTGATCACTGCATCTACGTTCGGAATTGCCTTATGGCTGAAAATATTGTCACCCATCCCCACGCTGATCGCTTTGGATCCGCTGTTCAGACTGTTGGCGGCAAAAGCGCTTCCCGACATCACCACAACTATAAGACCTGCGAGCAGAAACAATAATCCCTTTTTCATTATATTTTCCCTCCTGTGTAGTAGTATTACCCTGCAATCATACACCATACATAAGCCGCTCGCTATAATTTTTATACTTCCGAAGAATACATATTGTTAAATTTCACAACAAGATATGAACCGCTGTTACATCACTCATTGTTTTAGAGCAATTCGCTACAAATTAACATCCCAGCTATTCGACTTCCCAATAGACCCTATTTCCTTATACGCACAAATGCGCGCAAACTCCCGCTACCAGGGCAATGGACATATGTTCTGCTATCAACAGTGTTGTTCTTACCGACGACAGGAGCGCAAGTAAAAAATATCCCCCGGGCAATAACTGCCCGGGGGATCGGTCAAACGTTATCTATGAGCGCAGACTCGCACTCAAGGACAATTGAATCTTAGAACTTGTAGCTCAGGATACCCTGGACTGCATCAACATCATCCGGATTCGCGCCATAGAACTTGCCCGGCATGAAGCGGCCGAGTGACCAGTTCCAGGAAAGGTTGTCATTCAGCTTCCAGAGGATCTTGGCATCGATTTCCGAGCCGACCTCATCATCAACACCTGCGCCAACCTCGGTCGCGGTCAGCATCCAGTAGTCGAGGGCCACGGTCACATTGCCGGAGACCTTGTAGGAAGCGCCGAGGTTCATGGCAGTGGTGTTCGCGAAGCCCGTGTTCGTCGCGCCCGCAGCGGTCTTCGTGAAGTACTCATAGACGAAGGTATAGTGCGGATCTTTGTCCAGCGCCACCGTGATGCCCTCTTCCTCAGCCGTGGTCGCGTCGTCGCCGCTGCCCATGGCAAAGGTCGCGTTGATCGTCAGCGCATCCAGCGGCATGCTGGCCTGAACTATGATCTGCTTGCCGGACAGATCCGTCGTTGCGGCGCCAGCACCCGGATCAGCCTCGCCACTCTGCATGTCAAACTCAGCAGCCAGCTTCAGCGGGCCAACCATGCCATTGTAGTGCAGGCCGATCGTATCGAGGGTCCCCTCAGCATCCGCGCCGCCACCAGCCATGAATTTGCCCTGGCGATCCATCACGCGCACGAAATAGGCGCCGACGGAGCTCTTGTCATCGATCTTGTAGGTGTCGAGCAGCACATAGGCATCAACGTCGTCGGAACCAGCGTTGAGACCCTCGGCAGCCTTCACGTCAACGAACGCGAAGGTATTCTTGCCAGGGAAGCCGATTAGCCAGGCATCGGAGCCGTACTTGTTGGCGCGGAAGAACCAGCCATTGCCAAGCTGCAGCATCTGATGGCCGACCTTGACGTGGCCAGGCATACCGAAGGGCATGCTGAAATCGATCCAGCCCTCACGAATCGTCAGTGCACCGCTCTTGCTCTCGACGGCGGACCCGGCCCAGCCGTTGGTCGCCGAACCCCAGACATACCAGTCGTTTTCCAGGGTGACCCGTCCTTTCACACCCTCGTGCTTCGCGTCCACATTGATGCGGATACGCTCCTGGGTGGTGCGGTTCTCGTCCGATTTGTCAGAATTCATGTCCGAAGCATTGTTGGTTGACAGATTGCGGATGTCGATGCTGCCGCTGACCGATACTTCAGCGAACGCGGCTGAGCTGACCATGGTCAGCGCCAGTACTGCAAATAGTGCGAGAAACTTCTTCATCGTTTATCCTCCCTAAAGTAGTTTTACTCCTCGATGGAGTAGGCGATACCATTGGCGTTATTCATGCAACGGTGAAACCATAAACTTGATCCGGAAAAACGATTTCCAGCATCCCCCCTTTCTTCAAAGCGTTCGCAGCATTAACTTAAAAAAACGGAAAAGTGCGAGGAGCATGGTTCGAAACATCCGCTCCGGGATCCCGGCAGTGGATGTTGGGGAAATGAGGTGATTCGATGAGTGATCTCGGACAGTAGATGTCATATTTGGCACATGGTGGATACAGCCGCTCCGTCTGCCATAAAATTTCGCAAAGAAGACAGTAATAATGCAGCGAAATTTGCGCTGACTATAACAAAATTCTATTTTTTAGTCAAGATGTTTCTACCTTTTGAGCTCAAAATTACAATTACCAATAGTGTTATTATCCATGTTTGAGTTTCTAAGTATTGCAACAAATATTGTCCGAAGGCCTTCAATCATATTGCCTCTTCTGGTCTTGATCAAGGTGCTTTAAATCCTGACAGGGTCTTCTGCCAGCACCGGCATACGATTTTATCTTGCATACACACCGGTACGCGTGCTATATAAAGTGCCATGAACTCACAAACAACCCCTACAGAACAACCATTGAGCGCTGGTGTGCTCATGAGGAAAAAGAATGCGATAGCCTATCGAACAGGACTGGTCTTGCAGGCCGTGGGTGCCGGAATACTGGCGGTACTTTATCCGATCAGTCATCCTTTTTATACGATCGGCATCATGATCTTCGAACTGGGTGCGTTGATAGCGGGGTTTAATCTGATTGTCTGGATAACATGGGTCAAGAAGATCATTCTTGGTGCGATAATTACAGGACTCTTTGTTCAGGTCATCGGTCTCTATTTCGTTGCTGCTGAAAATGCGCTTACGGTCGCCCTTCTGGGGATCGGATTGGTATGTTTTGGAACTGCGGGAATAGCGGGAAAAGAAGCCTATTGTTTTGCCTTACGCGAAGGATGGGTCCTCATGTGGCTTTATCCTCTCGTGGCGCTGATGAACCTCCTGGGTAAGATGCCTCGCATGTTCAATGCTATCATGTTCTCTCTGCACTTTCTCCTTTTGGTTTCCTTGGTCAGCAGGAAGATGAAACAACCGCTTCTCTCCTCTTCATCCACTGCCTGCAGTCCCACGCCTGAAGCACAATAAAACCATTCCCTTCCCGGCAGCATGCATGCCGGTCATGCTTCTTCCTTAAAATCCTCTCGTTTCATCCCGTAACGGGCCATCTTTTCATGAAAGTTCTTTATGTTCATCCCCGCATGCTGGGCGGACCTGCTCATATTTCCCTTGTAGATCTTGAGCACTTGGCCGAGATATTCCCGCTCGAACTGAGCGATCACGTCGGCCTTCATTTTTTTGAATGAATTCAGATCTCGCACCATCGGCACAGAGGTATCTTTGTGAGACGTGGGTGGGAATCCCAGATCCCCGCGCAGGATTGCGTCACCTTTTTCCATGATCACCGCGCGCTCGATGATATTCTCTAATTCGCGGACATTGCCGGGATAACCGTAGGAACAGAGCGCCGTGAGAGCCTCATTACTGATGGTCTTGCGTTTCTTATTGTTCTTTTCACAATATTTATCCACAAAATGTGCAGCGAGCATCGGCACGTCATCCAGTCGATCACGCAATGGGGGAAGCTTGATCGGTACAACGTTCAACCGGTAAAATAGGTCCTGGCGGAACATACGCTCCTCCATGGCTTGCTGAAGATCCCGATGGGTTGCTGCGATGACCCGGACATCGACCTTCGTCGTTTGATTTCCTCCCACACGCTCAATTTCACGCTCCTGGAGCACTCGGAGAAGTTTTTGCTGGACCGACATGGACATCTCGCCTATTTCATCAAGAAAGACAGTTCCACCTTCGGCCATTTCGAACCTTCCGATCCGCTGGCGGATCGCTCCGGTGAACGCCCCCTTTTCATGGCCGAACAATTCGCTCTCCAATAGCGCTTCAGGCAGGGCCGAGCAGCTGACTACCACAAAGGGCTTATCTTTTCTCCTGCTGTTATAGTGGATAGCGTGAGCGATCAGTTCTTTACCGGTCCCGCTCTCTCCATGAATAAGCACGGTCGCGTCGGTTTCCGCCACGGTCGGGATAATGCGGAAGATCTCATGCATGCGGGGATTTCTACCGATAATATTCCCAAAACGATATCGCGCTTCCATCTCGTTGCGTAAGCTTTGCACTTCACGGGACAGACGATGGCGTTCGACTGCATTTTTGACCTGGAGATTCAGTTCTTCATACCGGATAGGTTTGGTAAGGTAGCTGTAAGCGCCGTCCTTCATGGCCTGAACAGCCATCTCGATCGTTCCATAGGCGGTGATCAGAATGATCGGAACTTCGGAGCGGCCGTTCCCTGCATTATCGCTGTTCCTTAATCGCTGCAGGAACTGCATCCCTGTCAAATGAGGCATCTGGTGGTCGACGATAATGACGTCAAAATCACGCCCCTCGGTCTTCTTGAGTGCCTCCAGACCATCTCCCGCTGTATCAACATCATATCCTTCTTTGCGAAGGTTCGCGCTCATCACAAGTACGATATCGGGCTCATCGTCTACTATCAGAATGGATGGCTTCATATTGTTATGCCGGCCGTCGGGAGCGGATGCGCTCCGCGAAGGATACCCTAACGATTCCGTCACGAACATGCTCAGATCCCGCTATCGGGGATATTTCGTTTGTCGTTGCAGGAAGTCGCATGGTGATACGGGTCCCCGCATGCGATGGCTGCTCGATTGCAATGGTCCCGCCATGATTCTTCAAAACACCTTCAACAATCGAAAGACCAAGCCCGGTCCCCTGGGCCTTCGTCGTATAAAAGGCCTGAAACACCTTCTCCCGTTCCTCAGGACGGATTCCGCATCCGTCGTCCTCCACCGTAGCAATGCCCCAACGGCCATCAGCTGAGATCGTTGTCTCAACTGCCAGGACACCCCCTTCTGGCATTGCCTCTATCGCATTTTTCACGATATTTATCGCTGCCTGTTCTATCTGAACCTCATCGGCCTGAATGATGACCGGTTCCTTGATAGACGAATGCCGCACGATGATCCCTTGCGCTCTGATCGCATGGTCAAGCGTCGTAAACACATATTCGAATACAGCGGTGAGATCTACGGCTGTTCGATTAAGCCGGAGCGGTCTCGCTGCATGAAGGATATCAGAAGCGACTTGCTCGACACGGTCCGATTGACGCTTAATCAAGCTTGTGAACTGCTGAATCGTACCGTCCTGCGAATACTCGCTGGCTAAATAATGTGCCGCGCCAGTGATCGCGTTCAAAGGATTTCGCACTTCATGCGCTACCCGGGCGGCCATTTCTCCCAAGGCTGCCAGGCGTCGAGAATGCTCCAGCCGCTCTGCCAAAAGAATCCGCTCGGTCACATCCTTGATATATTCCACCACCTGAAGAACGCGATTTCCTCTGTCGAGAAGTGGAAATGTACTTATTTCGTAAATTCGATCTTCGCCAATATTCGAGAACGACTTGTTCTTTCGGGGAATTCGTTTGACAACCGAAGCAGGCTGACCAGACCGGAATGTTTCGACTGCCGGACACTCATCGCAAACCTCAGTGCTGGACGCGCAGGAACGATAGCATCGGTTTCCGATTGCTACATTGCCACCAACCAAGGCGGTCATGGACCTGTTGACTGCTGTTATCCTGAATTCCCGGTCAACAACCTGGATACCATCGGTTATGCCATCGAATACTGTCTGAAGTCGCTTACGACCATCGCTTATCTGCTCTTCCATCTCCTTCTTCCGGGTTATGTCCTCAAGCATGAGCACAACACCGTTCCCCACCGACCAGGGGAGCCGCCCAAGCGGATACACGCTGTACAAAATTACCCTTTTTTGACCTTTTGGCCGAATAAGATCGTATTCAAGGTCAAGTGCGGCACCTGCTGCCCATACTGCGTCTGCAAGCCGCTCCCAAAGGGCCCGGATAGAGCTTTCGGTGAAATAGTCCATGCGCCCAAGAATGCCGAACGGCTTCCCGAGAACTGCCTGACGCGGCACATTAAACAGCATCTCCGCCACAGCATTGAAAACTCGCACCCGTCCTTCTCCATCCAGCGAGATGATCGCGGTCTTCACGCTATCCAAGAGGCTTCCAAGATGATACAGGACTTCATCTTCCGTACCGATACGAACAGGATCAAGTGCCCCAACTTTTCCGGGCGCGCTCTCTTCGGCCACGCGATCGTCAAACAGATGACGGACCGCGGTCGGCTTGCCTGATGACGCTGATAGACGTTTGACCAATTTGGAGCGCAGCCGTACACGTTTCATGGATTTTGTCCTGAACGTCCGGCGGCATGCTGGGCGTATGTTTGCATGCCTAACCGGAGAAGTCCCTTTTCAATAAGATTACGTGCACTTTGAGCAATCAGAGGATCAAACTGAAATCCTGATTCTTTCTCCAGTTCGGCTAGCACTGCTCCGATCGCTATGGAACCGCGATAGGGGCGCTCAGACACCATAGCATCGATCGTATCAGCGACATTCAGGATACGGGCGGATAACGATATCCCATCGCCTGCGAGCCCCTGAGGATATCCCTTCCCATCATATCGTTCATGATGTTGATAAATAGCATTGATGATCGATACAGCGAAACCGATCGGTTCAAGTATCCTCATCCCATGCGCCGGATGATCTTTCATGATATCAAACTCTTCACGGCTCAATCGGTCAGGCTTCCCGATGATGCGTTCGCTGATCCCTATCTTGCCAACGTCATGAAGTATCGATGCGATATGAATCTCCTCAAGCTGTGAAGGCGTAAGACCCATCTCGCGTCCGATCGCAACAGCGTACTTCGCTACGTTGGTCGAGTGCCAGCGAGTATAGGGGTCTTTGGCTTCTACTGCCGCTACCAGCGCTTGTACCGTTCGGAAATAACTATCCCGCAGCCCCTCATAAAGGGATGCATTCTCCATCGCAGCCACAACCTGGCTCGCAAGAATCGAGATGATCTGAAGATCGCTTGTGGTAAATTCAGGATCGGTAAATTTGCTTACGTTCAACACACCCAATGGTTTATCCTTGCCGATTAGGGGGACGGATATCGACGATAATGGCATATCGTCAGTGTTCAGGGCCGCCCTTACCTCGGGATCATCATGTTTTCCTTTTGTGATTATAATCGGACTTCTGCGATCGAGCACCAGTCCGGATATCCCTTCCCCGAAATTACGAGTCGCTTGAAGTGCCAAGTCGGTCGGCAATCCGTGAGACGCGCGAATGATGAGCTTTCCCGCCGAATGGTCCACAAGCATCAGGGAGACCCGATCAGCGGAAAACTCCTGAACAAGCACCTCGGTAATGATCCTGAATAGATGCGCCAGATCTATTTCTGTTACCTGCAATTTGCTGATCTCAAATAGCGGGATCAGCGCCTTGAGTCGGATATTTTCCTTTTGAAGGCGTGAACGGGTAACGGCGCGGTCTACGGCAGTGACCAATTCCTCCTGGGTAAAGGGCTTCAACACGAACCCTTCAACGCCGCGCATGATGGATTCGATCGCTGTATCAAGTGTACCGTGACCTGTGATAAAGATGGTCACCATGTCCGTTTTTTGTTTCTTGACCCGCTCGAACAGTTCAAGTCCGTCCATGCCGGGCATTTTGATATCCGAGATCACCAGGTCAACTGGCGTTCGAGCAAGTTCCTCCAGTGCCGCGTCGCCCGACGATGCGACGACAACGTTATACCCTTCGGATATCAGGATATGAGCACATAGATCACGGATCATCTCCTCATCGTCGACAATTAGTATCCGCTCTCCAGCCATTCGTCCACATCTCCTTGTTAAAACGTGTAATGTTCTCTATCCTCGTGTAGGCAGCAGTACTCGGAACGTTGAGCCCTCGCCGACGGAACTTTCTACTTCTATCTTCCCGCCGTGATTCTGCACGATCATGAAACTGATCGACAGCCCCAATCCTGTCCATTCACCATCAGGCCGAGAAGTAAAAATTGGATCAAAGATCTTATCCAAATGCTCTTCTGCTATCCCCAGACCAGTATCTGTGAGGCTAATCGATATCATATGCCGCTCATAATGATTGATTTCATTTGAGCATGCGATGGTAAGAATTCCCCCGGAAGGCATAGAGTGGAATGCGTTATTGATCAAATTAAGAAATACCTGACGCATTTCATCAATATCGACAGCCACCTCCGGCAACTGTTCTGAGCACTCGGTCTTGATCTCGACATTAGCCAGTTTTGCCTGCCCGCGAACCAGCGCCAAGGTATCCTCAATGACGCTGGAAATCCGAATACTGGATAGTTGAGGCGGTTTTCTCCGAGAGAAATCCAGCAGATTTCTGAGTATTTCACGTGCCCGGAGTGTTTCCCGCTCGATCGTGCGCAAATGCTCTTTCTTATCCGCGGGGACATCGTCTGCCTTTAGAAGAAGCCCCGCATATCCGAGAACTCCGGTCAGCGGATTATTCACTTCATAAGCAATGTTTGTCGCAAGCTCACCGACAGCGGCAAGCTTGGCACTTTGCAGCAACTGCCTTTGCGACCTTTGCAAATCATGCGTCATGGAATTGAACGAGGTCGCGAGCTCGCCAAATTCGTCGCCTGTTGCGCCTTCGATATCAACCCTGTGCTGTAGATCTCCACGAGCGATTCGTCGCGTGGCATCAAGAAGATTTTGCAGCCGGCGGTGAAGTTGTTTGACCAGGAGCATTACTGTCACGACAGCAAGCAGCAATGCGACGAGCAGTGTTACTATTAGCACGTTCCGCACTTCACGAATAGTAGCCATGGTATCCTGTGTTTTTTGCTGCAAATGGATGTTCGCGGTAAAAGCCATCCCCTGAGTCATGGAAATAAGTTCCTGGCCGAGGTACTGAGCCCTCTGTTCCAGTTGAACAATATGAGAAGGATTGGATGAAGCAGTTACCAACATACTTATTGCGCTTTTATAGTCATTTGCCATATCACGCATAGAATAAAGCCCCTGCATCAACTCAGGCGTATGATGGCAACCGACGCAGGAATCCATGACCTTGTCCATTTCCTGTACATGCGCAATCAGCACATCAACATCCCCACCGCTGCGGACTCGGCTCCGCGCGATCTGCGATTGTACCTGCTGGATGTGGATGATCAAGTCTTCTCGCAATATTTCGACCTGATGCAAGAGGATCAGTTTGTCCATCCGCTCAGTGGTTCTGCTGATATAGATCCAGGCGACACAGCTCCCCACCAGGAAAATCGACAACAGCAAGCCAAAGCTTATGAGGATTCGTTTCTTCATGATATATAGGTATTACTGGTTCGTGTATCGGTACGTTTTAAGATCGATGCCTACGTGACTAGCCAATGTATAAACGTAAGCATAGTCTTTGTCCGTAGTTTCCATAAAATTACGCGCTCCAAATCGTTGAAGGACATCCATTCCCTCGGAGTTTTCATCCATTTCAAGAAGTATGCGTTTAAGTTCCTTCTTGAGCTCCGGATCAAGGTCCTTTCGAACGGCCAGGCTATTCTGGGGAACGACTCCCGATGCTGCTAAAACGATCAGTTCCTGCTCCACCCGTCTATTCTCCGAAGCGAGCTGGTCGTAAATCGTGTTTTTCGCAGCGCCAATGTCAGCCTCTTTGTTTAACACGGCAAGAATTGCCGCGTCATGGCTACCGGAGAAAAAGCTCTGCCCCAGATATTGTTTGATATCCTTGATACCACTATCCCGAAAATATGCCAAAGGAAAGAGATAGCCTGCGGTTGTCGCATGTTCCACAAAAGCGAAACGCTTCCCTTTCATATCTCCTACCGTTTTAATTCCGCTATCTTTTCTGGTAAAAATGTATCCGTGGTAAGTAGAGGTGCCATCAAGGTTGACCGGGCGGACAATCGGCTCCACGTCAAGTTGTCGGTGCGCTAACGCGTAGGTAAAGCTTCCGAAAAACGCTCCATCCATTTTTTCCGCTGTAAATCGTTCAATAATGTTCCCATATCTGCTGAGGCTGGTGAAAGTCACATTGATTCCCAGCCTCTCGGAAAGATATTTCCGTAAGACAAGATACCGTTCACGCTGTCGGAAAATATTCTGCTCCGGAATGAGTCCAATAAGGAGTTCCTGCTGTCCAAATATTTTTTTTTCTCGGACTTCCCGATCTCGATGTTTGCATCCATTGAGAGGGAACAGGAATAAAATTACCATAAGCACAGTTACGAGCAGACCAATACGGTTATTTGGCATCAATGGTCGCCCCTTTCTCATGCGCTCCGAATGGACTCTTCGCGACTTGAGGACGTTTAATCAAATCTGTACCCCCTGCATAGAGTTCCTTCATATCCAATAAGGTATTGTGAGCGCTGCTAACACATAATCCGATAGTGCGATCACCATCGATAAAAACTCCGCAACCATCTGTTATGTTCAGTGATAATTGCATAACGGACACTTATGATAAAGAGTAGTATGGATATCATGCTATACAACACATCTAAAAAGGTCCTATGTCATCGCCGAAATCAGGAAACAAGAAGAAGTTACCACGGAAAGCAATACAATTCAGAAAATCACGATGTCGAGCGGACACTAGGTGCACTTCAAGGTCAGGAATTACGAGAAGGAAAGACGTTAGAATATAAGTCATCAAGGGGAAAAGAAAACTGCGATCAATCCGGCACCGGCGTAACACTGCCGTTTTACGATCAGAATATATCAGGTCGGTGAGCATATATCTGCTGGGTTTATTCATGGATTACCTTGAAATTTCAGTATGATATTAACATATTCACCTGCCGCTGTAAACGCAATAAAAAAAGGCAAGGGAAATTCCCTTGCCTTTGTAAGCAGTATAGTGTCCTACTTAGCTACTGACAATTCTTCGTAAGATAGCCGCTAACAGAAAATTTCGCGTCGCTCTATAACTTGCTAATCTACTAAGCTTTTCCACTTACTGCTGCAGAACTGGCCTGTTTAGAGCGCTCAACCAACTCAATGACTGCCATTTCCGCAGCATCTCCCATACGCTGCCGCGTTGGCACAATTCGCGTATAGCCACCCTTACGATCACCAAAGCGCGGTGCAATATCAGCGAACAGACCGCTGACAACAGCCTCATCCTGAATAAAGCTCATCGCCTGGCGACGTGCGTGCAAATCACCCCGTTTGGCCAAGGTGATCATTTTCTCAGCCAATGGACGGATTTCCTTTGCCTTGGCTACTGTTGTTTCGATCTTTTCATTTTTCAGCAGGGCCCGAACCAGGGTTCTCAACAAAGCTTTCCGATGGCCGCTATTCCGTCCAAATTGTCTTCCCGCGCATGCATGTCTCATGGTTACATCCTCATTAAAAATTAGCCCTCTGTCGGGCGTTCGGCAAGAAGCCTTCTTGCCTCTATCACGATTTTTTCATCCACTTTCATCCCGAGGCTCAAGCCCATCCCGCTCAGGATTTCCTTTATTTCGTTCAGGGATTTTCTTCCAAAGTTCTTGGTTTTCAGCATTTCGCTCTCGGTCTTCTGGACCATCTCAGCGATTGTCTCAATCCCAGCGTTTTTCAGGCAATTTGCCGCTCTAACAGACAGTTCAAGCTCATTCACGCTTCTCAGCAGATTTTCGTTGAAGGTAGGCGATTTCTTCATCTCTTCATCAGCAAGAGGCATTTCCTCCTCTTCTTCAGGAAGGTGGATAAAGATAGAAAGGTGATCCTTCAGAAGTTTCGCTGCATGAGCCACAGCGTCATCAGGACGAAGGCTCCCATCGGTCCAAACCTCAAGTACAAGCTTGTCAAAATCTGTATCCTGACCTACACGCGCATTTTCTACCTTGAAGTTAACCTTCCGGATAGGGGAAAAAATCGCATCAATCGGAATGACGCCAATTGGCTGCCCGGACTCCTTGTTCTTGTCGGACGGAACATAACCTCTTCCGCGCCGTGCGCGCACTTCCAGCTCAAGCTTCCCGCTCTTATCAATCGTCGCCAAATGCAGATCAGGATTGAGTATTTCTACTTCTGCGTCAGCTTCGATATCTTTTGCAGTAACCTGCCCCGGCCCCTTGGCTTTGAGCGTGAGGGTTTTTGGTTTGTCTGTATGGAGTTTGATCCTCAGCTCTTTCAAGTTAAGAATGAGATCAGTTGTATCCTCCACCACGCCAGGAATACTGGAGAATTCATGATGTACACCTGAGATCTTCACTGCGGTAATAGCAGAACCTTCAAGCGACGACAAGAGAATTCGGCGCAACGAGTTCCCCAGTGTCGTACCAAACCCGCGTTCCAGAGGCTCTGCAGTAAACTTCCCGTACGTATCAGTGACCTTCTTCGGGTCGTACTGAAGTTTCTTGGGCATCTGGAAGTCTTTTGCTTTTTTCAGCATGGTTCCTCCACACAGGAACGAAAAACTAAACCGTGGCCTTGCGAACACACATGCTCACAAGGCCACGGACTTGGTTTCTAGATCACCTGCGAAATTACTTCGAATAAAGCTCTACAACGAGCTGCTCTTTAACTGTCGGGAGAGTGCATTCATCCCTTGCCGGTATCGAAAGAACCTTCCCCCGGAACTGCGCTTTATCAATCTCGAGCCAGGACGGAAATCCCCGTTTTTCGACGGCTGCTAACGTCTGCTGCACCAATGCATTGTTCCTGCTCTTTTCCCGCAATTCAACGACATCCCCTGCCTTCATCAGAAAGGAGGGGATATTCACGCGCTTTCCATTCACCAGCATGTGACCATGACGTACCAACTGACGCGCCTCTTTCTTTGAACCGGCAAAGCCCATCCGTTGTACAACATTGTCCAAGCGACGTTCGAGAAGCTGCAGAAGATTATCGCCTGTAATGCCTTTCATCTTCTCGGCCTTTTCGAAATACCCGCGGAACTGCCGCTCAAGCACTCCATAGAGACGACGGATTTTCTGCTTTTCACGCAACTGCAAGCTGTACTCTGACTGCTTAATCCTCGCCTGACCATGCTGACCCGGGGGATAGCTGCGTCGCGTGATCGCGCACTTGTCTGTATAACACCGCTCCGCTTTAAGGAACAGTTTCGTGTTTTCCCTTCTGCAGAGTTTGCATACTGATCCGATATACCGTGCCAAGTGTTTCCTCCTGTATAAATCCTGTTCCTTACTACACTACACCCTGCGCCGCTTCGGCGGCCTGCACCCGTTATGTGGAATCGGCGTGACATCTTTAATGGCCACAATTTCCAATCCGGCAGCCTGAATCGCCCGAATGGCTGATTCTCTTCCCGTTCCAGGTCCCTTTACAAAGACCTCGACCTGCTTCATGCCATTTTCCATGGCCTTTCTGGCTGCTGCTTCTGCAGCAAGCTGCGAGGCAAAAGGAGTGCTCTTTCGAGATCCCTTGAATCCCTTATTCCCCGAGCTGGACCACGTGATGACATTTCCAGCGGTATCCGTGATGGTCACAATCGTATTGTTGAACGATGCATGAATGTGAGCCACACCACTGGCTACGTTTTTCCGTTCTTTACCCTTCTTTGCCATCTGCTCTCCCTGATAATGGTGACCGCGGCGAAACTAGTTTGCGTGGAATCCCGGTAACCATTCTTAAGTTATTTCTTCGCTAAGCTCTTTTTCTTACCCCGGCCCGAGATCGATCCTTTTTTCGGACCTTTCCGAGTCCGTGCATTCGTCTTTGTTCTTTGTCCCCGTGCCGGCAGTCCCTTGCGATGCCGAAGGCCGCGATAGCTGCCCGTATCCATGAGCCGCTTGATCTGCATCGTGATGTCCCGGCGCAAGTCACCTTCGACAACGTAATCCCGATCAAGGATGGCTCGAATCTTAACAATAGCATCTTCCGTCAAATCTTTTGTTTTCGTTGCGAAATCAATACCGGCTTCCGTAAGAATTCTACGGGCGGTTGTCGGACCAATGCCGTAAATATATCTCAGGGAAATTTCAACTCTTTTATCCTTGGGTAGATCAACCCCCGCTATTCGTGCCACGGTTCCTCCTGTAACGAAAAACGAATTTCATCTGCGGAAAATGGTCGTACAATCACGCCGTTTTCCGATTACACAGCAATACTATCCCTGACGTTGCTTATGCCGCGCATTATCACAAATAACGCGAACAATGCCTCTGCGACGAATAATTCTGCACTTTGGACAGATCTTTCGCACCGATGAACGTACTTTCATAATCCCACTTCCTATCTCTCACCGTTCAAGCCAATTTAAATCATTTGAATCGGTAAGTTATTCTCCCTCGTGTCAAGTCGTAGGGTGACAATTCAACAGTTACCTTATCTCCCGGCAGGATTTTAATAAAGTGCATCCGCATCTTACCGGAGATATGCGCGAGTATTTTGTGGCCATTTTCCATCTCAACACGAAACATGGCATTGGGAAGGGTCTCCAAGACCGTACCCTGTACTTCTATGGAATCCTCTTTTGCCATATTTCTCCTGAATTCAAGTCGAAGAACACTCTTACTGCCCGGTCAGAATCAGCGGGCCGTCCTCCAGGATCGCTACAGTATGCTCTGCATGCGCTGAGAGGCTCCCATCTGCAGTAACAGCCGTCCAGTTATCCTCCGTAACAACCGTTGCACTCCCACCCATGTTGACCATGGGTTCTATAGCCAACACCATTCCTGCCTGAAGCCTCGGTCCCTTACTACGTTCTCCGAAGTTTGGCACTTGCGGATCTTCATGCAGGCTGCGCCCTATTCCATGACCAACGAACTCGCGTACGACCGCATATCCATTCGCTTCGACATGTTCCTGTATTGCTGCTGATATGTCGAAAAGCCTATTCCCCGGGACTGCTTTTTCAATACCGATCTTGAGCGCGTCTTCTGTTACTTTAATGAGCCGTCCGGCCTCGGCAGTAATTTTACCCACGGGAACAGTGATTGCAGCATCCCCATAAAACCCTTCCATTACCGCTCCTACATCGATACTCAGTATATCTCCTGGTCTCAGGGTAACATCCTTCGACGGAATACCATGGATCACCTGATTGTTAATCGAGGTGCAGAGTGTCCTGGGATAGCCTCGATACCCTTTAAAAGCTGGCTTTGCACCTGCCGCCAGAATTATCTTCTCCGCATGTTCGTCGAGATAGAGCGTAGTTATTCCTGGCCTGACTAATCCCCGCAACTCCTCTAGGACAGCTGCGACAATCCGACCAGCCTTTTGCATCTTCTCAATCTCTTGAAGCGATTTCAGGATGACCATTTGGTCGCCACCCAGACTATCGTCTTCCTCTGATTGAGACGCCTTTCAGAAATCCTCCGTAGTGCCGCTGGATCAAGTGGGATTCAACCTGCGACACGGTGTCAAGCGCAACACCAATCACGATCAGCAGAGATGTCCCGCCGAAGTAGAATGGCACGTTGAACGCTTTGTAAAAAATGTCCGGCAAAACGCACACAGCAGCCAAATACAGCGCACCCCCCAGTGTGATCCGCGTGAGAACGCGATATAGGTAGTCGGATGTCTTCTTTCCCGGTCTGATACCTGGAATGAACCCCCCGTATTTCTTCAGGTTCTCTGCAATATCGACCGGATTGAAAACTATGGCTGTGTAGAAATAGGCGAAAAAGACGATCATTACGATATAGACCGTCGTATATACCAGTTGCCCCGGTGCAAGCTGCTGCGCAACAGATTGAATCCAGCTTATCTGCGTAAACCCGGCAATCGTCGCAGGAAAAAGCAAAATTGACGATGCAAAAATTGGCGGGATCACTCCGGCTGAATTTATCTTGAGAGGCAAATGTGTGCTTTGGCCTTTGTATACCCGACGTCCAACCATGCGCTGCGCGTACTGAACAGGAATTTTCCTCTGCCCCCGCTCCATTATGATCACAGCGGCAACGACCATGATAATGAGCCCGAGAATGACGGCCACCATATAGTAAGGTATTTCTCCGGACCGCATCAAGCCAAAAGTGTTTCCGACAGCACTCGGAAGACCCGCAACAATACCGGCAAAGATAATCAACGAAATACCATTTCCAATTCCGCGCTCGGTAATCTGCTCTCCCAACCACATAATGAAAGTTGTTCCCGCTGTAAGGGTAATCATGGTCATGATGCGGAAGGACCATCCGGAAGCATCCACGAACGCTCCTTCACCCATACGTTCTATTCCAACGGCCATCCAGAAAGACTGAAAAGCCGCAATTAAGACTGTGCCATACCGCGTATACTCGGTGATTTTTTTGCGGCCCGCCTCGCCTTCCTTCGCCAATGCCTGCAAGCGGGGAACTACCACGGTCAATAACTGGAGTACGATCGAGGCCGTAATATACGGCATGATACCCAGGGCAAAAATAGTTACTTTCGACAAAGCTCCGCCTGAGAACATGTCGAAGAACCCCATGAGTCCTGATGCAGCCTGGTGAAGATATTGGCTCAGCGCATCTCCACGAACACCGGGTGTCGGGATATGAGCCCCAATACGATACACAGCGAGCATCAGCAACGTAAATACAATTCGCTTTCTAAGCTCGGGTATCCTGAATATGTTCTGAAGTCCGGCGAACACGCGCTATATTACCTCAGCCTTGCCGCCCGAGGCCTGGATCTTGTCCAATGCACTCTTGCTGAACTTATGTGCGCGAATGGTCAGCGCAGTTTTCAGATCTCCCACACCCAGCACCTTGATTCCTGATTTCATGTCTTTTACAACACCCTGCTGTTTCAGGGTTTCAGGAGTCACCGTTCCACTCATTCCATCAAGATCACGCAAATTCACCACAGCATACTCCCGGCGGAAGATATTGGTGAAACCGCGCTTGGGAAGCCTTCTTTGCAAGGGCATCTGTCCGCCCTCGAAGCCAGGACCCTTGACACCACCGGAACGCGCCTTCTGACCCTTGTGGCCTTTACCTGCGGTCTTGCCGCTGCCGGAGCCAGGGCCCCGTCCAACACGCTTTGTCTTTTTTCTCGCCCCAGGGGACGGTTTCAGTTCTTCTAATCTCATAGTAGTAATCCGACCTATCGCTTTTTAATTAACGCAGACCTTATGCGTTCTCAACCTGCACAAGATGGCTGATTTTTCTGATCATACCGCGAATCTCCGGTGTGTCCAGACGAATCACGGACTTGTTCAATTTATTGAGACCCAATCCTACAATCACTACCTTATGCTTGCCAGGTCGGGCGATACCGCTTTTAACCAAAGTGATTTTAATTTTCTTCGTATCCGTAGCAGGCATATTAGGAGAGCTCCTCAACCGTTTTTCCCCGAAGACTTGCAACCTTTTCAATGCTTCTAAGCTGGAGCAGACCCTGCATCGTGGCACTCACCACATTATGAGGATTGCTGGACCCCAGCGATTTGCAGAGGACGTTGCGCACCCCGGCAACTTCGAGAACAGCGCGTGATGCTCCGCCTGCGATCAGTCCTGTACCTTCGGAAGCCGGCTTGAGAAGAACCTTGCCTGCGCCATAATGGCCAAATACCTGGTGCGGAATAGTATCGCCCTTGAGGGATACGGCAATCATGTTCTTCTTCGCGCGTTCCACGGCCTTTTTGATCGCTACCGGCGCTTCAGCGGCCTTACCTTTACCGACACCGACGCGGCCTTTGCCATCTCCGACTACAACCAGCGCACTGAAATTGAACCGCTTTCCGCCTTTTACGACTTTGGCAACGCGATTCAACTGTACCAGCTTATCCTTCAGCTCCTGGCCTTCACCATCTGTCTCTCTTACATATTTCTCAGCCAAAGCATCCTCCGCTTCCCGCTTCGTTTAGAACTTAAGTCCCTGTTCACGAGCTGCATCAGCCAATGCCTTAATACACCCGTGATATTTATATCCGCCACGGTCGAAAATAACGTCCGTGATCTGCTTACTCAGCGCCTTTTTCGCGATGCTCGCACCGACTTTTTTCGCTGCATCAAGGTTTCCGCCATGCTTCACCGCGGCGCCGATTTCCTTCTCAAGCGTCGATGCGGATAGTATTGTCTTCCCCGCCATATCATCGATGAGTTGAACGTAAATGTGGTTCAAGCTTTTGTAGACGCTCAGACGAGGCTTGGTCCCCGTTCCGTTGACCCGTTTACGTATGCGCTTGTGCCGTCTTTGTCTTGATTGATCTTTGCTCAGTGCCACGTTATCTCTCCATCATACATAAAGAATCTGCTTGCTACGCATTTGCAATGCCTAGGAGGAAGCTATTTCCCGCCCTTGCCTGCTTTGCCTTCCTTGCGCTGAATCACTTCGGTGCTGTACTTGATGCCTTTGCCCTTGTATGGCTCAGGTCTCTTGAGACCACGGATATTTGCCGCCATCTGGCCGACCAACTGCTTGTCGGTGCCTTTGATGACAACCTGCGTCTGTTTTGCATCCACGGTTGCCTTTATCCCTTGAGGAAGCGGAAATACGATCGGATGGGAAAATCCAAGTGTGAACAGCAGATTTTGTCCGTGTACGGCAGCCTTGAATCCGACGCCAGATATATCAAGGGTCTTATCATACCCTTTGCTTACACCTGTTACCATATTTGCAATAAGGTTCCTGGTGAGGCCGTGAAGCTCGCGGTATACTTTTGCTTCTGAGAGACGCTCCACCAGAAGTTTATTCTCCGCTTTTTTGACCGTCAGTTTTGGACTCACTGCTTGGGACATCTCGCCAAGCGGTCCCTTCACAGTGATTTTTCCTGTTTCGATCTTCGCTTCAACGCCGGACGGCATTTCTATCGGTTTTTTACCCACCCTCGACATACGGACTCCTCAGTTCTTGTGCTGCGATAAAATCGCTATTGCTTCTCTTACCACACGTGGCAGAGCACTTCACCGCCAACATTGTCCTTTTTCGCCTGTTTGCCGGTCTGTACTCCACGAGGCGTAGACAGAATTGCCGTTCCCATACCGGCCATAACCTTGGGAATCGCGTCGTTACCAACATAGACCCTGCAACCCGGCCTGCTGACGCGTTTTATCCCCTGGATTATAGGCGCATCCTCGTCTGAATACTTCAAATAGACACGTATTACTCCTTGACGGCGGTCTTTAACCATCTTCAAGTTCTTTATAAAACCCTCATCCTTGAGTATCTTTGCAATCTCGAGCTTAAGCTTGGACGAGGGAATGTCCACCTTTTCAAGTTTTGCCTTGCTTGCGTTGCGGATGCGTGTGAGCATATCCGCTATTGGATCTGTCATCATCTGTTCGAACCCCTCTCGCTTACCAGCTGGCCTTTACTACACCCGGAATTTCTCCCCGCAACGAACGGTTACGGAAACAGATTCGGCACATGTCGAATTTTCTAAGGTATCCACGGGACCTTCCGCACAATGGACAGCGGTGATACGTCCGTACCTTGAACTTAGGCGCGCGTTTTGCCTTGGCGATCAACGACTTCTTAGCCATGATTCCTCCAGCCTACTTTCTGAACGGCATACCGAGGTGGTTGAGAAGAGCTCTACCTTCCTCATCGGTTTTTGCCGTTGTCACAATAGTTATATCCATACCATGAATCGCGTCAACCTTGTCGATCTCGATCTCTGGAAATATCACCTGTTCACGAATTCCAAGGGAATAGTTTCCACGTCCATCGAACGACTTGGTCGGGATTCCACGAAAATCTCTGATGCGCGGCAGAGCCGCAGAGATGAATCGATCCAGGAACTCGTACATCCGCTCCCGACGCAGAGTCACGGTCGTCCCGATTGGCATACCTTCACGCAGTTTAAAAGTCGCGATGGATTTCTTGGCACGTGTCACCACAGGATGCTGGCCGGTGATAAGACCAAGTTCACTGACCGCATGGTCAAGTGACTTTGCGTTCGCGATAGCTTCACCCATACCCATGTTAAGCACCACTTTAACCAGCTTTGGAACTTGCATGGGATTCTTGTAGCTGAACTGCTTCATGAGCGCAGGAATCACATCCCGATGATACCGCTCCTTCAGCCGCGGGGTGGGTGCCTTCACGGCAGCTGCGGACGGCGCTTTCGGCGTAGCGGCTGCTTCTGGAGCAACGCTCTTTGCCTTTTTCGCGGAGACAGCTTTCGCCGGAGTTTTCTTCTCTCCGCTCTTTGTCACTTTTGTCTTTTCTTTCTTGTCTGCCATAGTCGCTTTCCTAGTAGAACGCCTTAATCCAAAGTTGCTTCGCAGGCCTTACATACCCGCGCGCGGGTCCCGTCGCCCTGGGTTTTTCGGGAAATACTGGTGGGCTTGTCGCACTTATTACAGATAAGCCTCACGTTCGCCGCCGAGATCGGACTTTCCCTCTCGACAATACCGCCCTGCTTAAGTTGCTGGTTCGGCTTAGTATGCCGTTTGATCATATTCAGCTTTTCGATGAGAACGCGATTATTGCTCGGATAGACGGCAATCACTCTGCCGCGCTTCCCCTTTTCCTTCCCAGCGGTGACTAATACGGTGTCATTCTTTTTGATCTGCATCTTCGTTCTTCCTATTCTGCACTAAAATCGTCCGGCTCTCCGAACGGCTTAGAGGACTTCCGGGGCAAGCGAAATAATCTTCATGAAATTCTTTTTGCGAAGTTCACGCGCCACCGGTCCGAATATACGGGTACCGACCGGTTCGTTCGCGTTATTGATAAGTACCGCAGCATTGCGATCGAACTTGATATAGGAACCATCAGGCCTGCGCACTTCCTTGGCAGTTCTTACAACTACCGCTTTCGCGACAGTTCCTTTTTTAACCTGCCCATCAGGAATTGCCATTTTAATGGCGACAATGATCACATCACCCAAGGTCGCGTACCGTTTGCGCGTTCCGCCTATCACCTTGATGCACATGACTTTCTTTGCCCCTGAATTATCTGCCACATCCAATACTGTCTGCTGCTGAATCATGGTCTTGTACCTTCTCTATTGACTATCAAAATTCGGCGCCCAATCCCGATCGGCTAAATTGCCTTCTCTATGATCTCAAGGACCTTCCATCGCTTATCCTTGGACAGTGGCCGTGTCTCGATGAAACGTACAAGATCGCCTATCTTGCATTCATTTTTCTCATCATGGGCCTTGAACTTGGTCGTCCGATTGACGACCTTATTGTAACGCGTGTGTGCTATCCTGCGCGTCACAGCCAGCACGACCGTTTTGTCCATTTTGTCGCTTACGACGCGACCGATATACGTCTTTTTCTTCTTAGCCTCGCCCATACTTTTCCTTTAAGATCGTTTTGGTTTTTGCAATATCCTTCCGGAGTATCCGGAGCCGCATGGGATTTTCGATCTGACCCATGGCCTGCTGGAACCTGAGATTGAACATCTCTTTCTTCAGTTCGATGGCTTTCGCTACCAACTCTTCCTGAGAGAGGTCCCGGATTTCCTTCACGCTCGATTTCATAATTCACCCTCCCGCGATATGAACTTGGTCGCCAAGGGCAATTTATATGCTGCAAGCCGGAAAGCTTCACGAGCTACAGACTCATCAACGCCGCCCATCTCATAGAGCACGCGGCCAGGCTTAATCACCGCTACCCAGTATTCCGGAGATCCTTTTCCGCTACCCATACGGGTCTCCGCGGGCTTCTTGGTGATCGGCTTGTCCGGAAATATACGAATCCATATCTTCCCGCCGCGCTTCACGTATCGCGTCATGGCAATTCGCGCTGCTTCAATCTGACGGCTCGTTACCCAGCCGGGCTCAAGAGCTTTGAGGCCGTACTCGCCGTAGCTCACTTCCGCGCCACGCAGTGAAGTGCCCTTCATCCGGCCTTTATGCATCTTTCTAAATTTTACGCGCTTTGGTGCAAGCATGATAGCTGTCCTTTACATATTTTCAAAGTCGTCGTTGCCTATCAGTGACTAAACAGTCTTTTGCAACTGAAGTACTTCACCCTTATAAATCCAGACCTTCACACCAATCTGGCCCATGGTGGTCTTTGCCTCGGCGAATCCATATTGGATATCGGCACGCAGGGTGTGAAGCGGAACCCTTCCCTCGCGATACCATTCGGTCCTGGCAATTTCTGCCCCGGCCAGCCTACCAGCACAAGTAATCTTGATCCCCTGCGCGCCCAGTCGAAGAGCTGATGTTACCGACTTCTTCATGGCACGACGAAACGCAATTCTTCGCTCCAACTGGAGTGCTATATTTTCCGCAACGAGCTGCGCTTCGAGTTCGGGACGTCGAATTTCCTGAATATTTATGTACATTTGTTTGCCCGTCATGGTTTCGAGGTCTTTCTTCAGTTTGTCGACCTCTGCACCTTTTTTCCCGATGATGATCCCGGGACGAGCGGTATGAATATTAATCTTTGCCTTCTGGCCGGCACGTTCGATCTCGATCTTCGCCACCCCGGCATGCGTCAAGCGTTCTTTGACGATCTTCCGGATGTTGATATCCTCGTGAAGGAGCGCCGCATAGTTCTTCTTCGCGTACCAGCGGGAGTCCCATGTTTTGATGATGCCGAGCCGAAGCCCGATCGGATGTACTTTCTGACCCATTATCCCTCCACTGAGATACTACGCTGACAATACCACTGTTATATGGCTCGTTCGTTTCCGGATCACGTTACCGCGGCCCATGGCCCGTGCACGCATCCGCTTCATGCTGACACCCTGGCTAACGAAAGCTTTGTTGATCTTAAGAGAATCAACGTCGTTCACCTTCTTCTGCTCCGCATTCGCGACTGCCGAATCAAGAATCTTCTTTACAATGCGTGCGGCATGAAGCGGTGTGAACGTCAGTATGCTTCTGGCTTCGCCGACCATCTTTCCCCGAATGAGATCGATCACCTGACGCGCTTTCCGTGGAGTGATGCGAATATGTTTGGCTGTTGCTGTTACTTCCATATCCTGTCCTCTCTAAATTACCCAGATTCCAATCTTACTTCGGCGCACTCGATTTCTCTGCGGCCTTCGATCCACCGTGTCCCTTAAACGTACGAGTCGGGGAAAACTCGCCGAGCTTGTGACCAACCATGTTCTCAGTTACATAGACGGGAATAAATTTCTTCCCATTATGGACCGCCATAGTATGCCCGACAAATTCCGGAAGGATAGTCGACCGGCGTGACCAAGTCTTGATTAGCTTCTTGTCACCGCTGGCATTCATTGCTTCAACTTTTTTGGTCAGATGGCCGTCAACAAACGGTCCTTTTTTTACTGATCTCGGCACCGCACCCTCCGCTTATCTGCTCTTGGTCCTTCTGGAAATAATGTATTTCGTCGTCTTCTTGTTCTTTCTCGTCTTTTTCCCGTCGGGCAGACCCCATGGTGAGCACCCGGGACGTCCGCCTGACGATTTACCTTCTCCACCACCGAGAGGATGGTCAACCGGATTCATCGCCACACCGCGAACGCGCGGTTTGATTCCCATCCACCGGGCGCGACCTGCTTTCCCGATGCTGATATTCTCATGGTCAAGGTTACCGACCTGCCCAATCGTGGCCATGCACTCAGAGCGCACTTTCCGTACCTCTCCCGAGTT
The DNA here is from genome assembly GCA_029858565.1 of Nitrospirota bacterium. GTDB lineage: Bacteria > Nitrospirota > UBA9217 > UBA9217 > UBA9217 > JAKAHZ01. Next base: position 2,689 of record JAOUEV010000001.1, on the reverse strand, counting down.
GAGACGGAGCGTTGCGTGCTCACCCTCTCTCGCAAGAAGTTGTACCGAAGCACCAGCACTTCTGGCGATCTGACCGCCAGCGCCCTTCTTCAGTTCGACGTTGTGAATGACCGTACCAACAGGAATCGATGTCATCGGAAGCGCATTCCCGGGACGGATATCCGCATCCGGTCCAGATACAACCGTATCACCGACCTTCAGTCCCAAAGGAGCGAGGATGTAGCGCTTTTCGCCGTCTGCATAGTGCAGCAATGCAATACGCGCCGTGCGGTTCGGATCATACTCGATATGAGCGACTGTCGCGGGCACACCCGCTTTCTCGCGCCGAAAATCAATTATCCGATACTTCTTCTTGTGCCAGCCGGCACGATAACGCACCGTGACCTTGCCGCGATTGTTCCGGCCGCCCTCTTCGTGAACGCGAACCACAAGCGACTTTTCCGGCTTACTTCTGGTCACTTCCTCGAATGTGGAGACCGTCTGCCACCGCCTTCCGGCGGATGTTGGATTATAGCTCTTTACCGGCATGATTATGCACCCTCGAAAATATCGATCTTTTCACCTGGTTTCAGTGTCACATAGGCCTTTTTCCAATCAGACCTGCGACCCTCGCGCATTCCCATGCGCTTCAGCTTACCTGCGACATTCACCGTCGTCACATCAAGCACTTTAACCTTGAAGATTCCCTCTATTGCCTTCCGCACCTGCACCTTGTTCGCATCGTTCCTTACCTCGAAGGTAAGAACATTGCTCTGTTCCTTTAGCCGCGTCCCCTTTTCTGTTATCCGGGGAACCCGTATGATATCGTAGAGGTCCATAGTCATTTCCCGTAAACCTCCTGAATAGTTGCTATCGCATCCTGTGTAGTGAGCAAATACCGATATTTCAGGAGATCGTAGACGTTGATGTTCTCCATCCGCAGGACCTTCACATTCGGAATATTCCTGGACGCGAGTGCAACGTTCTTGTTCTCAGCAGGAAGCAGGATCAGAACGCTCTCATTGATGCCGAGCGTCTTCAGCAGGACGGTCATGTCCTTGGTCTTCGGTGCTGCCAGCTCGATCTTGTCCACAAGGACCATCGCGCTATCTTTTACCTTGGACGAGAACGCCGTAGCAAGAGCTGCGCGCTTCTCTTTCTTCGGCATGCTATAGGAGTAATCTCGCGGCTGCGGTCCGAATATCGTACCGCCATGACGCCATAGTGGAGACCTATTGCTGCCCGCGCGCGCACGACCGGTGCCCTTCTGCTTGAACGGTTTGGCACCGCCGCCGCTCACGAGCGCCTTGTTCTTAGTCGCGACCGTACCCGCACGCCGATTAGCAAGCTGGTTCACAACCGCTGAATGGAGAAGGTGGCCTTTCACTTCCGCACCGAAAAGGGCTGGAAGTTCCACGTCTTTCACCTTCTTATTGCTCATATCAACCATTACGACTGATGCCATTGTAGGAACCCTCTATCCTTCTGTACTTATCCCTTCATGATCAGAACAAGTGCATTTTCCCCACCGGGGACTGCGCCTCGTATCAGGATGATGTTCTGATCCGGCCTTACTTCCACAACCTTCAGGTTCTTCACGGAAACATTCACATCACCCATGTGTCCCGGAAGTTTTTTTCCTGGCCATACACGTGACGGATAAGCACTCGCACCGATGGATCCCGGTCTGCGGTCAAACATGGAGCCGTGGCTGCCCGGTCCTCCGCGGAAATTGTGCCGCTTCATGACACCGGCGAATCCTTTGCCCTTGGTCACACCGGAAATCTTGACCAAGTCGCCTTTCTTGAATATATCGACCTTAATGTCCTGGCCCTGTTCGAAACCGGACATCTTGATCTCACGCAAATATCGGTGAGGCACCACGTCGGTCTTTTTAAAATGACCGGCCATGGCCTTTGTCACTCGATGCTTCTTGTTCTCTTCCTCAAAAGCAAGCTGGAGAGCTTCATAGCCGTCTCTCTCGGCAGTCTTCTTCTGGACAACTTTACACGGTCCCGCCTGGATCACCGTAACGGGGATCAAATCCCGGCCGTCAAAGATCTGGCTCATTCCCAATTTCTTGCCTATAATTCCCATGCTCATCGCAAATTCCTTCACAGCGCCGCTGAAACTCTTGGTTTCACGGCTGAGTCGTTAGGAGCTACAACTTTATTTCAACATCAACGCCGGCAGCAAGATCAAGCTTCATAAGCGCATCAACGGTTTGAGGAGTAGGATCAAGAATATCCAGCAACCGCTTGTGCGTCCGTATCTCGAACTGTTCCCGGGACTTTTTGTCCACATGGGGCGATCTGAGGACGGTCCAACGATTGATACGCGTCGGCAACGGAATTGGTCCGGAAACCTTTGCACCGGTCCGCTTGGCAGTATCCATAATTTCCACCACTGACTGGTCAAGCAGACGGTGGTCATATCCTTTGAGTCGTATTCTAATCTTTTGCGTCACGTGAATCGTCCTTCCTCTCGTGTTACTCGATGACTTCGGTGATCACGCCGGCGCCGACGGTGCGGCCGCCCTCGCGGATCGCGAATCGCAGTTCCTTGTCCATGGCGATCGGGGTAATCAGTTCCACGCTGCAGCTCATGTTGTCGCCCGGCATCACCATCTCAACTCCCTCGGCCAGCGTCACCACGCCCGTCACATCCGTCGTCCGGAAGTAGAACTGCGGCCGGTACCCCTTGAAGAACG
>JAOUEV010000062.1 GCA_029858565.1 Nitrospirota bacterium | reverse complement strand
CGTTTTTGCCTTCTTCGACGCCTGCGTCAGCTGCTATCCGCAAAAACGCGGTTATGCCTACAAGGACGGCCGGGTGACCTGCCGGGCCTGCAACATGAGTTTTTCGATCTACAAGCTGGAAAAGGGGCTGGGCGGGTGTTTTCCGATCAAGATCCACGGCGAGGTCAGGGGAACGAATTATCACATCCCGATTTCCCTCGTTGAGCAGAACGCGGGAAAATTCTGACGTTCAAAGAAACCGGCACATGCGCGGCTCCATGCCGATCCGATAGAGAAAGTTTGCCATTATACAGAAACCCGTGAAGGCGAAGAAGATCGTTGCGGTGCCGACAAAACCGGTGAAGTAGAGCCAGGCACTGCTGTAATAGTGTGCCAGGATCGAGGAAAGCGACAGGTTCACACCGACGAACATGTAGATGCAACGTTCAAGATACCATTCATCGGTCTGCATGAAGTAGATCTTTGACCATTTGCCGTTGTTCACGGTTTTTCTGTCGGGCACCAGCGGTTGAGCGCCAAGAAGATAAAGTACGTTCCCGACGATGCAGAATCCGGTCACCGCCACAAGTATCGAGCAGATACCGACGAAGAGTATCGAGAACGTCCAGTTGGGATGATGTAAAGCGGCCAGGACCGAACTCGCCAGCACGTCGATCCCCGCAATGAGCCACACCATCCGCTCCACATACCACCAATCGGTTTTGACCAGAAAGACGCCTGACCGGTTTTCCATAGCGGAATCCTCCTTCAGTTCGAAGGTATTCCTCCCCTCATTTTCTTGAGTATAGCAGATATTTCTATCCCCGTAGACCCGATGACCGTCTACTCGTACCGGAGCGCTGTGATGGGGTCTTGCAGTGCCGCTTTTCTGGCCGGATAAACGCCGAAGAACACTCCCACCGCCATGGAGAATGAGAATGCGGTCACAATGGACCAGAGTGAGACACTGGTGGGCAGTACGGTCACGAACAGGGGGATCAAGAATGCGATGCCGACTCCGAGCAGGATGCCGATGATCCCTCCCACGCCTGAGAGGGTCACTGCCTCGATCATGAATTGCGCCATGATGTCCCGGTTCCTCGCACCGATCGCCTTGCGTATGCCGATCTCTCTGATCCGTTCCCGTACTGACACGAGCATGATGTTCATGATGCCGATGCCTCCGACCAGGAGCGAGATCCCGGCGATGCCGCCAAGAACCGCGGTAAGAACGTTCAGGATGGTGTTCATGGTCTCAAGCATGGCGCCCTGGGTCTGGATCGTAAAATCCTCTTTGTGCGCATGGCGCCGTATCAGGATGTCCTTGATCTGGCTGATCGCCCGTTCCGTATCCTCGGAACGGGGGGTCGACGCGAGGATCTCGAACAGTGAATCGGTGTCAAAAAGCTCCTGGCCGCTGGTCACCGGGAGGAAAACGACGTCGTCGACATCCCAGCCGAGGCTCATGCCCTTCTTGTGCATCACGCCGACGACCCGGTAACGGGCATCGGATACGGTCACCACCTTCCCCAGCGCGTTCTCGATCCCGAACAACTCGTCCTTAACTTTTCTTCCGAGAACAATGACCTTTTCCTTCGAATCCACGTGGCCCTGGGTCACGAACGAACCGGTTTCCACGTAGAGATTCCGCACGCGTTCGAACTCCGGGGACGTTCCGATGATCATGGTATCCCGACCCTTGTTCTGGAACTTTATCGAACCTGTTCCTATAACGATCGGGACCGCGTCGGAAAGAAGCCAGGCGCGCCGCTTCAAGGCAAGGGAATCGTCGTAGGTAAGCTTGCGCACCGTTCCCGCAGAAGGAGGATGGAACCCGCCCTTGGTCGTCGTCTTTCCGGGTGTGATGATCAGCAGGTTCGTGCCGAGACCGGTCAATTCCTGCGTGATGTAGGCCTTTGCGCCCTCGCCAATGGATACGAGGAGAATCACCGCCATAACGCCAATGATCACCCCGAGCATGGTCAGGCCGGAGCGTACTTTATTGGAGAGGATCGCCTCGAGCGAGACCTTGAAGATCTCTAAGAAGTTCATGGGACCGTCTCGTTGCTGATGATGCCGCCATCCTTGAGCGTAATGATCCTCTTGCACCTGGCCGCGATGTTCGGATCATGCGTCACGATAATGATCGTGACTCCCTGCTGATGCAGGTTCACGAGGATGTTCAGTATCTCTGCGCCCGACCGGCTGTCAAGATTTCCGGTAGGCTCGTCAGCAAGCAGAAGCGGCGGATTATTCACCAACGCCCGGGCAATGGCAACACGCTGCTGCTGGCCGCCGGACAACTCTGTCGGTTTATGATACATCCGGTCGCCGAGCCCGACTTTTTCCATCACCGGAACGGCCCGCTCCGTACGGGCCTGGGATGAAACACCGCTGTACACCAAGGGCATTTCAACATTCTTGAGCGCGGTGAATCTGGGCAGAAGATTAAATGACTGGAACACGAAACCGATCTTCGCATTCCGGACATGCGCGAGTTCATCATCCGACATAGCGCTGATCTCACGGTCCTCGAACAGATACCTGCCGGATGTAGGTCGGTCCAGACAGCCGAGAACGTTCATGAGTGTGGATTTCCCCGAACCCGATGGCCCCATGATGGCGATCAGGTCGCCCGAAGCGACGTCAAGGTCGACGCCGCAGAGCGCGCATATCTCGACTTCTCCCATCCGGTAGTTCTTGGATATGTTCTGGAGCTTGATCATCGCCTATCGGTTGTTCTTGTCCTGCTCCACCTGGATGGTTCCGCCGTTCTTAAGACCTTCCGCCTCAGGAGTCGTGACAATGTAGTCGCCCGTGGTGACACCTTTCCTGATTTCCGTGGAAATCCAGTTGCTCTCGCCGACTTCCACCTGCCGGAGCAACACGGTCGCGCGATCTCCCGGCTTCAAGGAGCGTTTGTCCGCGACGTAGACCTGCTTCTTGCCGTCGCGCTCAATGATCGCCTGGGAAGGGACAAAAAGAACGTTCTCAAGCGTCGTGATCAGTATCTCTACATCAGCTGACATGCCAGGTTTGATGCGCCCATCCCTATTCTTGAAATAGATCCACACATCAGCTGTCCGCGTTTCGAGCTTTCCTCCGCTCACGATGGGAGATATGCGGCTGATCGTGCCATCGAACTTTTCTCCTGAAAATGCGTCGATCGAGATCGTGACCGGCTGCCCGATCTTGAGCCTGCCGACATCGACCTCGTCGATCGTTGCCAGAACGTAGATCCTGTCGGGATTGACCAGCGTGACGATCTGCTTGCCCGGCAGCAGCAGTTCTCCGACCTCTGTGTATTTTTTTGAAACCACGCCGGCAAAAGGCGCGCGAATGATCGAATAAGCTTTACGTACCGTTACGTCTGATGTTGCCGCCTGAAATTGCGATTTTGCCACTTCATAGGTCCTGCGCACGGCATCAAGGTCCTGCTGTGCGATCATTCCTTTTGCGAACAGCTCTTCGGAACGCTTCAAATTCTGCTCGGCCTCTGAATAGGTTGCTCTGCTCTGCTTCAGTGCGCTCTCGCTCTGGACCTCTTCCTCGGTCAGATCAAGCCGTGCGATCAACTGGCCCGAACGTACGCGATCACCTTCACGCACCGGCAGGAGAACTACTTTTCCGGTGCGCTGGGCCGAGAGGGTCACCTCGTACTCCGATTTTACGGTTGATGTGGTCGTTGCGTTCACAATGACCCGCAGTTCCCCGGGCTTCAGCTCCTGGACCTTCACGAGGATAGGTTTCTTCCGCAGCGCCGGGATCAGAACAAGGATCAGGAGTATCGCTGCAGCGACGATCCACAGGAACTTCTTGTTGTTCAACATATTGAGCATTCCCACTCCTCACCCAGTGCAATTACTCCAGCACCCATCCCAGCTCGCTCTGGATGTTCTTGATGAACTTGTTTTTCACCTCTCTGAGCTTCTCATAAACCACAATCTCCTGCAACGCGGCAAAGGGACCGCTTACGTGTCCTTCCAAATCATAAGTCACTTCGGTCACACCGTCCGAGATCTTCCGGAGGAGAACATCGCCCGACAGGCGGACATGGTCACCCGTTCCCACCCAGGAGAGCTGCTCCTGCTCACGGAAGACCGTTGTATGGGTCTGCATGTTCACGGTCTTGGAAAAGGGGCCGAAGGTGACCCGTACTTTCCAGACGGAGTCGAGATCGTTCAGAATCGTGACCCCGAGACATCCGGGGAACAGACATCCGACCTCCCTGCGGTCGGACATAAAGGACCATACGGCTTTGATCGGCAGCTTGACCTTGAAAACCGAAACGACCTTTGGCATGATCCTGACCCCTCCCCCCCTGAAAAAGGCTTACTCAACCAGCATGATGCCTATGGCCTTCTGCAATCTGGCCATGGCCATCAGCAGATCATACTGCGCCTGCACATGATCGGTCTCGGCCTTGACTGCAGTAAGTGTCACTCCTGCGTTCCAGCTGTTTCCCAGGTCTCCCCTGAACATGTCACCGTATTCCGAAGTCCCGTTCGCCCAGGTATAGGAGCCTGTGGCGGACAGATTCGGGAAATATCCGCCTTCAGCTGAACGTACCCTTGCCTGCGTCGCAAGGAGATCAGCATTCGCCTTTGCCAGGTCCGGTCGTTTTTCCATGTCCTCCCGCAGTGCTGCATCGAGGGTCGGTGCGGTAAACTGCTGCACGGAGACATCTTCGCTCACCAGCTGTGTTGACGGATCGACGCCCATGGCATTGTTGAGCGAGATCATGCTGAGACGAAGAGCGTTCTGGGCATTCAGCAGACCGAGTCTGGCGTTGTTGACCTCCACCTCCGAACGGGTCACATCGAAACGGGGCTTCGCTCCTGCGGCAAAGAATGCCTGCGCCTGTTTGAGATGAGACTCCCCCTGCTCCAGCGTCTTTTGAGCCACGGTCAACAGCTTCTGCGACTGGATGACGACTGCATGTCCCTGCTCTCGGCCGCGAGTTGTGCTCCAGACGCCGATCGGATCAGGGGATGATTCTTTAGAGCCGTATCAATGCATTGCCGCAGGGTGGTCACCGGTGATCCTGCCATCGCTGTTCCAGCGCATGCCGTCATGAAGAACAGGACCCTTGCGGATTTTCTGATCGTGTTGAGCATTCCCAGGCGCATTATTGTTGAGATCCTGATGAGTTGCAGCGTTTTCAACGCTGTTGATGAATGAACGGGTCACAAAAGCACAGGTGTCGGTGGATCAGGCACATCCAGTCGCTCTCGCGATCAGTTCCATCACACCGCCAGACGCCAGTGGTATTACCAGATTGTCATTGACCGGCAGCGGCAGAAGCTCAACAGCAGCTGCGGTCAGTGCGCCGGCAAGGACAAGACCGTGCATGAGCGATATTCCCACAAGGGCAAGCGCGAAACTTCCCATGACCGCTGCCGCCACAAACGCCAAGGTCCCTTCAAGGCTCTTATCCCTGGTTATCTTCGTTTTCCCGTAGCGTTCGCCAATTGACGTCGCGGCAACGTCTCCGAATGCGAGAAAGCAAACCGCAACCGCCGCGATATCGCTCCGGTAAAAATACAGCGTCAACGCCACTCCGATGACATACGGAGCCGTTCCTGTGAGTTTTTTTTCTTCGTTCCGTCTGATGAAACTTCCCAAATACCTATAGAAGAACAGATTGAACGCCGGCACCTTGAGCCGCAACATATCAACAACAAGGATCACTGCCGCCATTGCCGCAAAGACAACAAAGACCTTTTCTTTCCCTATCAGGAAATAGAGTGACAGCAATCCCAATCCGCCGAGGAGATGGTATAGTTTTCTTCCGATGTGATTCATATGAGCTTCAGCTCCTTTTGCAAAAACGTTCTGAGCACGTAATGGTTCATCTGCTATTCTTGATGTCCGTTGGCAGAGAACAGACACCTTCATCATCGCACCTGCGGCACTCCATCTGGATCGTACTATGCAGTATCCTGAACCGGTCCGAAAGGAGCGTTCGGATATTATCGAGAACCACACGGCTATCACTGACCATCTGGTCATCGATCACCACATGAGCGCTCAATGCATGAACGCCCGAGGTTATTGTCCAGACATGGATATGGTAAGCCTCACGAACACCTTGTATCGCTGCGATCTCAACTGCCAGGGTCGCAACATTGAGGTGCGAAGGCGCCGATTCCAGGAGCACGTTCACCGACTCGGACACCAGGCCGACCGCTCCTGCAATGATTCCCACGGCGATCAGCATGCTCAGGATAGGATCGATAAGATACCAACCGGTATAGGTGATAACGACGCCGCCGATAATGACCCCAACCGAGGAGACGGCATCTCCAATGATATGCAGGAACGCGCCTCTGATGTTCAGACTTGTTTTATGATGCTTGACCAAAACCAGGGCACCCGCGATATTGACCACCAGGCCGATGATCGCGACGACCAGCATCAGCCCACCTTGCACCTCAGGAGGAGACGCTATGCGCATATATGCCTCGTAGATGATATAGAGGGATATGAGCATCAGCACCGTCCCGTTCACCAGTGCCGCTATGATCTCGAGGCGATAGAACCCGAATGTCTTTCGGTCCGTGGCGGGCAATTCAGCGAACTTCATGGCAAAGAAGGATAATGCAAGGGCGAGCGTATCCGTGAACATATGGCCGGCATCGGACAGCAACGCAAGGCTATTTGAAAGGACGCCCCCGATGATTTCCGCGACCATCATCAGCAGCGTGATCCCGAGCGCGATCAGAAGCCCCCGCTTCCCTCCGATAGAGGCATGGGAGAGGCCATGAGGATGACCATGCTCGTCTGCGTGGTCGTGACCGTAGTGGTCGTGGACATTCTCTTCATGATGTTCATATACCATAGGAATATTATATCGCTCTTCGGAAATCTCAGGAGCTTTTGCTCCAGATCCTAAGATCAGGCACCGTGTCGATCACTCCCAGGTCCGCGGCAAAGTTATAATAGGTTACCAGGCCCTTCTGCTCTGCGGCGCTAAAATCATAGCTAAAACATCCCCAGTAGGCGATCAAGGTCTCCGCTGAGATTCCAAAGTGACCCGCAGCCGTTGCGGCAAGTTCCTCCAAATGGGAAAGTCCGTAGTTCTTGGACTCCATGAGTATATCATACAGCCTGGCAATGTCCTGCTCAAGATTTTTGCGATAATTCACCTGCCAGAGAGCGAAGACAAAGGGTAGTCCCGTTTCCCGATGCCATATTTCACCCAAATCGTAAACATACGGTAATGACGGAGAAGCAGCTCTCTTGATCGCCAGATCCCCAATAGTTAGAACAGCGTCAGCCATTCCATAGGGATCCTCCTTACCCTGTTCATAAACCAGGAACTCGGGATTGACACCTATAAATAGTTCGAGGATGATCCGCAAAAGGACGACGGACGTAGCCGATGCCGTGGTAAGAGCAATAACTTTATTCCCCAGGTCCCCGATCGGAACACTGCTCTCTAGAATAATGCTCATTACTCTGGTACGGGATGTGATGGATAATCCAGGAAGGATCAGGTACTTCCCCGCGTTCACGGCATACTCAATGCTCGAGGACGGAGAGACATCGATCTTCCCTTCTGCCAAATAGCGATTCAGTTCCGTTGGAATCCCGCTGGTCATTTTGAAGGGGAAAGAGATCCCACCATTCAGGATACCCGCATGGACAGGATAGCAATTTGAATATATGATGTGCCCTAGATTGATCACGCGTCGTTCCTTATGCTAATAGTTAAAGTAACACTTGCTATTTTACTAATCCTATAATTACCTTTCTTTTCATCGCGTTGTAGTCTTTGCTTTAAACCATTTCTCGATGTCATCTACCAGTGTATAGACAACCGGGATAACCACAAGTGTCAGCAGGGTCGAGGTTATTAGTCCTCCTATCACAGCTATTGCCATGGGTGCGCGCGCTTCAGCACCTTCGCCAATCTTGAGCGCTGTGGGCAGCATGCCGAACACCATAGCAGCCGTGGTCATAACAATCGGTCTAAGCCGGACCGGTCCTGCTTTCATTAGCGCCTCTTCCCTGCTCATGCCCCGATGCCGAAGCGTTATCGTATAATCAACGAGCAGGATGGCGTTCTTGGTCACCAGTCCCATCAGCATGATAATGCCGATAAGGCTGAAGATCTGAACACGCTCCCCCGTCAGGTACAATGCCCCCATCGCGCCGATCAAACTGACAGGCAATGAGAACATGATCGTAAAAGGATGCACAAAGCTTTCGAACTGGGAGGCCAGAATCATGTAGACCATGATAACCGCGATGACCATCGCGAAAGCGATGTTCTTAAAGGCATCCAGCATGACATCCGCCATGCCCACGTACTTGGTCGAGATATCCTCCGAGATGTTTTCAGCTACAATTTTGTTCAGATCATTCATCGCCTCGCCCATGGGTTTGGTTTTTTCCGTGCCCGCGAAGAGCGTCGCCGCCCTCTGTCGATTGTAATGCATGATCACCGTCGGCCCCGTTCCGATCCGTGTCATAGCAATGTCCTTCAGCGGCACCAGTTCTCCTGTAGAGGCCCTGATGAGGAGCGTGTCGATATTCCCGGGGCGGTCCCGTTCCGAGGCCAATAACCGTGCCATAATGTCATACCGTTCTCCTTCTTTTTCATCTTTGTACTTGCCAACGATCTCGCCCCCGATCATGGTATTGACTGTCGCGCCTATAGCGCCAGCCGAAACACCGAGGTTTGCGGCCTTGTCCCGGTCTATCTGGATACGTACTTCCGGCTTGCCGATCTCGATCGAGGTATCAGCATCCACGACGCCGGGAATCATTGAGAATTTGTCCTTGATCGCAAGGGTGCGTTTATTCAGGTCCTCAAGGTCACTGCCTTGGACCATAAGCTGGATCGGAACAGCTCGCATACCTCCTCCCACCATAGCGATCATTTCAACGGAAACTTTCAAGTCGGATATATTGGTGAGCGAGTCCCGGACCTCCTTCATCGAGTCCGCTTGTGCGATATTTCTGTCCTTTCGCTCTTTCAGGTTAACGTATATTTTGCTCTTATTGACATCCGGGGTAAGATCGGACCCCGTAACGTAAAAAGTGCTCTGCACCTCCGACCTTTTCCTTATCTGCTCATCGATCTTTCTCATCACGTTGTCTGCCCGTGCAAGCGAGTAGTCAATGGGCATTTCCAGTCGGACAAGATACCGGCCCTGATCTTCCTGCGGCATGAATTCCTTGCCGAGAACGGCGAAAAGCGCGAGACCGGCGACGACGCTTGCGCCTGCGAAAAGGATAACCTTCCAGCGGTTCCGCAAGGCAAAGGCCAGGAGAGGGTTATACAGGTCGAATACCCTGTCAAAACCCTTTTCCAGGAACATATACAGTTTCCCGTGCTTCTTCTTATAGCTCAAAAACCGGGAGGTCATCAGGGGAGTAAGCGTCAGCGATACAAAGAGCGAAACAAGAACCGCGACGGTCACCGTGATGCCGAACTCAAAGAAGAACTTACCGATAAGGCCCTTCATGAAAGCGACGGGCACGAATACGGCGACGATCGAGAGGGTCGTGGCCATGACCGCTAATCCGATCTCCGACGATCCTTCTAACGCCGCTTGCATGGGCTCCTCCCCTTCTTCCATGCGGCGATAGATGTTCTCAAGAACGACGATGGCGTCATCGATCAGTATGCCGATTGACAGGGAAAGGCCGAGCATGGTCATCATATTCAGGGTGAAGCCGAACATCTGGATGAACGCGAAGGTTGCGATGACCGATACAGGCAGCGAGACCGCACTGATCAAGGTGCTGCGCATGCTTCTGAGGAAGACGAATATGATCAGGACGGCCAGGACCGCGCCGAGCCAGAGCGATACCTGAACATCCTCAATGGAACGCCGTATATACTTTGACTGGTCGAAGGTGATGTCAAGATGCACCCCCTGGGGCGGTTTGATACCGGCGACAGCGGTCTTTACTCGTTCCGCCACAGCCACCGTGTTCTCTCCGGACTGTCTTTTTACCGAAAGGCTAACTGCCGATTTCCCGTTGAACCTCGTCAGCGACCGTTCATCCTCAAGACCGTCCTCGGCTGATCCTATATCGCGAAGTTTGATCAACTTTCCGTAGCGATAGGCGATCACCAGGTCGTTGAACGCCTCAGGCGTTTCAAATTCGCCCTTGGTTTTTACGATATATTCAGTTCGCGCGTTTTCTACCCTTCCTCCAGGAACCTCCCGGTGTTCACGTCCGAGGGCAATTTTGATGTCTTCTGACGTCAATGCCGCTGCATCCATTTTATTTCGGTCGATCCAGATTCGCACCTGCCGCTTTCGTCCGCCGCTCATGGTCACGGACCCGACACCCGGGATCTTTTCGATCTCCCGCTTTAGGACCTTGTCGGCATAATGTGTCAGGTCCTTTATTGTCCGCTCTCCCGATACAGCGATCCAGACAATCGGCTGGTCCTCCGGGCTGATCTTCTCAATGACCGACGGTTCCGTATCCCTGGGCAACCGGTTCTTGACCGCCGCGACCTTGTCCCGAACATCCTGGGCGGCTTGTTCAACGTTCCGCTCAAGATAGAACTCGACGGTTACGATCGAATACTCCTCCATACTGCGCGACGTTATCGATTTAACGCCACTGATGGTATTGACCGCCTCTTCTATCGTATCGGTGACATCGACCTCCATGATCTCCGGACTCGCGCCCACCAGCTTGGTAGTGACATTCACGATCGGGAAATCCACCTTTGGGAACAGGTCGAGCGCAAGTCGCGGGAACGCCACGATGCCGAACACGATCAAGGCAAGAGCGACCATGGTCATGAATACAGGACGTTTTATGGATATTTCAGGAAGTTTCATGAATGACCTCGCTTATGATCTTTTGCCGAGCATACCGACGCTTTTTTCCAACCGGATAATGGAAAGTTGGCGGTCCAGCATCACAGATACCAATTCCCGCTCTGCCAGGGAAAGCGCCTGCTCTGCGTCTATCAATGAAAGGCTCGGGACAAGCCCTTCGGCAAAGAGCCCCTCTACAGCATCAAAATTGCTTCGGGCATCGGCAAGCTGGAGTTTTGCGGTCGCAAGTACAGCCGTTATCGTCTGATAGTTAATATAGGCTTCATGCACCTCAGCCTCGATCCGTCGTTTCAGCAAGGAACTGGCGAGATCTGCCTGGCGCTGTTTCGATCTTGCTTCAGAAACCTCGTATTTCATCAAGCCACCTTCAAAAATCGGGATCTGAAGTCTCAAGCCGCCGTAGTAGATCGTACCGTCCATCTGTGTATTCGGCTCGGATTGCGTATAGCGGATCCCGCCCTCCGCATAAACCTGAGGATAATGGCCACCTTGTGTGATAGCAACGAACTCTTCCGACACTTTCCGATCCAGTTGGGAACGCGCATAATCGTCGCGCTGCTGAAGAGCTGTCAGCATGATGACAGCCACCGATTCCTCAGGTTCCTGCAATGGATCCGGTTCCACAACCTCAATATCCGCAGGCAAATTCGTCACAAGCGACAGCCTTTGACGGGCGATCGTAAGCCCATCCTCTGCGCGAAGCACGCCGATCCGAGCTTGGTTGACAAGTGTATTCGCTCGCAACAGTGCCGAGGCATTGGCTTTTGTCTTACGGGTAGCGGCCTCGCGCTCTGTTACTTTTTTATGCCGCTCCATGCGTACCAGGGACTGTTTGCTGACATCCAGCAATTTCTGGGCCTTGATCACCGCATAATAGGATTCGGCAACGCCTGCCATAATGCTCTGGCGTGTACTAGCCAGCTCATGCCTGCTTGCTTCATTCATATCCATGGCTGCCCGCCAGGCAGCCATGGTCCTGCCGCCGGTATAGAGCGGCTGGGTCAGAACGATACCTGCGCGGATCTCGTCAATCGGCTGAAAAACAAACCCGCCGCCCGGTGGAAGGACCTCATTGTATCGAGTATAGGCTCCATTTCCTGTCAACCGCGGATAGAGATAGGTCTTCGCCTGATCAACCCTGCTTTCCGTCTGTATGCGAGATTCCTCAGCTATCTTCACTGCCTCATGGGAGCGCAATGCGGAGTTATAAGCATCCTGGATCGTATACACCGCAGTTTCGGCACGGGCGGAAGAAAAGAGTCCCAGCAGCAGAATGAACATCAGTCCTGTTCGGCTCATCATAGTTTCCTTTTTTCTGCACTATTATCAGATTTCGTGATTCCCAGACCGTCGAAAAAGAGGTCCGTTACGAATGCTCCAAGACGGGATGGTGTTATGATAAGCTGTTTGCCGGAAATATGTTCCGCAACAGGATGAACCATGAATATATGGGTCACCATGCCGACTATGGCAGGGACGGCAAAAGCAGGATCGCACGGCCGTATTTCACCGCGCCTTCCACCTTCCTGCAGCAGTGCAGCCAGCCTCTTGAACGTCTTGGAAAAGAGCTTGTCAGCCATCCAACGGCAGTTTTCACTGCACACGTTGAACTCACGGAAGATGATCCGACGCAGGTCCTCATTGGCAAGGTGGAACCGTATCAATTCATCGACATAGACACGTATCTTCTCGCGTACGGGAACATCCTGGCGGAATATCTCCTTTTCCCATATGCTTTCAAGCGCTGAGAACGAATCAAGCAGTACTGCACGGTACAACTCCTGCTTGTCCTTAAAGTGGTAATAGATCATGGCGTTATTTACACCTGCTGCCGATGAAACCTCACGCATGGTCGTCCCGTCATAGCCCTTTTGAGCAAACACACCTCTCGCAGAAGTCAATATGGCGACTCGACTGTCTATGACAGCAAGATTCTTCCGTGGCCTTCTTCCTGCCCCGGTCTTTTTGGTAAGTATGGTCTTAGTCACGGCTTTATTTAATCAACTGGTTAATTAATTGAGCTGATAATTTACCAACTGCTAGGATTTCTGTCAAGAGGTTATTTTTTATGATGGACACATCGTACTACATCAGCTATTAATGTCGACGGGATATGCGGCGCCAGGTATGTTGTATTGCGAGTTCACGAAGGTGATTATTTAGTGCGGTGTGGTCAATTCAACGTTCATCGTTTCCGAGTAGCTGACAATCCTTCCTTCACCGCGCACGGTAAGATTTATGGTCCACCTTCCCGCTGCGGGGACCCTCACAAGAGACACGTACTGGCCGGCTGCCTTGTGCACCATTCGGTATAAACTGTCATAGTTATCAGTTGAAGGCCTTGTCAGGAACAGTTCCACAACTGCATCCCGCATATCGTTCCCTTTCCTGTCGACGATGTGGACAGTCACTTCCGGGGTCATTGATCGGACAACAGGTGTCATCAGTATGACTTTCCACCCTGCTGCCTTTTGCTCATGAATATTGTGGTCCCACTGCAATGCGGTAGTATAGGGATCTTTCACCACCGTCCCGTCGAAGGTTCTGGCCCCTATCACGATCATCAAGATGATTAAGATCAGTACTATCGTCACAACAGCTGCAAGGAGTCTATTCATAGGTTATCAGGGGGATATTGCAGGTTTATTGTTTGAGTTACCGATACCAAAGGATCTGTCATTGAAACCACCTTGACCGGGATCTTTATCGGCAAATTATTACGCAAGTCGCTGCCTGGCACCTTTACTACGATCGATATCCGCACGCGGTCGTTCTTGCGTACCTGTACGTTGCCAGGGACAGTCGTCGCGCGGACGAAGCTGTTAACTGCCTGTATCATAAGTTTCTGATCTGATCCGGTTCTATTCGTGAGTGTGATCGTGAACATATTGAGCAAATCGCCCTCTGAAGTGATGGCCGGCTCCGATCGGGTATCCGGCACGATGACCATTTCGACGCTCGGGCGGGACACAACCAGAATCGTAAATAGCACCATGAATGCTGCTAAACCAGCAGACGACAGAACCACTCCTTTTCGCCACGGAACGAATCTGCCACCCGATAGACCATATCGATAGCCGATGAGCGACCCACGCATTTTTCTGTTCATCTTATCTGCGCAGGCGTCGATACACTCGGCGCAGTTAACACAGGCGGATTGAAGTCCTTTTCGAACATCGATCCCCACGGGACATGCCCGGACGCATGCATCACAGCCCATGCATTCGTTCCTTCGTTCAGGGTCCATTGCGATGATCAAGGTCTGCTCATCAAAGAGCATACCTTGCATCTTTGCATAAGGACAAATGGTGGCGCAAAAGGAACGTCGAATGAACGATAAATTTGCAAAAGTAATAAGGGTCGTAGAAATCCACAAGGTCCAGACGACCGGCCCCAGAGTGTGCGTCCTGAGCCGGTCAAAGAACTCATATGGCGACACAAAGTACCAAATCACGCTGGCGCCCAGCAAAAGACTTATCGGGACGAGCAGCAGGATCGATCCGGCATAGGACAATTTCCCGCGACGAAGACCGGCATCAACAAACCCCGTGAAATCAGTTATCACGGTCTGCGGGCAGACCCATCCGCACCATATACGACCGAAAAGAACGGTCAGAACAGCGACCAGGAATGAAAGTAAGAGGACTGCGACAAGAACGAGAAAAAACTCATCCATCGCCAAGCGGGTTCCAAACACATGCAGGGTCAGCGCAGGAACATCAAATCGCAGTACGCTTTCTCCATTAATTCTGAGAAACGGTATTCCGAGAACACCTGCTGCTTGCAGTATCTTTGCAAGCCATCTCCAGACTCCAATACGGATCGTCATTGCAACTACTTGTGTTTCGATGACTTTACGAACAAATATACCACTACGATCGTCGGGATGACGGTGAAAGCGATCGTTGCGACAATTGAGATATCCATGGTAAGCACCTTTCCAATGTACGTGCCGTTATAAAATGCATCATAAACAGCCGGGCTTGCAATCATGCCCGGCTGTCATTTGCCACGCGGCTACTTAGTCACTGATTCCTGATATTCCTTTTCCTGGCTCCATCCGCCCAGTGACGGAGTATACATGTACAGATAGAAGGCTCCCCATATAATGAGCCCCCAGAACAGGATAAGCCAGCCTATAGGCAGCTTGTTATGAGTTTCCTTTGCCTCGAATTTATCTATATTTTCCAGTTCTTCTGCCATTGATGCCTCCTTATTTCCCCTGCAGGGATCGGATATACGCTACGATCGACCATATCTGTTCCCTGCTCAATGTTCCTTTGAATGACGGCATGGAGCTTTTTGCTATCCTGCCTTCCTCGACCATGCCCGGTTCGATTCCGTTATTGATAACTTCGTAATAATCATCATCCGCCAGGTCGCCCTTTACACCGAAGAAGACATCATCGGCAAGGCTTGGCCCCATATCCCCTTTTCCATTCTCACCATGACACATCTGGCAGTTGTCAGCATAAAGCTTCCTGCCAAGTTCGATCGCTTTCTTATCGCCTGCAAAAGGATTCTTTTCGCGAGATCTAGTCGAGGCTTCTGCAACAGCACGGACTTCCTTCTTCCTCACGGAAGTGCCGATGACCTGCATATAGGCAACCAGTGCATCCATTTCGGTCCTGTCCTTAAGCGTCGCGATCTCAGAGGTGGTAAAGGGGAAATCGTTTGCCTTCATATGCGATTCGACCTTTGTCAGATCCAGTTTGACTTCTTTGAGAAAGGCGTATTGGGGCATATTCGACTTCTCGAACATTGCCTGAGGATTTTCAAAATGCCGATAATGCCAAACATCGGGATATTTGCCGCCAATGCGGGCGAGATCAGGGCCGGTGCGCTTGGATCCCCAGAGAAAGGGACGATCATAGGCAAATTCGCCTGCTTTTGAATACTCACCATATCGCATTACTTCCGTTTTCAACGGTCTTACCGTTTGCGTATGACAGTTGTTACAACCTTCTCGCTGGTATATATCGCGTCCTGCCAGTTGTAGCGCTGTGAAAGGCTTCAACGCCTCCATTTTTGGATGCATATCAGGGGTCAGCATGGGATAGACCATCGTCACGATAGTTCCCACCAGGATCATCCCGGTTGAAGCAATGGCAAATAGAATCGGTTTTCTATAAATATCACCCGCCATGATGACCTCCTACCCTTGCGACGCCGTAAGAGCTTTGCCCTTACGGATCGTCATGAGAATATTGTATATAAAAAACAGCATTCCAATCGTAAAAATAACACCGGCAATGGTTCTCATCTGCCAATAGGGATAGTTCCGAATGAGAGTCTCGTAGAAGGTATACTTTAGGCTTCCATCAGAACTCACAGCCTTCCATAGTGCACCCTGCTGAATACCCGTTATCCACATGGTTATTGAGAACATAAGTTGCCCTATCAAAACCAGCCAAAAATGGGTATTTGCAATCTTGACGCTGTAGAGATCGGTTTTGCTTATCTTGGGAATGATATAGTACATTGATGCGGTAACGGTCATTGTAACCCAGCCCATCGTGCCCATATGTACATGGCCGGGAACCCAGTCCGTGTAGTGGATCAGTTGACTAACGACACGAAGCCCTTGGGTCGGCCCCTGAACTGTCTGAAGGCCATAAAAAGTTATCCCCCAGATAAAGAACTTTGTAAGATAGTTTGTCTGCATCTTTGACCAGTCATTCCCCACAGTATAATAGCCATTGATCACCGAACCCCACGAAGGGGCGATCAGAAATATGGTAAAAACGATTGCCAAAGTTTGGATCCAGTCGGGAAGCGGTGTGTAAACGAGGTGATGCGCTCCTGTCCAGAGATAGGCGAATATGAGCGACCAGAATGCTATAATCGACAGACGATGACTGTATATGGGTAGTCCTGTTGATTTCGGAAGAAAGTAGTAGAACATGGCCAGGATTGGTGTTGTGAACACAAAACCAACTGCGTTGTGGCCGTACCACCATTCCACATTCGCGCTATTCACTCCTGCAAAAAGATGATAGGACTTATCCCATCCCGCGGGGATCGACAGGTTGTTGACAATATACAGGACAGCAACCGCTACCACGGTTGCGATGACATACCACAAGGATATATACATCTGTTCTTCTTTACGTTTTATGATCGTTCCGAATACGTTCACCGCGAACATGACCCATAAGATTACAACACCGATATCAAGAGGCCACTCCAGTTCAGCGTATTCAAGGGACTGGTTCATGCCCAGGAACAGACTGAGGG
This sequence comes from Nitrospirota bacterium, assembly GCA_029858565.1. GTDB lineage: Bacteria > Nitrospirota > UBA9217 > UBA9217 > UBA9217 > JAKAHZ01. Next base: position 1,089 of record JAOUEV010000062.1, on the reverse strand, counting down.
CCGCGAGCGCTATGGCAATATTAAACACATAGAGTTGCACCCGTGCCAATACCGGAAAGAGCAAAGGGCGCTTTGTCAGACGCATGAGAATATAATAGGATATTCCGAATATTGCCCCCACACCCAGTCCGAACGCAAGTCCGTTGGTATGAACAACGCGCAGACGCCCGAAGGTGAAATAGGGTGCGATATTCCAGCCTGCGCTCCACATCTGGACAGATATCCATAACCCGATGACAATACCGACGACTCCCCAGAAAACGGATGACAGGACAAAACCTCTCACTGTTTCGTGATCATAATCATAATCACTCATACAATCCCTCCTTATGGATCATCTTCCGCCGCACTGATGATTTCACACGAAGCTTGCCACCTAATCAGGACATAATGTAGCCTGTTTAAGCCCGGATAGCAAGCATTTTATTAGGCCACCGAAGCGTTACGATCTATTCATATAATCTGTATATTCCGGGCATCACTGGACTAATAACTCGCCCTAACGGAGGAATGCAAGCTCATCCTAGGCACACACACGATTACGACCCGTAGTTCTCTCTAATGTTTTCAGCAGGCTTGGTCAGATCATTTTTTTTGACGCGATAGATCATCAAAATTGTGTTTTTTCAGCTCCTCAATGAATTTCTGTTGAGCATTGTGCCATACATGGTGAACCGGGCACTGTCGCAGGAACTCGCATTTCTTCCGGTCAGCAAGGCAGAGATTCATGGCCATCTTCCCTTCTATCGATTCTACAACATCGAGCACTGATATTTCTTTTGCAGGACGTGCAAGAGAAAAACCTCCCTTTACACCGCGATAAGATTTTACAATGCCTGATTTAACAAGTTTTTGAAGTATTTTTGCGAGAAAACTTCGGGGAATTCCGTACATATCAGCAATTTCAGAGACAAAGCTGATCTTCTTATAAGGTTGTCGAGACAGATATAATACGCTTCGAACTCCGTAATCGCCTTCACGAGTAAGTTGCATGTGATTACTATAGCAAAGTATATTTCAATGTCAAGCAAACAACAAATCTTCGAATCCATCGCACTCCTTGTTCTCATGTGCTGCGACAATCTGATG
>JAOUEV010000061.1 GCA_029858565.1 Nitrospirota bacterium | reverse complement strand
TGACAGGAACTGTCGCCGGCGGAACCGTCATGGTGACTGGAAAAGCAGGATCTGCAGCAACGAACGTTTTCGGCAATGTCATTGCCGGAACAACGCTCGCTGCAGGGACCGCGGTTTCAGCGGGCGGCGGAGCAGCATATGGTGTGTATCAGCTCTCGAAAGCTGTCGTGGTCCCGGTGGGCTACGAGTTCGGCAGCGGCATGGTGCTGAGCTACGAAACGATGTCGCAGATTGCCGCGCACTCGATCCTCGCTGTGTCCGACTGCGCATACCTGGTGCTGTCGCTCGAGGGGCCGCGCTGGGTGATTTACGCGATAAAGGGAAAGACCCACGACGGTTCAGACCTGCCTCCCGGCGCGGTCGTTGATCTTAAGGAGATGCAGAAAGAGGGTGAAGAGATCTATTATCTCCCTGTGTCCGACGAGGAAATGCAAAAGGTCGTCGAAACCATGCCGACAACACTTCCCGAACTTGCGCAGGAACAGGAAGCCCGGCCCGGGGCCGCATCGAAGACGGTTACCGTAAAATGAAATTGATCACCACAGCCATTCTTGACGAACTCTCTGCACAGGCAGCGGCCTCGCCCCGCAAACGGATGAATTTCAATATCCATTATGGGCTTTGATATCCCGCCTCATACCTGGCATGCCATGGCTGCGGTGAAAGCGGGAACGATCTTTTTCGAGGTAAAACAGGGACCTTATCGTCCCTCCCCGGAACAGCATCAGGCTTCCTGGGCCCCGTCGGAAAAGGACCCTGACGCACAGGATTTTGAAAAGTGGTATCAAAAAGCTCAGGCTGGCTCTATTCCGCCGTCCCGACGGTCCGGTTAGGATCAATTCCCGCCTTCCTGCCCAAAAAAACTTCCTGGTAAGCTGTTTTTTCCCTTGACAAGTTCACGGGTTACATGGTATTTATACGCTTCCAAAAAACGGGTTTTGCTTATTTTCCAAGGAGGAACAGGCATGTACGCGGTAATCAAAACGGGAGGAAAGCAGTATAAAGTGGCTCCCGGTGATCTTCTCAGGGTTGAAAAGCTCGACGCAAAGAAGGGCGATGCTGTCGAGATCAACGAAGTGTTGATGGTCGCCGACGGCGACAAGATGAACGTGGGCAAGCCGACGATCGCCAATGCAAAGGTGACCGCCGAGGTGATGGGAGAAGGCCGGGGCGAGAAGCTCCTCATCTTCAAGCACCGCCGCCGCAAGGGCTTCCGGAGGACCAACGGTCACCGGCAGAACTTCACCACGCTCAAAGTGAAAGAGATCAAGGCGTAACGCTGTTACGCTGAAAGTTCGGAGGATAGTTCAATGGCTCATAAAAAAGGTGTTGGCAGTTCACGTAACGGTCGTGACAGCAATCCGCAGTATCTCGGCGTGAAACGGTTCGGTGGCGAAGTTGTCCATGCAGGCACGATCCTTGTGCGTCAGCGGGGAACCAAGTTCCATCCGGGATTGAATGTGGGCAAGGGCAAGGACGATACGCTCTTCGCGATGATCAATGGTGTCGTGAAGTTCGAGCGCAAAGACAAGACCCGTCAGCAGATCAGCGTATACGCAGTTCCGGCGTAGACGTATCCATCAGCGGATAACCATGGAAGGCGGCCCCTCACGGAGCCGCCTTTTTTGTTCCCCCTTGCTTGCATTTTGAGCGGGGTATCTGTATATTTCTAAAGGTTGACCAACTAGAAGGGGAAAAGGCAACTGCTCAGGTCTTTCTCACACAAAGCCACGAAGACACGAAGTGCGCTTCGTGCCTCAGTGTGAGTATAGGTCATTAAGGATTTGCTTTTGCATGAGTGATTCAAAAGATGTCTAATTTCATCGACAGAGTAAAGATTTACGTGAGGTCCGGTCATGGCGGCGCAGGATGCGTGGCATTCAGACGGGAAGCCTATGTTCCCATGGGAGGACCGAGCGGCGGAGATGGCGGCAAGGGGGGCGATGTTATCATCCGTGCCGACCGGCAGCTGGGCACGCTGATCGATCTCAAGTATCAGCAGAACTATTGGGCTGAAAAGGGGGAACAGGGCAGGGGAAAGCAGCAGACCGGTGCAGACGGCAAGGATATTATCATCCGGGTTCCGGTCGGGACGCTTGTCTGCGACCATGAGACACGCGTGCCGATAGTGGATCTTGATACCGACGGCATGGAGTATGTGCTTGCGAAGGGCGGCCGCGGCGGAAAAGGGAATGCTTTTTTCAAGACCTCAACGAACCAGGCCCCGCGCCATGCCCAGTCGGGCGAAGAAGGCGAGGAGTTCACCCTCTTCCTGGAATTGAAACTGTTGGCGGACGTCGGGCTCGTTGGCTTCCCGAACGCAGGCAAGTCCACGTTGATATCGAGGATATCGGCCGCACGGCCAAAGATCGCCGACTATCCTTTCACCACGCTCACGCCGGTGCTCGGCGTGGTCAAGCCGGAGAACAGGAAGGGATTTGTGGTAGCGGACATTCCCGGGCTGATCGAGAATGCCCATCAGGGCTCGGGGCTGGGTTTCGAGTTCCTGCGCCATGTTGAACGAACCTCCATCCTGCTGCACATGGTTGACGTGTCCGGACTTGTTCCCGGGGATCCTGTGGAGAACTTCAGCAAGATCAATCGTGAGCTGGAACTCTATAGCCCGGAACTGAAACAGAAGTATATGGCCGTTGCCGCAACCAAGGTAGATGCAGCTATCCCTGAACATCTGGAATCACTGGAAAAGCACTGCAGGCAGGCAGGGTATATGTTCTTCCCGGTGTCCGCGATAACCGGCAAAGGGCTTGATAACCTGCTGAACTTCCTTTCCGATAAAGTTGAAGAAGAAAGGATAGAGCGGGAAATGCATAAGGAAGGCGCCGGCCTTGACAGGATAACAGGATCAACTGGATAACATACCGTTTCGCAGTTATCAGATTCCCATCCTGTAATCCTGTCAGAAGATTCCGACTTCTTTGTGTCGCACGAAAAAAGTATGTCCCAGGACAGAAAAAAACTCATTGCCAAGGCCAAACGGATCGTGATCAAGATCGGCAGCGCCGTCCTGACCGGTGCGGGCGAGGGGCTTGATCAGAAACGGATCGAGCAGCTTGCAGCCGAGATATCGGCGATCATGGACCAGAAACGCGAAGTGATCATCGTGTCCTCCGGCGCCATTGCCGCCGGTCTGGCCAAACTCGGGCTCAAGAAGACCAAGGGAATGCCCCTGCCGCTCAAGCAGGCAGCTGCGGCAGTTGGCCAGTCCCGTCTCATGTGGATGTATGAGAAGACCTTTGCAACCCATGATAAAAAGGTCGCCCAGATACTCCTGACCCGCGAGGACCTGTCGAACCGCACACGGTTCCTGAACGCCCGATCAACGCTCCACACGCTGCTTGAACACGATGTTATTCCGATCATTAACGAGAACGACACGGTTGCTGTTGCCGAGATCAAGTTCGGGGACAATGATAATCTCTCCGGCATGGTGGTCCATCTTGCTGACGCGGACCTCCTGGTGATACTGTCAGACATCGATGGACTCTACACCAGCGATCCCCGCATAGATTCTCACGCACAGTTCATTCCGCTTGTTGAGAAGCTGACCGCAGAGGTGGAGCGGGGAGCTGGAGATGCCCAAAGCCTGGTCGGGACGGGCGGCATGCGGTCGAAGCTCATGGCTGCGAAGAAAGTAGGTGCTTATGGCGTTCCCATGCTGATCGTGAATGGAAAAAAACAGGGAATGCTGAGGTCTGTGTTCGAAGGAGTGGAGGTTGGCACGTTCTTCCTGCCCAAGGCGGTCAGGAATCGGAGCCGTCAGCACTGGATTGCTTACACCGCCTGCACCAACGGTGGAGTTATTGTTGATGACGGCGGCCGGGATGCGCTCGAGAACAAGGGGAAAAGCCTGCTCCCCGGTGGTATTGTACGGATAGAGGGGACTTTCAAGGCGGGCGACTGTGTGCATTGCGCCGACAGATCCGGGAATATCTTCGCACGAGGCCTGTCGAAATATTCCTCAGATGATCTCGAGAAGATCAAAGGACTCAAGACATCGCAGATCGAAGGGGTCCTTGGGCACAAGGACTATGATGAGGTCATCCATAGGGACGACCTTGTGATTCTCTGAAGTGTGGAGTTCGAAGTGCGGAGTGCGGAGTAAATATAATTATAATGTCGGGGGTTGTGATGGACATCAAGCAATATGTGGTTGAAAAAGCCAGGAAGGCCAAGGCTGCTTCCCGTGCGCTGGCGAACTTGACGGCCGAGGTCAAGAACAACGCGCTTATCAAAATGGCCGCGGGGCTGGAGAAGGAAGCCAGCCGCCTGATAGCCGAGAACAAAAAGGACCTGGTCGATGCGGAAAAGAAAGGCCTGTCAAAGGCGATGATAGACCGCCTGACCTTGAATCCCGACCGGATCAAGGCCATGGCTGACGGGCTTCGTGAGGTGGCCGTATTGCCGGACCCCGTGGGAGAAGTGCTCCGGATGTGGCGCAGGCCGAACGGGATGCAGGTCGGCAAGATGCGGGTGCCGATCGGATTGATCGGGATCATTTACGAGTCGCGCCCGAACGTTACCGCTGACTCTGCCGCACTCTGCATTAAGTCGGGAAATGCCGTACTGCTGCGCGGCGGGTCCGAGGCCGTGTATTCCAATACTGCGATCGCAGACGTGCTGAACAAGGCCGGCGCAGAGGCAGGGATCCCCGATGGCGCTGTTTCATTTATCGAGAACCCCGACCGGGCATGCGTTCTCGAAATACTCAAGACGAAACAGTTCGTTGACCTGATAATTCCGCGCGGGGGCGAAGGGCTCATCAATTTCGTGTCCGAGAACTCGACGATCCCGGTGATCAAGCATGATAAAGGTGTCTGTCACGTGTATGTGGACGACAAGGCCGATCTGTCAATGGCAGAGGAGATCTGTTTCAATGCCAAGGTGCAGCGGCCGGGCACCTGCAATGCCATGGAAGCCATGCTGGTACACAAAGATGTGGCAAAGACGTTTTTGCCGAAGATGCTGAAGCGCTTCCAGGATGCCAAGGTCGAGATCAGGGGTTGCGGCAGGACCGTTGAGACGGTTCCCGGCACCAAAGCCGCGGTCGAGAAGGACTGGGACACGGAGTACAACGAATTGATCTTGAACGCCAAGGTCGTTGACAGCATGGAAGATGCCATGGCGCACATCGCAGCCCATGGGTCCCAGCATTCCGAGGCCATTGTCACGACCGACTACGGCAAGGCCATGCGGTTCCTGCGTGAAGTGGACGCTTCCGCGGTGTTCATCAATGCTTCGACGCGCCTGAACGACGGATTCGAGTTCGGCCTGGGAGCCGAGATCGGGATCTCCACGACCCGTATCCATGCCCGCGGGCCCATGGGTCTGGAGGAGCTCACGTCAACGAAGTTCATTGTTTTCGGCACCGGGCAGATCAGAAAGTAATCCTAAATACGGTTAGGAGCTTGATTGTCACAACGCATCGGTATACTCGGCGGGACGTTCAATCCCATTCATTTTGGCCATCTTGCTGCCGCTGAGGACGTGTGCGACCGGTTGAACCTCGAACAGGTGTTGTTCGTTCCCGCCCTGCTCCCTCCGCACAAACAGGAAAACATGCCTTCGGCGGCCGACCGTCTGGAAATGGTACGCCGAGCCATACACAACAATGCTCGTTTTCAGGTTTCGGACATAGAGATCAAACGCGGCGGGATCTCCTATACCGTTGACACGATAGATGAGCTTCACCGGCTCTATCCGGACAAGGACCTCCATTTCATCACCGGGCTCGATTCGTTCCTGGACATCAGGACCTGGAGGGAATGGCAAAAGCTCCTGAGGAGCTGCACATTCGTGGTCCTTTCGCGGGAGTCCTGCAGGTTTCAGGACCTGGCGAAGCTGGACTTTATCCAGGTCAAGGGGCAAGACCTGGAGGCACTGGACGAGCGCAGGCACGAGCAGCTTGCAATAACGAACGGGAACATCCGGATCATCCTTGAACGTATTCCGTTCTATGAGATATCGTCAACCGACATACGGAACCGTGTGAAATCGGGTAAAAGCATCAAATACCTCTTGCCCGAAGCGGTGGAAGGCTATATAATTGAAAAAAAATTCTATGGTTAGCGCATTGGAAACGGCTCGGATCGCGGCTGAAGCCGCTGAGAACAAAAAAGCACTGGATGTGACGATCCTGGATATCAACGACCTTTCCACGATCGCGGATTATTTTATGATCTGTTCGGCCACGAATATCACCCAGATAGGCGCGATCGCCGACGGCATTGGTCACGCGTTAGCTGAGCAGGGCATTCGTCCGTCCCATATCGAGGGCGGGTCCGAATCGACCTGGGTGCTGATGGATTATGGTGATGTGATCGTACATATCTTTGACGAACAGACCCGTTCCTTCTACGGACTTGAGCGGCTCTGGGGTGATGCAAAACGAGTTCGGCAGGAAGCTTCCGGCAAGGTAGCGTCCTCGTGAAGGTTCGGGTCCTGTGCATGGGCAAGACCCACGAACAGTTCATCAAGGACGGCATCGACAAATACCTGAGGTATCTGAAACCATACGCAGACGCAGAGTTCCTGGAACTTCGCGAGGAAAAGATCCAGGACCTGAAGGACGCTCCGCGGGTACGGCAGCGGGAAGCGGAAAAGATAGCAAAGGCGCTTCCTGCCGCGGCCCATGTAGTCGCTCTTGACGAACGAGGTCGGGAATTCACATCCCATGAGTTCGCCGAGTTCCTGAACAAGGTCATGGAATCAGGCACAAGGGAGATGGTCTTTGTGATCGGCGGCGCAATGGGGCTCGATGAGTCGGTTACCAGGAACGCTCGCACCGTGATCGCGCTTTCGCGGTGGACCTTTACCCATGAAATGGCACGGTTGGTGCTGCTGGAACAGCTTTACCGTGCTTACACGATCATCAAAGGCAGACCGTATCATTACTGATAGACAACTGGTATCATGAAGTAGCATCTCTGCCAATTATTGGTATAGATCCAATGAGTATTTGACCGGATAGCAGGATTTGAGGGGTATGGTCCGAACTTGTTCGACGTTATCCGGATGATGTTTTCAAAAGACATTGTTCCCGAAGGCCTGAAAAAGAAAGGATAGAGGATGCGATATATCGCCACGGTATTGTTGATCGTAACATTGTTCGCAGTTGCCTGGATCATCGAGATCAACCAGGGACTGATCACGATCAACCTTACGCCGTCACGCACTCACGAAATCTCCAAATCCTCGTTCTTCCTCATCTCGATCGCCACGGGCGCAGGCCTGGTATTTCTTGTCTATCTCATGCGTGATATTCGACGTTTCCTCCGGGGCCTGAAGGTCCAGCGGGAACAGAAGAAACGCAGCAAGATCCAGGAGCTCTACGCGCGGGGGCTCAATGCCCTTCTTGCGAAACGCAATCCCGAGGCAATAGCATTCTTCCAACGCATCTTGAACATCGATCCCAACCATGTGGACACACTGCTGCGAATGGGCATTACCCAGCTTCGTCAGAAGGACGCACAGGAAGCGATCCGGCTGCATTTGAAGGCGTGGAACCTGGACCAGGACAACCAGGAAGTGATGTTCTCGCTTGCCGCTGACTATGAGGAAGCGAAAAAACCCGAAGATGCCATAAAGATGTATCAGACGATCCTGGAGCGCGATCCAACGAACATAACGGCGCTCATGAGATTGCGCGACCAATATCACCGGCTTGGAAATTGGGCGGAACTCACCGAGGCGCAGACACGGCTTCTGGCGGCTCCGCTCACCGCGTCCGAGCAGGAGCTGGAGCACCGGAAACTTGCGGGATTCAGGTATGAGTTGGGAAGATCCCTCCTGGAGTCCGGCGAGCTTGACAAGGCGCGAAAAGTGTTCCGCACGGTCATCAAAATGGACCGCGATTTCATCCCCGCCTATCTCGGTCTCGGTGAGGTCTACCATGAGGAAGGAAAGACCACGGAGGCGGCCGAGCTCTGGGAAAAGGCTTACAAAATGACGTCGTCGATCCTGCTGCTGCTGCGGCTTGAGGACCTGTATCTCAAACAGGGAGAACCGGGAAAAGCCATCGAGATCTATAAACAGGCACTGACCTGGAAACCCCAGGATACCACGGTGAAGTTCTTCCTGGGAAAGCTCTACTACCGACTGGAGATGGTTGACGAGGCCTTCGACATCCTTTCGACCGTAGACTGGGGAGACCGCGATGTTTCCGATGTGCATAAACTCCTCGGCAATATCTACCTTCGCCGCGGTTCGCTGGGGCTTGCGTCAGCAGAGTTCAAGAAAGCGCTCGGGTTCAGAAAGCAGATCATCGTTCCCTATACCTGTGGAAATTGCGAGCATAAAACGAACGATTGGGCGGGTCGTTGCCCTAATTGCGGAAAATGGAACACCTTTGGCGTGAATCTCGAGAAGAGCTGCTAGCTTCCAGCGTGACAAAAGCTGTTCAATTCGTTTGTTTACCGCGATACCGCGAAGGACGCCGGTGAAACTTTGTAAAAGGACATCGTATTATGTTGAACTTCCTCCTGACCTTGTGCCATGACGGTCAGTAGTCTGGATCAAGTCATTGAAACCTTGAATGCAGTGCAGGAAAATAGAAAGCCAGATGTCAGGAATCAGGATCATTTAACGACCTGACCCAAAAGACGCTGGCTTTTATTATGTAAGAAGGAGAATGCATGGCTGACAAACCGGTGATACTCGTTGTCCTGGACGGATGGGGCATCAATATGAACAAAGAAGGGAATGCAGTCGCCTCGGCTAAGGCTCCGGTGTTCACGAGCATGCTTCAGAACAATCCCCATACGGAGCTCCAGGCATCCGGCGAACAGGTTGGTCTTCCTGACGGCCAGATGGGCAACTCCGAAGTGGGACATTTGAACCTCGGTGCCGGCAGGATCGTGTACCAGGACATTACCCGTATCTCCAAGTCCATTCGCGACGGCGATTTTTTCACGAATCCCGTGTTGCTGACTGCAATGGATACAGTGAAGAAGAATGGTTCCGCGCTCCATCTCATGGGCCTCCTGTCTGACGGCGGTGTGCACAGCCATATGGACCATATCTTCGCCATGCTTGACCTGGCCAAAGCGCAGGGCATTGTCAAGGTACTGTTCCACGCCTTTCTTGACGGCAGGGATACGCCTCCTTCAAGCGCGCTGGGTTACATCAAGCAGCTCGAAGAACACATGAAAAAGATCGGGGTTGGACGGATCGCAACGGTCTCGGGCAGATACTACGCAATGGACCGGGACAAGCGGTGGGAACGGGTACAAAAGGCCTATGAAGCGCTCGTGCAGGGCGAAGGGATTCGGAAGATGACAGCGATTGATGCTGTTCTTGCGAGCTACGAGCACAAGAAGACCGACGAGTTCGTGCTGCCTTCGGTGATCAATGGTTCCGGCGTCACAGCCTCGAATGGGACCATCCAGGACAGTGACGCGGTCATCTTCTGCAACTTCCGTTCGGACCGGGCGCGGGAGATCACCAGGACGCTCACGGACCCGTCATTTGACGGCTTTCAAAGAATGAGGGTCCCGAAGCCGGGGATGTTCGTTTGTCTTACGACCTATGACGAGACCTTTAATCTTCCCGTTGCTTATCCGCCGGTGCGGTTGACCCATATCCTTGGCCAGGTGGTGAGCGAAAAGGGGATTCGCCAGCTGCGCATAGCAGAGACGGAAAAGTATGCCCATGTCACGTTCTTCTTCAACGGCGGAGAAGAAACGCCTTTCCCGCTGGAAGACCGCGTACTTATCCCGTCACCGAGAGATGTAGCTACGTATGACCTCAAGCCGGAGATGAGCGCCCGCGAGGTCACGGAAGAGGTTGTGAAACGCATCCTGTCCCGCCAGTACGGCTTTATCATGATGAACTACGCCAATCCCGACATGGTCGGCCATACAGGCATCATGCCTGCGGCGATAAAAGCGGTCGAAGTGCTGGATGAATGCCTGGGGAAATTGCTGAAAGCGGCACAGGAGACCGGCAGCCGCGTATTGATAACAGCTGACCACGGCAATCTTGAAGTAATGAAAGATGTCAGGACGGGCCAGCCCCATACGGCGCATACCACTGATCCGGTACCGTTCATTGTTGTCGGCGAGAATGTGAAGCTTCGAGCAGGCGGTTGTCTTGCTGATGTGGCGCCAACAGTACTACAGCTTATGGGGATCGAACAGCCAAAAGAAATGACCGGGAGGAGTTTGATCGTATGATTCCGCCCGATGCCCTCCTGTTGTGACAGTAATATCTACAGGTTCAGGAGACCAGATATGGACGCGAGACCGAGATTTGCCATAAAGCTGCTTCTTCATAGTTGCCTGCTGGCGGTCCTTTTCGGCGTTGTAACCGATGCCGGCGCGGAAAAAGCCCGCAGCGTGACCGTACGGTTCCCGGCCTTTTCGATCAGCCCGGGAGACCGGATCTCCGGCATGAAACTCAAGATCTCTCAGGGCCGCATCCATACCGGCTGCGTTCCGAACCGGTGGACCTGCGACAGGACTGAAACTGCGGTACATTGTTATACACTGCATCCGACCTTCGCGCTCGGGATCTCAGGGATGCTGCCGGAAATGATCATCAGCGGTCTTTCCGATGACAGGCCTTCGATAGAGGCAGCGGTCGAGTTTATCGACGGAAGCGGGAAGGAATATTCAAAGGATATACGTCAGGATGAGTTGATAATACGATAGTTCTCTATAGAGTCCTCTTTTTCCGTCAAGCGCGAGCACGCGCGAAGTATGCTTTCTCTTTAAATCAAACGCTCCTGGATACCTCGCTTTCTCGGATATGGCGAGGTTATATTGCTTGCCGCTGTTTTAAAAATACGAGCATCTCTGCAAATATGCAGATCCATCCCATCTTCCAACACATCCTCGAGTTCCTTATTCCGTCCTCCTGCGCCTATTGCCGATCACCGGTGAACGGGACTGGCATTCCCCGATTCTGCGGCCAGTGCTGGGCAGACTTTGCGCGGATCAATGGCCCGGTCTGCCCCAGGTGCGGCAAGCCTTTTGGTTCTCCCGAAGCCTTGATCCACAGCCCGGGCCATGAATGTGCTTCTTGCCGCAGGGATCCGCCACAGTATGATCAGGCCCTGGCAGCGGGCCTTTTCGAGGGGCCGCTCAGGGAGGCGATACATCTCTACAAATACAGACCGCTGAGTGCTCTGGGAAGGCCTCTCGCGACATGGATGGCAGGACAGGTCGCATTTGATGCTAAGCCTGACATCGTGATGCCGGTGCCGCTTCATCGGAAAAGGCTCAGGAGCAGGGGGTTTAACCAAGCTTTGCTTCTCGCGCATGGCATATCAAAGAAATTCGATCTTACCCTCTGCTACGATAACCTGGTGCGCATACGTCCTACGCGGCCGCAGGTTGAGCTTACGGGTGCGGAGCGTACTGCCAATGTGAAGGGCGCTTTCAGTCTCCTCCGTCCAACGGAGGTCAAAAGTAGGGGGATACTCCTGATCGACGACGTGCTCACTACCGGTGCAACCATGAGCGAGTGCAGCCGTGTGCTGAAAGAGGCGGGATCCGGCTCCGTGGTTGCCCTGACCCTGGCGAGGACAGCGGAATAACAGGCTTTGCAAAGCGGATAACCCGCGGGAATCGTTGACTTTGCCGGTCACGGGTGTTAAGATTTGAGCAAGCGGGAAGGGACAGTAACTCACCCGCGTCATCGGATGAAAACCACAGCTTCCCAATTTCTTATTCAGAACGAAGAGATCATCCCCAGCCTCTTTGGCGAGCTCGATAAGAACCTCCGGCTCATCGAGGACCTCTATTCCGTCCAGCTGAACGCCCGCGGCTCCAAGGTCCAGATCGAAGGCGACGAGCAGACGGTCCTTCGCGTTGAACTGCTCCTGAAACAACTCACCGAAATGATCGCCAAGGGCGTCATCACGCATAAGGAGGACGTGAGCTCCGCAATCCGAGCTTTTTCCGCCGACCCGACTTCGTCGCTCAAAGAGATCTTCCGCGAGACCATAGCAGTCTCGAACCGAAAGCGGCAGGTCGCTGCCAAGAACGAGACCCAGCGAAAATACATCGAGGCGATCAAGACCCACGACATCGTTTTCGGCATCGGTCCTGCGGGTACGGGCAAGACCTACCTTGCCATGGCCATGGCCGTCTCAGCGCTGCTCAGGCGCGAGGTGAGCAGGATCATTTTGGTCCGCCCAGCCGTGGAAGCGGGCGAAAAGCTGGGATTTCTGCCCGGCGATCTGATCGAGAAGGTAAACCCCTACCTGCGGCCGCTCTACGACGCGCTCTATGATATGATCGAGACCGAGAAGGCGAACAAGCTTGTGGAGCGGGGAGACATAGAGATAGCTCCCCTCGCGTTCATGCGCGGCAGGACCCTGAACGACTCCTTCATCATCCTGGACGAGGCGCAGAATACGACGTCGGAGCAGATGAAGATGTTCCTGACCCGGCTGGGCTTCAATTCCCGCACCGTGGTGACCGGCGACGTGACGCAGATCGACCTGCCCGGGGGCAAGGGCTCTGGTCTTGTCGAGGTACAGAAGATCCTTGACGGGATAGAAGGCATTAAACTCGTCTATTTCACGCACAAGGATGTTGTGCGACACCGCCTGGTGCAGCAGATCATCAAAGCCTACGAAAAGTACGAGGAGAACCATGGGCAGTAAAAATGATACGTCTTCGCGTCTTCTGCCCAAGATGGCGTTGCCTGACCAGGATAAGGACGAATCGGTGCCGATCGTCCGTCGCAAGTTGCGGATGATCAATGTCGGTATCGGGACAATGACCGCATCGCTTCTGGCGGTCATGCTGATGCGCGAAAGCATCGCGGGGAAAGCAACAGCGTTCCTGGGGTTGATGCTCCTCATTTTGCTCGTCTTTTACCTGTTTTACCGGGACATGAAGAGGTACCGGCCGGCGCTGGCCATTGACACGCGCAAGATCATCCTTCTGGCGTTCCTGCTCCTGCTTACGGTCATCCTTTCCCAGTTCTTCCGGGCAATGCTGACGCTCCTGGCCGAAGCGCTTCATATGGATGTGGCGACCGTCGCCTTTGCCCTGCCTGTCGCGGCCGGCGCTATGCTGGTCAGCCTGTTGCTCGATTTCCATCTCGCGCTCGCATTCTCCTTTATCAGCAGCCTTTTGGTGGGTATTGATTTCCGCGGCGATTCTCTTATGCCTTTCTACTACTTTACGTCGAGCATCATGGCTGCGCTCTATGTCATACGCTGCAAGAAACGAACGATCGTGATCAGGGCCGGCGCCATGACAGCGGTGATCAGTTTCATCGCCATTATCGCGATCGATCTTTATCGGGGAGACCTGCTGACGCGCGGCGCGATCGACCTTGCCGCGGGACTTGTGGGCGCGGTCCTGACCGCCTCGATCGTGACCGTTACGCTGCCGTTCTTCGAAGCGCTCTTCGACATTGCCACGGATATCAAGCTGCTGGAGCTCCTCGATCCGAACCATCCACTCCTCAAGGAGCTTGTCTATAAGACGCCCGGAACCTACCATCACAGCATCGTCATCGGGAATCTCGCAGAGGCGGCCGCCGAATCCATCGGCGAGAACCCGCTCCTTGCGCGCGTGGGCGCCTATTATCATGACATCGGAAAAGCGCAGAAACCGGAATACTTCATCGAGAATCAGCGGACCGATGAGAATAAACATGATAAATTGACCCCCTCCATGAGCAGCTTGATCATAACTGCCCATGTAAAAGAGGGCGTCGAGATGGCCCGGCGACATCAACTGCCGTCGGTGATCGTCGATATCATAGGGCAGCACCACGGGAATTCACTGATCGCTTACTTCTATCAGAAGGCGAGGGAGCTGCAGCCTTTAACCGTGGTCTCTGAGCAGGATTTCCGCTATCCGGGACCGCGGCCCCGCACAAAGATCGCAGCGATCGTGATGCTGGCCGACGCGGTGGAAGCTGCGTCCCGTACTCTTGAGGAACCAACGCCGCAGCGCATTCATGGACTGACGAACAGCGTGATTACCCGGATATTCCTCGATGACCAGCTGAGCATGTGCGACCTTACGCTCAAGGACCTCCGCGAGATCGCGAAAAGCTTTAATATGATCCTGAATGGAATATTCCATCACCGTATAGACTATCCTGGCGTTGAGTTTCCCGGCGCGAAAAAACGAAGTGACCATCCTGATAAAAAGCACACTGAGGAATCGAAGGCCGCAGTCGGCCATCCGGGAACGGCTTAGGAGCATCCTCCTCCTGGCCGGTATTCAGGACGCGGAGATCAGCGTCCTGATCCTGGGAGACCGCGCCATGCGGACCTTGAACCGCCGCTACCGGCGCAAGGACCGGACGACCGATGTCCTGTCCTTTCCGTTCCGCGAAGGGGCGTTTCCCGATATGGCAGGAACGGCGCTCGGTGATATCGTCATATCCATGCCAACGGCGGAACGTCAGGCGAAGATCTCCGGAGAGCCGTTGCGCAGGGAACTCGATCGGCTCTTGGTGCACGGTTTGCTCCATCTTCTAGGGTATGATCATGAGCAGGGAGAGGCAAAAGCCCGCCGCATGCGGCAGCGGGAACGAGAGATACTGGAGAGACTTGACGCTTGAAGCCGAATCGCTGGATTGACAAGGCAAACCTCGCCATTGACGGGATCATCTACTCCGTTAAAACGCAACGCCATATGCGGTACCATATGGTGGCCGCGCTCGCGGCATTGCTTACCGGGTTGATCGTCGAGATATCCCGTACCGAGTTCATCCTGCTGTCCATGGCGATCATTCTCGTTCTGGTCACGGAGATGCTGAACACGGCCATAGAGACGACGATCGACATGATATCCGAGGAGTACCATCCGCTGGCGAAGATCGCAAAAGACATCGCTTCGGGCGTCGTTCTGGTAGCATCCGTCGGAGCTCTGATCCTGGCATATCTCATCCTGTATCCAGCGTTCAAGGAATCTCTGACCAAAGGGATCTGGAACCTGCGGACCGTGCCCCATGATGTTCTTGCCTTCGTATCCCTTGCCGTGGTCATCATCCTGGTGATCATTGTTAAGGCCTTGATCGGTAAAGGCGAACCGCTCAGGGGAGGAATGCCGAGCGGACATGCCGCGGTCTCGTTTTCGATCTGGGTGGCAATGATCTATCTGTCGGGGTCGCTTCCGATCATCGTCCTGTGTCTTCTCCTGGCGCTGATGATCAGCTGGAGCCGGTGGTCAGCTGGTGTACATAAGCCTTCCGAGGTCATGGTCGGAGCGCTGATCGGTGCAGGCGTGACGTTCCTGCTGTTCCTGTTATTCAGATAAAGAGTGCGGGACTGCAGGTTTCCGGCATTCTGCGGAAATCCAGATGCAGGGAAACTCGCTGGTTCGCCAACGAGCCGCCGAGGATCAATGCGGAAATAGGTTCGGTGCATTTCCCCGGTGCCCCACGTGAGTGTCGTGGGCGGTGCGTGCTGGTCAATACTTATACTGGATCACGGGAACTGACGGGGAGCCGTTTCCAGGAGGGTGTGCGTGATCGATGATATTCTGAACAATCTTCTGACCTCGGTCCGGGGGGCGTCTGCGGTCATATTTCTTGACGGTGAGGGGGAATTCATTTCTCAAGCCGGGGCGACGGACCAGGATATCAGGTTCCTCGGCGCCTGGAAAGAGATCCATTTCGATCAGATCAAGGAGATAACTGACCGACTGGGGCTGGGATCGGTGAAGGCTGTCCTCTTTTCCCACGATCAGGGCAATGAGCTGCTTATGCCAGTGACAACAGATTACTGCATCCTTCTGTTCCTGTCCGCGTACGCCGACATAAAGTCGGCGCAGAATGAGCTTGCCAAGGCAGTAGAACTCCTCAAAAAGGATATCGAGTAGCAGCGGGAATGGGAATATCGTTGGGTCAACCGGGCAGGGGCTACAGTTCGTCGAACATGCCAAGTCTGCGGACCTTCTCGTAGCGCTGCTGGATCAGGTCCGGCAGGGCGATATTGCGGATCTCGGCAAGGTTGCGGGATATCGCTTCTTTCAGCAGTTCAGCCGCCCGGCGCGGATCTCGATGGGCACCGCCGATAGGTTCTTCCACTACTTCATCCGCCACTTTGAGCTGGAACAGGTCCTGGGCCGTTATCTTGAGAAGTTCCGCCGCTTCATTCGCCTTGGAGCCATTGTTCCACAGGATCGCAGCGCACCCTTCCGGCGAGATTACCGAATAGGTAGAATGTTCGAGCATCAGAATGCGGTCGGCAACGCCGAGTGCCAGAGCGCCGCCGCTGCCGCCTTCGCCGATCACTACGGTGAGCACGGGAACTTTAAGCTGCGACATCACCGCAAGGTTGCGGGCAATGGATTCGCCCTGTCCGCGCTCTTCAGCGCCGAGCCCGGGATAGGCGCCCGGGGTGTCGATAAAGGTGATGAGCGGCTTGTTGAACCGCTCGGCGAAACGCATGATCCGCAGCGCTTTCCGGTAGCCTTCAGGATTGGGCATGCCGAAGTTCCTGAAGATCTTTTCCTTGGTGGTCCTGCCTTTCTGATGGCCGATGACAACGACCGGCATGCCTTCCAGCTTGGCCATACCGCAGACAATCGCAGGGTCGTCGGCAAAAGCACGATCACCGTGCATCTCGATGAAATCCGTCAGAATGGCTTCGATGTAGTCAAGGGTATAGGGCCGGTTCGGATGGCGCGAGATCTGAGCTTTCTGCCAGGGAGACAGGCGCGAATAGATCTCCGCTCGCAACTGGTCGGATTTCTTGTGCAGTTTCAGTATTTCTTCTTCCAGGTCGATATTGCCGCTGGACGTGAAGAGCGTAAGCTCCTCGATCTTCTTTTCGAGCTCGGCTATCGGTTTTTCGAATTCTAAATATTCCTGCGCCAATTCAGGCTCCTGATGTTCAAGACGATGCAAGACAAAATACCGGAGCCGTTAATCGACTCCGGTATCATGAAGTTGGCATATTATCGGATATCAAAAGGGAAAAGTCAAGATTATTGGGAATTGGTTGACGGAAAAGCGCTCAATACTTGAAGGCTCTCCCACCGGGACCGTGCCGATGACAGGGAATTTCCAGCGCTCTACGCCAAAAGGCCAGTTCCTTTTAGCTTCATACGTGTTGGGGCGGGTATCCATGCCCCCTGGACTTGCTGGATACTGTTCTGGATACTGTTCGGGAACAAAAAAGGGGTCTTCCGGGTTTAGTGTGGGTCCTTTTTAGCATCCGGGAGAAAGGATGTAAGTACCTTGAGTCGCAGATACTCCCTGTCCCTGATGCCGTAGGCCCGACGTTGAATGACCCGGATCTTGTTGTTTAATCCCTCCATGAAGCCGAGGGAAACTTTGTGCTCAGGATGGCAGTAGCTGATGATGCCATCCCAGTGACGTTCGATCATTTCAGCGAACTTTTGAAACGGTTCAAGGCGGCTCCATCGGAGCTGCGCTTTCCAATTCTCAAAGAACTTCCGCGCCCAGGCTGGATTGTTGTATGACCAAAGCTGGCCGAAAGACTCCTTGAGAAGATAGGCCTTGTGGATGCGGCTGTTGGCCTTGAGCAGGAGTTTCAAGGACCGTCGGCCGTCCAGGTCCAAGTTCTCGCGGTTGGAAAGCAGCGTGTAACGCTGGCCCTTGATGAACCGTCGTTCTTTCTCACTGACACGTTTGTACTCGCGCCGCCTGACATCGTCCATGGCCTTCGACAGGTGGTTCAGCACATGGAATTTATCGAAAACGATCTGAGCGGACGGGGCATGGCTTAGTGTGGAGTTTCTGAACGGCTTCCACATGTCCATGACCGCGAGTTGAATGGATTTTGCTCGACCAGCCCCCATTTCCTTGAAGAAGAGGTCCATATCCTCTTCCTTGCGGCCTTCTCCGCCAATCCAGATCGGTCGCTGCTGGTCCATATCGGCGACGACGATCGCATAGGTATGGCCCTTGGAAATGGATACCTCGTCTATCCCGATGGCTCGAAGATTCTCGGACGGGGGATGCTGCTCAACGATCCGGCGCATATAGTTCTTTTCGATGCGCTGGACCTGGTCCCAGCTCAGACGATTCAACTCTGCGACTCGGGCAATGGACATCTCGCGGCACTGACGGCCGATGGCCTGCTCGAACCGCTCGGTAAAGCGCTTGGAGGATGCCAGCCATGCAAGGGTTTCGCGTTTCACGGCCTGGCACCTCTTGCAGCGTACCCTGCGGTACTCGAACTCCAGGTAGATGCTGATACCGCCAGCATCCAAGTCCCGGACCAGATGGGTGGTCCGATCGTAAAAGCTGCTTTGACGATGCCCGCAGGAACAGATCGTTTTTTTTGCCGCCGCCTGAGAATAATGATGCGGCCTTCTGGATCATCAGGGGCTTCCTTGAGCGTGGCGAGAGCCCGAAAGCCAGGAAAGCTGTAGAGCGACCGGAGCGAGGTCTTCTTCATGAGTCAAGACCATACACCCTGCACCCAAACGTGTCAAGTTATCAAAGAACGAGAACCTTAGACTAACCGCACCAATTGCGGATGAAACTGCTAACAGGGGCTAAATTAGGCCCATAGGAAAGTCGGAAGAGCCAAATAAATTATGA
>JAOUEV010000128.1 GCA_029858565.1 Nitrospirota bacterium | reverse complement strand
CGATCCGCGAGACAGGGAGCAGGAGCACATCAAAAACAGACTTTCCTTGCCACGGATTCACACGGATACACACGGATGAAGGCGGATATTCTTTGATATCAATTCTCGCAGTTATCCGTGTCCATCAGTGTCCATCCGTGGCCAATCAGAATTGTTTTTCGTTGTGCCTCTGCTTCACACAGGAGTGACATGAAGTCATTGGACAAAAAGCTCCTCCGCGACCTCTGGCACATGAAAGGCCAGGCCTTTGCCATCATCCTGGTGATCATGAGCGGGGTCTCGACCTTTGTCATGTTCCTGTCGGTCATGGACTCGCTGAACCTGACCCGCGACGGGTTCTACCAGGACCACGGGTTCGCCGATGTGTTCGCGAACCTGAAGCGCGGACCCGAAAGCCTGAAAGAACGGATCCTCGAGATCCCGGGCGTGGCCCTGGTCGAGACCCGGGTCGCTGCTGACGTGAAGCTCGACATCCCGGGGTTCGACGAGCCCGTGACCGCGCACCTCGTTTCCCTGCCTGATGACGGCAAGCCCCTCCTGAACCGGCTCTATCTGCGGAACGGCCGTTTGCCCGAGCCCTGGCGGGACAATGAGGCCGTGGTGAGCGAGGCCTTTGCCCAGGCCCACCGCTTCGGCCCGGGCAGCACCTTCGGCGCGGTCATCAACGGCAGATGGAAGACCCTCACGGTCACGGGCATCGCGCTCTCGCCGGAGTTCGTCCTGCAGGTAAGGCCCGGCGCGATCAGCCCGGACTTCAGGCGCTACGGCATCCTCTGGATGGGCAGGCATGCGCTCTCCACGGCCTACGACATGGAGGGCGCGTTCAACGACGTGGTGATGACCCTTTCGCCCGGCGCCAATCCCGACGACATCGTCAGGCGGCTGGACCGGGTGCTCGAACGCTACGGCGGGTTCGGCGCCTACAGCCGCAAGGACCAGATGTCCCACCGGTTCCTGTCCGAGGAGTTCAAGCAGCTCCAGCAGAGCGCCCGGCTCTATCCCCTGATCTTCATCGGAGTTGCCTCCTTTCTCCTGAACGTGGTGATCACCCGCACGGTCAGCACCCAGCGCGAGCAGATCGCGGCGCTCAAGGCCTTCGGCTACACCACGACCGACGTGGCGGTCCACTTCGTGAAGCTGGTGCTCATGATCGTCGCCATCGGCGCCGTCGCCGGCACCCTGCTCGGCATCAGGCTCGGCACGGGGCTCGGGAACATCTACATGGAGTTCTACCGCTTCCCCTATTTTCTCTATGTGCTCAGGCCCGGGGTGGTGGCACTGGCAGCGGGCATCACCGGCGGCGCGGCCGTGGTCGGGACGATCCACTCGGTCTGGAAGGCCGTGCGCATCTCCCCTGCCCAGGCCATGCGTCCGGAGCAGCCGGCCAGATACCGGAAGACCACGATCGAGCACATCATCCCGCCAGGGGTCCTGTCCCAGCCGAGCAGGATCATCCTGCGGAACCTCGAACGCAAGCCGATCAAGGCGCTGCTCTCGATCACCGGCATTGCCATGGCTTGTGCTATCATGGTGGTAGGAGGGTTCTTCGAGGACACGGTCAACTACATGGTGGACATCCAGTTCCGGCAGGTCCATCGCGAGGACATGACCGTCACCTTCATCGAGGCCACGTCCGGCAAGGCGCTCTATGAGCTCCAGGGCATCGAAGGGGTCAAGCGCGTTGAGCCCTTCCGCACCGTGTCCGTGCGGCTCCGGTCAGCGAACCGGACCTACCGCACGGGTATCCGCGGCATTTCCCAAGACAGCACGCTCTACCGCCTGCTGGACGAGGACTTCCGGGTCAGGGCCATGCCCGAGGCGGGCATTGTGCTGACCGATTATTTCAGCAAGGTCCTGGGGGTCAGGACCGGGGACGACATCACCATCGAGGTCATGGAAGGACGCAGGCCCGTGCGCACGGTGCGCGTGGCGGGATTCATCAAGGAGTACATCGGGCTCATGGGCTACATGGACCTGGACGCCCTGAACCGTATGCTGCACGAAGGGAACGCCATCTCCGGCGCGTCCATCACTGTTGACGAGGACAAGCAGGCCGCGATCTACCGCACCCTGGTCGAGATGCCCCGGGTCGCGGGCGCGGTGGTGCGCAAGGACGAGATACGGAACTTTTACCAGACCCAGGCCGAGGCCATGCTCTTCTTCACCTTCGTGGCAACGGTCCTGGCCGGAGTGATCGCCTTTGGCGTGGTGTACAACAGCGCGCGCATCAGCCTGGCCGAGCGGAGCAGGGAACTGGCAAGCCTCCGGGTCCTGGGCTACACCCGGGGAGAGATCTCCTACATCCTGCTGGGCGAGCTCGGCCTCCTGACCCTGGCCGCGATACCCCTGGGATTTGTATTCGGAAGATGGCTCTGCGCCTATGTCTCGATCGCGCTGTCGTCGGACCTCTTCCGCATACCCCTGGTGACCGAGCGCGCAACCTACGCCCTGGCCGCGCTGGTGGTGCTGGTCTCCGCCGCGGTCTCGGGCCTGATCGTCCGCCACCGCCTGGACCATCTGGACCTGGTGGAGGTCCTTAAGACAAGGGAGTAAAAAGCAAACAAGGATCAGAGGATCATAGGATTAGGAGGCATAGACCCATAATCCTTTAGCCCTTACTCCTTGTTGGTCACATTAATCCTTTTTTGGGGTCTCTATGACAGCACAAGCCCGCAGAAAACTATTCGTCATCGCCATCGGCCTCATCGTCGCTGCCGCGGTCGTTTACGGTTTCCTTCCCAAACCCGTGGCCATCGATGCCGCGCCGGCAAAGCGCGGGCCGCTGCGCGTCACCGTGGAAGAGGAAGGCAGGACCCGGGTCAAGGACCGGTTCGTGGTCT
Source organism: Nitrospirota bacterium (assembly GCA_029858565.1). Lineage (GTDB taxonomy): Bacteria > Nitrospirota > UBA9217 > UBA9217 > UBA9217 > JAKAHZ01. The sequence continues at coordinate 1,664 of JAOUEV010000128.1, read as the reverse complement.
CCGCGCCGGTCGCGGGATATCTGCGGCGCATTGAACTGGAGCCCGGGGACCGCATAAGCAAGGGACAGCAGGTTGCCCTGCTCGAACCGCTCCGTTCAACCGTGCTCGATCCAAGGAGCCGCGCTGAAGCGGAAGCAGCGGAAGCAGCTGCACGTGCGGCGCTTGTGGCGGCAAAGGAAAAAGCAAAAGCAGCTGCAGCTGACGCGGAGTATGCCCGTGACCGGGAGACCCGTTCCAAGAAACTTGCCGCCAACGGCTACATTTCCCAGGATGATCTTGATCAGGCCATGTCCGAAGCAAAGAAGGCCGCGGCGGTCCTGCATGCCTCTGACGCCGCGGTGACCGCGGCAAAGGCTGACCTTGAGCGCGCCCAGGCGGCGCTGCGCTATTCAGCCGCTGACCCCGCGTCCGGCAGCGGCAGGACCGTGGTCGTGGCCGCGCCCGTGAGCGGCAGCGTGCTGAAGCTGAACCGGGAAAGCGAGGGCGTGGTGAATCCCGGCGATCCCCTGATCGACATCGGCAGTCCCGCGAGCCTGGAGGTGAAGGCCGAGGTGCTTTCAGCCGACGCGGTGAAGCTCAGGAAAGGGACCGCGGTCCTGTTCGAGCGCTGGGGCGGCGACAAGCCGCTGGAAGGCCGCGTGCGGGTGATCGAACCCTCGGGATTCACCAAGGTGTCGAGCCTCGGGGTCGAGGAACAGCGGGTGAACGTGATCGTGGAGATCACGTCGCCGTTCGAGCTCTGGCAGAAGCTCGGGGACGGCTACCGACTCGACGCCACCTTTGTCATATGGGAAGGCAAGGACATCCTGCAGGCACCGGCAAGCTCCCTGTTCCGGAAAGGCGACGGATGGGCGCTCTTTGTGGTGGAGAACAAGCAGGCGCGCATGCGCGACGTGAAGATCGGAAAACGGAACGGCCTGGCCGCAGAGATCATTGAAGGCATTCCCGAAGGCGCCATGGTCATTACGAGCCCCGAGGACCAGGTAAAGGACGGGGTGAAAGTCAGGGTGCGGAAGTAAGATCGCCCATGCACAACACCAGCGCGGGAATCCTCCTGTATCGAAGAAAGAACAACCAGTTTCGGTTCTTCCTGGTCCATCCCCAAAGGCGAGTTGAACAAAGGAGAAGACCCGCTCGTCGCGGCACAGCGCGAGTTCCGGGAGGAAATAGGATTCCCGGCTGCCGGCAACTTCATCCCCCTCTCGGCGGCAGCGCAGATGAGCGGCAAGACCGTGCTTGCCTGGGCTGTCGAAGGTCTTGAATTATCCCCCCGATACCCATCCGTGTCCTCCGGCATGGGGGATGACGCCACAGGATCGTCGTAATTCACCGTAACCTTTTTGATTCCCGTTCGTCTTATGGATAAGTAAATGAATACGGAACTCGGCGTGAAAAACAGTATTTCCATGAAAGAACAAATCCTGAAATTTGAACCTGATGCGGTCCGCCGGCCCCAGCTTGCCCCTCCTCCTTCCCTCCAGGGCATGTTTCACGAACGAATGAGACCCTCGGAATGCCTGCTTCCTGCTCCTGCGCTCGACAAACCTGCTACACAGCCATGCGGAGAGCAGATCCTGATACCCAGGCAGCCCGCAACCCTCAGGGAGGTCATGGGCAGGTGGTGCTGCGCCACGCAAACAGACGCACCGCTGACCCTCGAAAAC
>JAOUEV010000060.1 GCA_029858565.1 Nitrospirota bacterium | reverse complement strand
AGAACCGGCGGGTATGATAACAGGTGTCTGCGCGCTGCATATCAGCTGGGACGGCCTTGCAGAGATACGGTCGCTCGCTGTGAAGAGCGGCCATACAGGAAAAGGGATTGGGGCAGCACTCGTAAAGAACTGCCTGCGGGAAGCGATAGAACTTGGTGCTGACAAGGTCTTTGTGCTTACCTATCAGGAGGCGTTTTTCAGAAAAATGGGCTTTGCTCCTGTTGATAAAAAGGAACTACCGCACAAAATATGGACTGATTGCCTGAACTGTGTGAAGTTCCCGAATTGCGATGAAACTGCCTTGATCATACAACCTTCCGCTGTTTAAATTCAGTCGTCTGCAGTTAATTCACCTGTGGCACGACTATTGCTTTTCTTGCCATTATCCTCTTCTTCATCGTCAGGCTAATATTATAAACAAACCATTACAAATCAACATGTTATCACTTTATATTCATATTCCATTCTGCAGAGCTAAGTGCAGGTACTGTGGATTTTATTCCACACCCTATGATCCCGTTGTTGCGGATCTGTACCTGAAAGCCTTAAAAAGGGAGCTCACGGCCTATGTGCCAAAACTTGGCCCAACACCTGTCGCAACGATATATCTTGGCGGAGGGACGCCATCGATCCTTTCTCCTGCACAGTTGGAAGAACTGTTTGCCGTCATCCGCTCCGCAATGCGTCTCGAACCGAATATCGAGATAACCGTGGAAACGAATCCGGACTCGCTATCCAAAGAAGTTCTCGGACTATTGAAGGACCAGGGTGTCAATAGACTGAGTATCGGGGTGCAATCCTTTTCAGATGCCGTTCTCCGATGGTTAAGACGACCGCATTCAGCCCAGCAAGCTCAAGACGCACTTGCGCTATCAAGGTCTCACGGATTCAGCAATATCAATATCGATCTTATTTATGGCATTCCCGGTCTAACGACGCAAACCTGGTGTGACACCATCAAAAAAGCGATAGACTTCATTCCTGAACATATAGCGGCATATAGTCTCTCACTGGATGAAGGATCGATGCTTCGTCGCGAACACGAAGAGGGGACCCTTGTTCTGCCAGATGATGATCTGGTCGTTCAGCAGTACCAGGAAGCAATAGAGATCTTGGAACAGAAGGGATACCAGCACTATGAAATTTCGAACTTCAGCCTGCCTTCTTTTGCGTGTCGCCATAATCTGAACTACTGGCAGCGTGGCGAATATCTGGGATTAGGCCCTGCTGCATGGTCTTTTCTCAACGGGAAGAGGACCATGAATATCGCGGATATTGGCTCCTATCTTTCAAGGATCGAGACCGGGGGACAGGCATACCAGTTCGAGGAAATCCCGAGCAAGGATGAATCTTTCCTTGAATACCTTGCGCTGGGTCTCCGGCTGAGCTGTGGTGTGGACCAAGATACAGTGGCATCCCGGTTCGGTGAAAAGATGAGGGACCGTTTGCTCGAAAGGGTTCACCGTCTTGACTGGACAGGCTTCTTTTCGATCGATGGTAGGTCGGTTCGCCTTACTCATCGCGGCAGATTGCTCTCGAACGATGCTGTTGCGCGCATTGTTTCATGATTTTTGTTTACACTGGTGCAGTGCCATGCTATAGTACAACGTTTTCAGTCTGTTGCAGAGGATGGTATCCCTGGTGCCTATTGTTCTCCCGAGAATTTTGCGAATCTGTATTACCTCACTGCTCCTTGCCATTATTGTCCTGAACGGGAAGGCTTTCTCTGAAGAGATTCCCGTGACGATGATAGAAGTACAAGGCAACCGCCGGATAGAAGCCGCTACGATCCTAGCAAAGATCAAAACCCGGGAAGGTGCGATGTTTTCACCCAACCAGATCAAGGATGATATCAAGACCCTGTATCAGCTCGGTCATTTTGAGGATGTCCAGGTCAAAACAGAAGGTTTTGAAAAGGGGCTGAAGGTCCTCTTTCTGGTCAAGGAAAAACCGCTCATCCGGGAGATCTCCTACGAAGGAAATGAGGCGGTTTCCCTTGAAAAGATGAAGGAAATCGTGACACTTCTTCCCCGTACCGCTTTTAACCTTCAGCTGGTGCAGGAAAATGCCGAAAAGATCCGGGTCAAATACCAGGATGAGGGATACTACCACGCTGTTATCGTCCCGATCATAACCGATGTCAAGGGCGGCGACAAGAACATCACGTATTTCATCGAAGAAGGGGATAAGATCCGACTGACCGATATTATTATAACCGGGAACAGCGCAATTGACGCCGATGCTATCAAGGGCGTGATGAAGAACCAGGAACATTGGTTCTTTTCCTTTTTAGGTACGAGCGGAACGCTGCGGACGGAGGACCTGAAGAACGACACCGATGCGATCAGGGACCTGTATTATAATAAGGGATATATTCAGGTCCAGATCAGCGATCCGGTAATCAAGGAGTATCCGAGGACGGAACACTCCTATGAGTTCATGGGACAGACCGAGACCTATGTGACGGAGAATGAGGTCTCCCTCCTCATCACGATCAAGGAAGGCGACCAATTCTCGGTCGGCACGATCAACGTAAAGGGGAACACGCTCCTGAGCACTGAAGAGCTGATGAAGGAGATGAAGCTTCAGCGCGGGGAAATCTTCAGCCGAGAGCTGCTCCGGAATGACGTGTCCCGCATCATGGACCGTTATGACGTTCTGTCCCGTCCCTTTGCCAATGTCACACCGTTGTTCAACATTGATCAGGAGCATCGGACGGTAGCCATCTCCATCGATATACAGGAAGGCGGCGAGGTTCACATAGGCAGGATCGACATTACCGGCAACTCGAAGACCCGCGACAAGGTCGTTCGTCGAGAAATGCGATTGGATGAAGGAGACCTGTACAGCAAGAAAGCGCTCAAGAGAAGCTATGAACGGATCAACAACCTGAACTTCTTCGAGAATGTCGAGATACTCCCTGAGCGCAGGTTGCAGGAACCGGTCATGGACCTGAACGTTCGCGTGAAGGAAAAGCTGACCGGGAACCTGAGTCTGGGCGGAGGATACAGCTCGGTCGATAAATTAATGGCCATCGCGGAAGTGACCCAGGGCAATCTTGGCGGACGAGGCCAACTGCTCAAGTTCAAAACACAATGGGGCAAGACCCGTCGGATCTACATGGTCAGTTTCATGGAGCCTTATCTGTTCGACATCCCGGTGTGGGGCCGGATCGACCTTTACAATCAGGACCAGGAATTCGACGGGTATAATCTCGAGACCAACGGTTTCGCTCTGGCTACGGGCAAGTCCTATTCCGAATATGTTTCCGCATCGCTCCGTTACAGCCTGGACAGGTCCAATGTCTATCATATTACAAAGACGCCGACCTATCTTCTGCAGAAACAGCTGGACAGCTACGGAGAGGTCGTTACAACGAGCGCGCTCACCGCGAGCCTATCCCGGGATTCCCGGGATTTCTATCTCGATCCCAAAACGGGATCCCGGAACAGCATCTTCTTCACATACGCAGGCGGCCCGCTCGGAGGCGACCCGAATTTCATTAAGACGGTCGCGGATTCGTCCTGGTTCTTCCCACTGTTCTGGGATACGGTATTCATGATGCGCGGCCGAGTCGGGTATGCAGGATCATTGAGCGACCTGCCTCTTCCCGCAGGCGAGCGGTTCTTCGTGGGAGGTTCCTCGACAGTTCGCGGCTACCGGTACGGTTCTCTCGGGCCCCGCGAGCCTACGTACGGTCCTGTCTATCTGATGGAAAATGGAACAGCCAAGATCGACCCCAATACAGGCCAACCAATCGTTCTGAGCGAGACGCAGACGGGATACAATCGGTTGGGCGGTAACAAGGAGCTTGTCTTCAACGTGGAATATACCTTCCCGATCGTTCCCGCAGCTCGTCTGAAAGGTGTTCTGTTCTACGATATGGGCAAAGCGTTCAATACGAACGAACCGATCAGCGTGCGGCAGCTGCGCCATTCCTATGGATGGGGTTTCTGGTGGCTTTCTCCCATAGGTCCGCTGCGTTTTGAATGGGGATACATCGTAAACGAGAAACTTACCGACGAACGGAGCATGTTCGAATTCTCTATCGGAGCCCTTTTCTAAAAACATCTCCGCATATCGGCAATACCATCAAGGAGGCGATCATGAAGAAAATAGTAGCGCTGGTGTTCATCCTGGGATTGTGCACGCTGTCCTCGGCCTTGGCGGCCGGAGGAAAGGTAGGTTTCGTCGACACCCAGACGGTGTTCGACAAGACAAAACTGGGGAAGAAATATCAAGGGATCCTTCGTGAGTATTATGAAAGCCGCAAGAAGATCCTTGACCTCGACGCGGATGAGATCCAGAAGCTCCGGGATGACTACGCAAAACAGTCGGCGGTTCTGAAGCCTGAAGTGAAGAAAGAACGCGAAGAAACCATAGGCCGCAAGATCAATGATTTCGAAAAGAAACGGTCTGAGTTCAATAACGAACTTGCCAAAAAGAATGAAGAACTGTCCGCTGAGTTCAATCAGGATCTTATTGCCGTACTCAAGGATATGGCAAAGAAGGAAAAGTTCTCAATGATCCTGAACAAGAGCATCAGTCTTCTTTCGAAAGGGGAGACTCCCTCAGTGCTTTATGGTGACGAGGACCTTGATGTGACGGAAAAAGTGGTCGCCGAGATCGACCGCAAGTTTGACACGAAAAAGTAGGAAAAATGGAACTGCGTAAACTTGCTGAGCTCCTGGACGCACAACTGAACGGTCCAGGTGATGTCGACATCCGCGGAGCAGCCGGACTTCAGGATGCCGCTGACGGTGATATTACGTTCTTGTCCGATGAGAAGTATGCCGGAGCGGTGGAACAGACGTGCGCCTCGGCGGTCATTATCGGCCGTACGATGAAGGTGCCGGACATCCCGTCGCTTGTCGTCAAGAACCCGCGTTATGCTTTTGCGCAGGTGCTCGCGATCCTTCACGCAAAACCCTATGTCCCCGGCGGGATCAGTGGTCAGGCCTTCATCGGCAAAGACTCGCTTATAGCTCCCGATGCGACGATCCATCCCTTCGCGGTCATTTCTGCCGGGGCGAGGATCGGGAAGCGCACGATCATTTTCTCCGGTGCCTTCATCGGGGAAGGGTCCGTTGTCGGCGATGATTGCGTGGTCCATTCGAACGTTTCGATCCGAGAAGGGGTCGCTATAGGCAATCGCGTCATCATTCACGCGGGTACCGTGATCGGGAGTGACGGATTCGGCTTTGTGACGGAGGGGGGCGTTCATCACAAGATCCCCCAGGTCGGCGGTGTCCTTATTGAAGATGATGTTGAGCTTGGCGCAAACTGCGCCATCGATCGCGCAGCTCTGGGGAGCACGGTCATCAAGCGGGGCACAAAGATGGATAACATGGTCCACGTGGCACATAATGTTTCCATCGGTGAGCACTGTCTCATCGCCGGGCAGGTCGGTGTGGCAGGCAGCGCATCCCTGGGCAGCTATGTGGTGATAGGCGGCCAGGCGGGGGTCGGTGATCATGTTACCGTCGGCGACCGTGTTATGATCGGCGGCGGGAGCGGCATCACCCAGGACATGCCTTCAGGCAGCGTTGTGGCCGGCTACTATGCCATGCCGTTGCGAGACTGGCTCAAAGTCCAGGCAGTTCTTCCGAAATTGCCGGAGCTCCGCAAGCGGATATCGCAATTGGAAAGGAAGATAGCGTGTGTTGAAGTGCAGCCTGAAAAAGAATAGAATCGCAAGAGACCGATAAAGGAGGTCATCCGTGATTGATATTAATGAAATCATGAAATATTTGCCTCACCGGTATCCTTTTCTGCTTGTCGACAAGATCGTTGAGTTCGAGGAGAACAAACGTATCGTAGGGATCAAGAACGTGACGATCAATGAACCGTTCTTCCAGGGTCACTTCCCCGGCCATCCCATCATGCCGGGCGTTCTTTTGCTGGAGGCCATGGCACAGACCGGCGGTGTACTTGCCTTGAAGTCCGACCCGGAGCCACACAAAAAAGTGCTTTATTTCATGAGCATTGACAATGCCAAGTTCCGCAAACCTGTGCTGCCCGGCGACCAGATTCGTTTTGAACTGGAATTAATAAAGTCCCGTTCAACGATCCGTGCTTTCAAGTCCGTGGCAAAGGTCGATGGAGTTGTTGTCGCAGAATCGGACATGATGGCAATGATCGTTGACAAGTAATTCCGGAGGATTGATCCGTGACCATTCATACAACAGCGCTCGTCCATCCCCGGGCGGTCATAGCCGAGGACGTCGAGATCGGGGCCTATACCGTCGTGGGAGAGCATGTCAAGATCGGGAAGGGATGCCGCATCGCATCCCATGTGCTGATCGAAGGCTGGACGACCATCGGAGAGCGGAACCAGATCCTTTCTTTTTCCAGCATCGGAACGCCTCCGCAGGACATCGGTTATAAGAACGAGCCGACAGAACTCATAATCGGCAACGACAACGTGATCCGCGAATGCACCACGATCCACCGCGCTACGACAAAAGCGGACAAGAAGACCGAGATCGGGAATAATAATTTTTTCATGGCCTACTCGCACGTAGCCCACGACTGTAAATTAGGCAATCATATCATCATGGCGAACTCTGCCATGCTTGCCGGTCACATCGAGGTCGGGGACTATGCTATTCTTGGCGGCATTGTGGCTGTTCATCAATTTGCCCGAATTGGCGCCTACGCCCTGATCGGCGGTCAATCCGCGGTAAGTCAGGATGTACCGCCGTATGTAAGCGCCGCGGGAAACCGTGCAAAATTGTATGGTCTCAATCTTATAGGCCTCAAACGACGGGGATTCAGCGATGAAGCCATTGCCGTGCTGAAAAAGGTCTACAAGATCATCTTTCGCTCAGGCCTTACCCAGGAGGAGGCTTTTGAAAAGGTACAGAGCGAATATGCATCTTCACCCGAGGCGCTCCACCTCGTTGATTTCATGAAGAACTCAAAGCGGGGAATTACCCGCTAGGAAACTCTCCGGAACGTGTGAGCTATGCAAAAGATCGGTCTCATAGCCGGGAACGGCACATTTCCCGTGGAATTCGCAAAAGCTGCGAAACAAAAGGGTCTCACCGTTGTCGTTGTCGCTCATGAAGGGGAAACGGTACCGGAGATCTCACAGTGGGCAGACGTCGTCGTCTGGGTTAAAGTGGGACAGCTCGGAAAACTGATAAAGACCTTCAAGGAACATGAGGTCCACGATGTTCTCATGGCGGGCGGCATAAAAAAGACCCATTTGTTCAACGGCGCGCTGCCGGACCTGCGGGGTGCGGCTCTCCTTGCAAAGCTGCTCGCCAAAAAGGATGATTCCATCCTTCGAGGCGTTGCCGCCGAGCTGGAGTCAGAAGGCATTACGGTAAGGGAATCGACCCTCTATCTTGATAGCCTACTCGCGCCCGCAGGTGTGCTGACGAAACGAAAACCCTCCAAGGACGAGTGGAAGGATATCTCTTTTGGATGGCAGATGGCAAAGGAGATCGGCAGGCTCGACATAGGCCAGACCGTGGTCGTAAAAGACCAGTCCGTGGTCGCTGTGGAAGCGGTAGAAGGCACGGATGAGGCCATCCGTCGCGGCGGAAAATTGTGCCGGGAGGGTGCCGTTGTCGTCAAGATCTGCAAGCCCCAGCAGGACCTGCGTTTCGATCTCCCTGCGACCGGCGACCAGACGATACGGACGATGAAGGAAGTAAAAGCATCCTGTCTTGCAATTGAGGCGGGAAAAACGATCATGATCGGCCGGGATGACATCCTGCGAGAGGCCAATGCTGCTGGCATCTCAATCGTTGCATTGAACGTGAACGGCACGATCGACGAATGACCGAGGTTCGGAACACATGATGAAATTTCACGCAGGAGTCATAGGCGTAGGGTATCTGGGACAGTTTCACGCCGAGAAGTATGCGAAGCTCGATGGTGTGGAGCTTACGGGTGTCCTCGATCCTGACAGAAACAGGGCGCAACAGGTAGCCGAAAAGCTGTCCACGCGTGTGTTTGCCGACACAAAGGACATGATCGGCAATGTAGAACTGGTAAGCATCGTTGCACCGACTGTCCTGCACCATCGTATCGCGCGGGAGTTCCTGCTTGCAGGAACACATGTGCTCCTTGAAAAACCCGTCACAACGACCCTGGAAGAAGCCGACGAACTCATTGAGATCGCCTCGAAGAAGAAACTGGTCCTCCAGGTCGGCCATATTGAACGTTTCAATCCCGCGATCAGGACCATCAAGCCGCTGCTGAAATCGCCGCGTTATATGCAGGCAGAACGATCCGCGCCCTTCACGGTACGCTGCACGGATGTGAACGTGGTCCTCGACCTCATGATCCATGATCTCGATATCCTGTGCGATCTGGCCGGTTCAAGACCGCTTAAAGTGAGCGCCGCCGGCGTATCAGTCATAACGAAACTGATCGATACGGCCACCGCTCGCATCATCTTCGAGAACGGCTGCATCGCAGACGTGACCGCCAGCAGGGTCTCCGACGAGAAGAAACGGCTGCTAAAGGTCTTCGATGGAGATCTCCTGTACACGGCTGATTATCAGACCCAAAAGGCCTTTCTGTCAGAACCATCCCGTGGAGAATCAACAACGTTTCCCGCACGGGAACTGCCTTCCGAGAAAAGGGATACGCTGTTCGATGAGATCTCTGATTTTGTCGAATGCGTTCGGGTAGGCAAGCAGCCCCTGGTTTCGGGTAAGGAAGGCAGAAATGCTCTTGCCCTTGCCCGGCTTATTACGACCGCTATTGAGCAGGGAAACAGCGACTTTACCAGTCTTTAACCTGAGAGGAGTGTCGTTCGATGTCCATACCAATGGTTGACCTCAAAATCCAGTACGATGAGATCAAGGAGGAGATCAGTGCTGCTGTCCTTGGTGTCATACAGAACACCACGTTCATCCTCGGCCCGCAGGGGAAAGCGCTTGAGCAGGCGATCGCTCAGTACCACGGCGTGAAACATGCCGTAGGCGTGGCATCGGGGACCGACGCCCTGCATCTGGCCCTGCGCGCCGCCGGGATCGGCCACGGAGATGAGGTCATAACCACGCCGTTCACTTTCATAGCGACCGCCGAGGCGATCTCCTACGTAGGCGCCGTGCCGGTCTTTGTCGACATCCTGCCGGACACCTTCAATATGGACACTGCGCAGATCGAGATGAAGATCACCGAAAGAACGAAGGCAATCCTTCCAGTGCATCTGTATGGTCACGCTGCTGACATGGATGAGATCATGGCCATTTCGGTCAAACACGGCCTCAAGGTGGTCGAGGATTGCGCGCAGTCATTCGGCGCCGAATACAAAGGAAGAAAAACAGGCGCCTTCGGACACGCCGGCTGTTTCAGTTTCTTTCCAAGCAAGAACCTCGGCGCTTATGGCGACGGCGGCATGGTCACTGCCGACGATCCAAAGATGTCGGAGCGCATGCTGAGCCTCCGCAACCACGGGAGCAAGGTCCGATATTACCACGATGAAGTGGGTTACAACAGCAGGCTCGACGAGATCCAGGCAGCTATACTCAATGTGAAGTTCAAACGGATCGACTCATACAACGATGGAAGACGCAGGGCCGCGGCATGGTATGCAAAACATCTTGAAGGGACCGGTGTCCAGATACCGGTCGAACGCAAGGACTGCAAACATGTTTACCATCAGTATACAATCCGCGTAAAGAACCGGGATGCGGTCAAGCAGCGCCTGGATGACGCAAAGATGTCTTCGATGATCTACTATCCGGTACCATTGCATCTGCAGGCTGCTTATAAGGACCTGGGCATGAAAGCAGGCAGTCTACCGGCCACCGAAGCGGCCACAAAAGAAGTCCTTTCACTGCCCATATTCCCGGAATTGACCGAAGAACAGGTCAAGACCGTTGCTGAAGCGGTCAGGAAAGCTTTATAGAAACAGGTCTCCATGTCCACGGGAAAGAGCAAAAAGATCCTGATCATCGCCGGAGAAGCATCGGGAGATCTTCACGGTGCGAATCTGGTCCGGGAACTGAAACATCAGGATCCGTCCCTTGCGGTCTTCGGCGTTGGCAGCAGAAGGATGAGTGAAGCTGGCGTTGAAATGCTCGCAGACGCACGGGATATATCGGTCGTGGGCGCGACAGAGGTGCTGACCCATCTGGGAGCCATCTACCGCGTATACGCCAGGCTGAAAGGATTTATCCGTACAAGCCGTCCTGACCTGCTGATCCTGATCGATTTCCCGGATTTCAATATACTGGTCGGGAAGTTCGCTAAAAAACTGGGGATACCGGTTCTGTACTACGTCAGTCCTCAGGTCTGGGCCTGGCGAAAGGGGAGGATCAAGACCATAGCAAATCTGGTCAAGGTCATGATGGTCCTGTTCCCCTTTGAGGTAGAACTGTACCGCAAGGCTGGAGTCGATGTTCGATTTGTGGGACATCCGCTGGTCGATTCTGTCACCTCCTCGTTCTCGTGCGCTGAGGCGAAGAATTTCCTGGGAATGGATCCTGCCAGAAGGACCGTGGCGCTCCTTCCGGGCAGCAGGACCAAGGAGATCACCAGCCTCCTGCCGGACATGCTGGAATCTGCCCGCATCCTATTGCGACGATTCCCTGAGCTTCAGTTCGTACTGCCGGTCGCCCCGACCCTTGAGCGTTCTTTTGTGAAGGAGTTCATCGACCAAAGCGGTATCCCGGTCACCCTATCCGATGGCAGGACCTACGACGTTCTGCGTGCCTCAGACGCTGCGATCGTCACATCGGGAACCGCCACGCTCGAGACCGGCTTGATGGAAGTGCCGATGGTGATCGTGTACCGCATATCGGAGCTGTCCTATGCCATCGGAAAAATGATCATTGATGTACAACATATCGGCCTTGTCAATATTGTCGCGGGCAGGACGATCGTTCCTGAACTGATCCAGGATAAAGCCACACCGGAAGCGATTGCTTCCGCGATCAGCGATGTGCTTGATGACCCGGAACGGTACGCGCAGATGAAGAGCGAGCTTGGTCGTATCCGAACGCTTCTCGGAGCAAGCGGCGCGAGCAAGAAGGCCGCCGCTGTCGTCCACGAGGTCCTTGGAGCAGCTTTATGACATCTATGGATATCTACAAAAGGCTGCTGCTCTACCTCAAGCCCTATCGCATCCGCCTGATCTGGGCCGCGCTGTTCATGCTGCTGACAAGCGCCACGATCGCTGCGCAGACCTACCTCATAAAGCCCATTCTGGACAAGGTCATCATGGGCAACAATATCCAGCTGGGGCTGCTATTGCCTCCCGCGCTGATCATCGTGAGCATCCTGAAAGGAATTACCTGGTACGCGCGCGACTATTTCATGGGGTATGTCGGACAGCGGGTGGTAAACGATATTCGTGACCAGCTGTACGGGCATATTCAGACCCTGTCGTTCTCCTATTTTACCCGCACACCCACCGGGGTCATCATGTCGCGCATCGTGAACGATGTGAATCTTGTGCAGGGCGCGCTTACCCGCGTGCCCTCCAGTATCGTTCAGGGTGTTCTGACCATGGTCACCTTGACCTGCTATATCCTCTATCTCAACTGGAAGCTTGCGCTCTTCTCGATCATCGTTCTGCCTTTTGCCGGCATCGCGTTCTCCCGCTTCAGCCGCAGGTTCAGAAAAGCGAGCACCATGATGCAGGAGCAGATCGGCGACATAACAATGCACCTGCATGAGACCATCTCGGGAATCCGTATCGTGAAGGCCTTCGGCATGGAGGACTACGAGACAAATCGGTTCCGGAAGAGGAACAAGGACCTGTTCAACTCGCTGATGCGCTCGATCAAGACCAGCGCAATGTCCCATCCCGTCATGGAGGTCATCTCCATGCTGGGAACTGCCTTCGTGATACTCTATGCGCTGTATGCCATCATCGTGTGGAAGACCATGACCGTTGGAGATTTCTTTTCCTTTCTCGGAGCGCTGGTGTTCTTCTACCGGCCGCTGAAGGACCTGAACGGCATCAACAACGTGGTCCAGGACGGCATCGCAGCTGCCAAGCGAATCTTTGAAGTGCTCGACACGAAGCCGGAGATAACCGATCGGCAGGGCGCGTCGACAGTCTCGGACAACTTCCAGACGATCGAGTTCAGGAACATCTCTTTTCGATACGAGAATGATCTTGTCCTTCGCGGAGTGAACCTGACAGTGCGCGCGGGAGAGACCATTGCTATTGTAGGCAAGAGTGGCGGCGGCAAAACGACCCTTGTGAACCTGCTTCCACGCTTCTACGATGTCACTGACGGGTCCATCCTGATCGACGGCCGTGATATCCGCGATATGACCATCTCATCGCTGCGCGGGACCATATCCATGGTCACCCAGCAGACGATCCTGTTCAATGATTCCATAAGGAACAATATCGCTTACGGTCATGAAGAAAAATCGATCGATCTGGTCGTGAACGCAGCGTCGGCAGCGCACGCCGACTCCTTCATCAGGCAGCTGCCGCAGGGATATGACACGATCATTGGAGAATCCGGAGTAAAATTGTCAGGCGGACAGCGGCAGCGTGTCGCCATCGCCCGCGCAATTCTCAAGAATTCTCCCATCCTTATTCTCGATGAAGCGACCTCGGCCCTGGACACGGAATCGGAACGGGAGGTCCAAAACGCCCTGGAAGCGCTCATGCGCGGCCGCACGAGCTTTGTGATCGCCCACAGACTTTCCACCATCATGAATGCCGACAGGATCATCGTTCTCAAGGGCGGAAAGATCGTCGAAGAAGGCCGCCATGAGGTCCTCATTGCCCGTGGAGGCGAATACAAGAACCTCTATGATCAGCAGTTCAGGGAAGAACCGAACCTGAGCAAAGAGCAGGTATGATGCGAGCACGGGTCCTCTCATTTATCGGCTGGTTGTTGATATCGCTCTGGAGTAAAACTCTGAGGATCGCCGTCCTGAACGCGGAGATACCCAAGAGGTTGTCCGCCGAAGGCAGGAACTTCATCTATGCCTTTTGGCATGGTCGCCAGTTCCTGCTTTTGTATGCACACCGGAATTCCCATATTGTCATACCTGCCAGCGAAAGCAGGGATGGCGAGATACAGGCCGGTATTCTTCAGCGATTTGAATACGACGTCGTCCGCGGATCAAGCAAACGTAAAGGAGAGCGGGCCCTTCTTGGCATGGTCGAAGGTCTGCGAAAGGGCAAATGTGTTGCTCTTGCGGTCGACGGTCCCCGCGGGCCGATCTATGAGGTGAAGCAGGGGATCACCTATCTTGCCGGCAAGCTGGATAAACCGATCGTACCGGTCATTATGAGCGCGAAAAAGGCTTGGATCCTGGATAAGATCTGGGACAAGTATATGCTGCCGAAACCGTTCACCCGGTGTGTAATCATGTATGGGAGTCCGGTTCACGTCAGTGGCATCTCCGATGAAGAGCTCGAAAGAAAACGTCATGATCTTGCTCAAGCCATCAATGAGCTGATGGCAAGGGCAGATCAGTACTGGACCGCTTCCTGACGGAACAAAGAGGAAACAGGAAATGTATATTCTCTATAATCTGCTCCTGGTCATTGCGACCGTGCTGCTGTCGCCGGTGATCCTGTTCAAGGTCCTTACCGTGCCCAAGTACCGGGGCGGATTGACCCAGAAACTGGGACGGGTCAGGAAGGGCGTATTGCGCGTCCTTGACGGCAGCCGGCCCATCTGGGTCCATGCGGTTTCAGTTGGCGAGGTCATGGCAGCTCATCCGCTGGTGCGGGAGCTGAAAAAGAGATATCCCAACAGGAAACTGATCCTGTCCACAGTGACCGTGACCGGTAATCACACGGCGAAACAGCGGGTCCCTGAGGCTGATGCTGTCTTTTATTTCCCTTTTGATTACCCTTGGGTTGTCAGGAAGGTCATTTCGAGGATCAATCCCTCCATCGTCCTTATTGCCGAAACCGAGCTGTGGCCGAATTTCTTCAGGGAACTGAAGCGCCAGGGGATTCCGTCGGCCGTGGTAAACGGCCGGATATCGCCCCGATCCTACAAAAACTATCTCAAGTTCCGCGGCTTCTTTCAGGAAGTATTTCGCAATGTAACGCTTCTGTGCATGCAATCGGAAAATGATGCGGTCCGGATCAAGGATATCGGGGCACATGCTGACAGGATCATCGTCACCGGGAATCTGAAGTTCGACCAGAAGATATCCGATGTCAAGTCCCTTCCTTTGCATATCGCGCCAAACAGGAGGGTGATCACGGCAGGGAGCACCCATCGGGGCGAGGAAGCCATACTGCTCGACATTTATTCACGTCTTCGCAATAAATACCCCGATCTGCTCCTTATCATCGCGCCCCGCCATCCGGAACGGTTCGACGAGGTCTGCGGACTGATCTCGAACGCGGGTTTCGAATGCCAGCGTCGAACAAGATTGAAAGGATCGGCCAAGGATGTTCTCCTTCTCGACACGATAGGAGAGTTGAGGGCCTTTTACGCGCTTTGTGACATTGCGTTTGTAGGCGGCAGCCTGGTCAAGGTAGGAGGGCATAACCTTCTTGAGCCTGCCGCGGTAAAAAAGCCTGTAATATTCAGTAGATATATGTTCAATTTTAAAGAGATATCAGAAGCTATCATAGAGGCCGGCGGCGGAATCATGGTTAAGGATAAAGACGAACTTTATGCAGGTCTCGATAACCTTCTGGCAGACAAGAAGAATGCCGCTGCCATGGGAGAGAAGGCCTTTTCGGTAATAGCAGTGAACTCCGGGGCAACGACACGTACCCTTGATGCGATCCGGGATATAATCGGTGATCACTAGGCAGACCATAGAAGACATCATGTACGGAAGAAAGAGCTCACGACCTATCGGAGCTCTTCTCTTTTTTCTGTCCATGCTGTACCGTAGTGCGGTGCAACTGCGTCTCGCTCTTTACGACAGAGGGTTCCTTAGGAGAAAAAACCTGTCATTCCCTGTTATCTCTGTTGGTAATTTAACCCTGGGCGGCACAGGGAAAACCCCCACGGTCATGGCTATTGCAGATCTTCTCCAGCAACAGGGCAAAGCACCGGTAGTGCTGAGCAGGGGCTATGGCCGGAACAAGGGTCCGGCAGTGCTCACTGTCAGCGACCGTGACAGGATACTGGTGAAAGCTGATGCTGCAGGTGATGAACCAGCGCTCATGGCATCACAGCTAAAAGGAGTTCCGGTCATTGTAGGGAAAGACCGATATGCCGCCGGCATGGCAGCTCTTTCGGAATTTAGGCCGGGTGTGGCTGTGCTCGACGACGGATTCCAGCATATCCGTCTTCATCGTGACCTCGATATCCTCCTGGTAGACGGGATCCGGCCCTTTGGAAACGGAAAGATATTCCCCGCTGGAACCCTGCGTGAACCGGTTGATTCGCTGAAACGAGCAGATGTCGTGGTCATTACTCGGGCGGAAAGATCTCCGGACCTAAATTTGCTGAAAGAGCAGATCGGAGCACACACCTCCGCTGCGGTATTCACTTCACGCCATATTCCAACGGGACTTATCGACCTTACGGACGATTCGAGCAAACCGCTTAGTTCGATCCAGGGCGCTGCTGTGCTTGCCTTTTCCGGTATCGCGAGGCCTGACGCATTTACCGCCCTGCTCCAGGAGCAGGGAGCCGATATCAGGAGTGCAGTGACTTTTCCTGATCACCATCGTTATTCAAAGAACGATGTGGATCGGCTCCGCGCCCAGGCGGTCGAAGTCGGCGCAACGCTCATCGTGACCACGGAAAAGGATGGTATTAAATTGCGGGATTGGGATCTAAAAGGATTCCATGCTCTGCGCATTCGTCTTGAAGTCCTTGAAAAGAACGCATGGGAAAGGGTACTATTACAGCGGCTATGAACAAGGCAGTTTTTCTTGACCGCGACGGCACGGTCAACGAGGAAGTGGGATACCTGAGCGACCTCCGGCAGCTGAAATTGCTGCCCGGCGCCGCTGCGGCGATCAAGCGTCTGAACGATGCGGGATTCAAGGTGGTTCTGGTGACAAACCAGTCCGGCGTGGCACGTGGGTATTTCCCCGAGACCTTTGTGCACAAGACCCACGAATTGCTCACACAGATGCTGTCCGAAGAGGGAGCCAAGCTAGATGGTATCTACTACTGCCCTCATCATCCCCGGTCGGGTTCGTCGCACTATACCCGTGAATGCGATTGTCGCAAGCCCGCGACCGGTCTCCTGGACCAGGCGTCCCGCGACTTGAGCATCGATCTGAGAACGTCCTTTATGGTCGGGGACAAGTGGAGCGATGTGGAACTTGGACAGCGGGCAGGTTGCAGGTCCATACTCGTGCGCTCGGGTTTCAGCCATGATGATCCGGGCAATGTCCGGCCGTCCCGCATGAAGGACCCTGATTTCATCGCCCATGACCTGGCCGAGGCAGCGGATTGGGTCCTTGCGCGTGGCGCGGGGCAGGGTGCATGAAACTTTCGGCGAACAAGATCCTGGTCATGCGGTACCGGTTCATCGGTGACACGGTCCTGACGGTTCCGTTCCTCAGGAACCTGCGGAACTCATTCCCTGAGGCAAGGATTGACCTCATGGTGGAGCCATTTTCCGGCCAGGTCCTGGAGGGATGTCCTTATGTGGACCGGATCATCCCTTTTGAGTTTAAGACTATCCATACCTACAGTTCCCGGTCCACAAGGGGCAAGCTCGGCGCTTTCCAGCACTACTGGTCGCTCATCCGCAGGGAAGGCTACGACGCCGCTTTTGTGCTGAAACGGTCCCTTTCGAGCGCTGCCCTTGTCTTTGCCGCCGGTGTATCCCGCAGGATCGGTTTCGCGACCGAGGGGCGGGGCCTTCTGCTGACCGACAGGGTGCCCTATCGTCATGATCAGCATGAAGTGGAGAATTTCCTCGACTGCCTCAGGTGTCTGGATGTCCCGGTGACTTCGAAGGGCCTTGAACTTTGGCCGCTTCCCGAGCACGAACGCAACGTTCAGGAACGATTTACGCGGAAGGGGTGGGCTCAGGATGACCTCAAAGTTGTTATTCATGCGGCTGCAAGCCTTCCAGCCAAGATGTGGCCCCTTGACCGCTTCGCCAGGGTCATGAAACACCTTCAGGACCGGTATCACGCAAAGTTCATCTACACAGGATCAGGGAACGATTCCGCATTTTATAAAGATATAGAACGTCAGGGTACTTTCAGCGGACTCAATCTATGCGGTACCACATCGCTCCGGGAGAACATCGCTGCTTATAAGGCCTGTGATCTTTTCTTTGGAGTCGATTCCGGACCAATGCACATGGCTGCTGCTGCAGGCATTCCTGTGGTGGCATTGTTCGGACCCACGGACGAGCGGAAATGGGGCCCTTGGGGCAGCGGGCACGTCATTATTTCGAAACGTCTTGCCTGCCATCCCTGCAAACCGCACAAGTGCGGGAACAACGAATGCATGACGCAGATCACGGCAAATGATGCCATTACAACGCTCGATACAAGGATAACCGAAATTCGTTCAGGAACGGTGACCCGTTAGCCATGTCTCCGAAGCTGTCAATTGCCATAATCACGCTGAATGAAGAATCGAACATCCGCCGGACTTTGGATAGCGTAAAGTGGGCCGATGAGATCGTTGTTGTCGATTCAGGGAGCACTGACGGCACGCTGGCGATCTGCCGTGAATATACCGACAGGGTCTTTCACCAGAAGTGGCTTGGCTACGCCGGACAGAAGAACTTTGCCATCGACAACACCTCGGGAGAATGGGTCCTGAGCCTTGATGCCGATGAACCGATCGAGCCGGCGCTGGCACAGGAAATCCGTGCTATTCTGATGTCTGAAGATCCCTGTGACGGCTATTGCATCCCCCGGAAGACATACTTTCTTGGAAAGTGGATAAAGCACGGCGGATGGTATCCTGATCTCAACCTGCGGCTTATCCGCAAGGGGAAGGGCAGGTTCGAGGAACGGGTGGTTCACGAATCCATCAAGGTGAAGGGGAAGGTGGGCGTGCTCAGGAATGCGATCGAACACCACACCTATCCTGATCTCGAATCGTATCTCTCGACGATCAACAAGTACTCCACACTGGCCGTAGAGGTCATGGCGCAAAAGGGACTGCCCTGGTCAAAGACATCGTGGATCAGCATCGTCATCCGGCCGCTGTTCACATTCCTGCATAAGTACATTTTTCGTCTCGGTTTTCTCGACGGCAAACACGGGCTGGTCCTGAATCTCTTTCATTCCTGGTATGTTTTTGCCAAGTATGCGAAAGCCTGGGAACGGGCGAACAAGCGTTGACCGGTTGATGCACACGATCAATATCCTTATAGAGGTCCGGACTGTCTATTGTGAAGATTCTCTTTGTAAATAATTTCCGCGGTCGGGGAGGAGGGGAAGAGTTCCTCCGGGACCTGCTTCCTGGCCTGTCGAAAAAGGGCATCGAGGTCGGACTTGTTTGCCGGCCGAACACGCCGCTTGTTGAAATGTTCCGGGGGACAGACATCGCCTTACATCCCCTGGATCGCTCCGGTGTCAATGGGCTCACCTCTGTTCTCAAGATCGCCGGCCTGATCAGGGAGCGGGGTTACCAGCTGATCAATATCCAGCGGGGCCACGATATCATCCAGTCCTGGCTTGGCGCATGCTTGTCCGGCAGAAAACCTGTGCTCATGTACACGCCCCAGGTGCCCGAATTCATCCGTTCCCGTTTGTTATTGCGAAGGATGGATGCCATCGCGACGATCTCGCGCCATATCAGGGATGGATTGGTTTCCTTTGATCCCTCACTTGCCGCAAGGACGAGAATCGTATACTACGGGATCGATGTTAATCGCATCAGACCGGAGGCGGTCCCGACCGGCTGGCTCAGGAAGCGATTCAACATTAATTCCTCGACGAAGATCATCGGCTCCGTAGGCGACCTCTGGAAGAACCAGATCGAATTCCTTGATGTTCTTTTTGAACTGCGAAACCATTTACCTGATGTGCGATACGCCATGGTCGCGTCGGAATCCGGCATCGGGCAGATCGAGGCGTTCAAACGCAGGACCGCGGAATTGGGACTTACCGATGCGGTCATCTGGGCCGGGCGGCTAGCCAAGAACGACATGCTGTCA
>JAOUEV010000014.1 GCA_029858565.1 Nitrospirota bacterium | reverse complement strand
GTTTTTTGTAGGTAGTTTTTTACGAGTGCTGCCCCAATCCCTTTTCCTGTATGGCCGCTCTTCACAGCGAGCGACCGTATCTCTGCAAGGCCGTCCCAGCTGATATGCAGCGCGCAGACACCTGTTATCATACCCGCCGGTTCTTCATATATCCAGAAGTCCCTCAAGTTCTCATACAGTTCATTCAGCGAGCGGGGCAGCATCTGGCCTTGATCTGCATAATGATTCACAATGATCTGGATTGGTTTTACATCTGCTATCGTGGCTTTTCGCATCATGGTTGCCAAAGTACCTCGAACACAGATCAAAGTCAAGCACAAGCACAAGGAGCTCTTGATTTGGTCAGATGAATGGTGTATAGTTTTAAACAGATACAGATTGGCTTATATCCTGCAAAGGCGGTCAACTGCATGATGTTTGAGAAGTTTACCGAACGCGGAAGAAAAGTAATCGTTTATGCCCGTGAGGAGGCCGAGCGTCTTCAGAACGACTATCTGGGGACGGAGCACATTCTTCTTGGTACACTGCGTGAGGAGGATGGCATCCCCGTTTCGGTCCTCAGGAAGATGGGTATCGATATCGATCAGGTCCGGATGGAGGTAGAGCGAAATCTCCCTTCGAGCGGGAACACTCTTACCTTTGGAGATATACCGTTCACGCCTCGTGCGAAAAAGGTCCTGGAGTACGCTGTCGAAGAAGCCCGATTGCTCGGACATAATTACATAGGCAGCGAGCATCTTCTCCTGGGATTGATCCGTGAAGAAGAAGGCATCGGCGGAAAGATCCTTCGCAGCTTCGGCGTGAACCTTCTCGGTTCCCGGCAGTTGGTGATCAATTACCTCCGCCGTGCAGCTACCCAGGTTACGGCAAAGAAAAGTCCTACACCCGCCCTTGATGAGTTCAGCAGAGACCTTACCCAGCTGGCAAAGAACAACAAGCTCGATCCTGTCATCGGCAGGGAAAAGGAAATTGATCGGCTCCTGCAGATACTCTCCCGGAGAACGAAAAACAATCCCGTTATCATCGGAGAGGCCGGCATCGGAAAAACAGCCATCGTGGAAGGCTTGGCCCAGCGCATCATCGGTTCCGATGTGCCCGAGAACATGCTCAACCGCCGTGTCGTGTCACTCGATCTCGGGGCGCTGATCGCGGGAACAAAGTACCGGGGGCAGTTCGAAGAGCGGCTGAAGATCGTCATGAAGGAGATCGCTCAGGCCGATAACATCATCCTGTTCATTGATGAACTGCATACGCTTGTGGGTGCCGGTGCGGCGGAAGGCTCGATCGACGCTTCCAGCATGCTTAAACCGGCGCTGGCACGCGGGGAGATACAGTGCATCGGTGCCACCACCCTTGACGAGTTCCGCAAGCACATTGAAAAGGACGGTGCGTTGAAGCGACGGTTCCAGCCGATATTCGTGCAGCCGCCCAGCGTGGAAGAAACGATCAGCATCATCAAGGGGCTTCGTCCTAAATACGAGGCCCATCACAAGATCAAGATATCCGACGAAGCTGTCGTCGCATCGGCAAATCTCGCAGAGCGGTACATAACGGACCGATTCATGCCGGACAAGGCAATTGACGTGATCGATGAGGCCGGGGCTAAGGCCAAACTGACCCGCTACACGTATCCTGCAGAGATCAAGAACATAGAAAAGCGATTGAAAAAGCTTGAACAGGAGAAAAGCCTGTTTACGCGGATCAAGGATTATGTTCGAGTGGAGGCTATTCACGAAGAGGAGGATAAGCTCCGCGAGAGCCTGGATGCGATCCACAAGGACTGGAAAGATACCAACGAGAAGAACGTCCCGCTCATCACGGAAGAGGATGTCGCAGTGATTGTTTCACATATCACCGGAATTCCGCTCATCAAGCTTGAGGAAAAAGAGGCATCGCGCCTTCTCCGGATGGAAGAGGAACTTCATAAACGCATCGTCGGACAGGATGAGGCGATCGTTGCCGTATCCCGTTCGATTCGACGGTCTCGTGTAGGGCTCAAATCACGAAAACAACCGATCGGGTCGTTTATATTTCTGGGACCCACCGGCGTTGGGAAAACGGAACTTGCCCGTTCCCTTGCAACCTTCCTGTTCGATAGTGAGGACGCTCTGATACGGGTCGACATGTCGGAATACATGGAAAAGTTCAGTTCATCACGACTTGTCGGATCTCCTCCGGGATATGTGGGCTATGACGAAGGCGGACAGCTGACGGAAAAAATAAGGCGGCGTCCCTACTCGGTAGTTCTGTTCGATGAGATAGAAAAGGCGCATCCAGATATTTTCAATATGCTCTTACAGGTCCTTGATGACGGGTATCTCACCGACAGCGTCGGGAGAAAAGTTGACTTCAAGAACACGGTGATCATCATGACGTCGAACCTTGGCGCCAGGATGATCGACAAGGATACGTCGCTGGGATTCCGTCAGGACACGACAACCGATCAATACGCCAAGATGAAGGGCAACGTCATAACGGAGCTGAAGAAATCATTCAATCCTGAGTTCCTGAACAGGATCGACGATATCGTGGTTTTCCATCCGCTCGCAGACGACCATCTGATGCTGATCGTCGATATGTTGGTGAAGGAGTTGAATGATCAGCTGTTGCAGAACATGAACATCCAGGTGGTTGTTGACGTGGCTGTCAAAGAGTGGTTGATACAGGAGAATTTTCAGCCCACCTACGGGGCTCGTCCCCTTCGCCGGGCGATCCAGAAGTATATAACAGACCCGCTATCCGAAGAGATGCTGCGAGGACGTTTCCGGGATATGCATAAGATATCGGTATCCCTGAAAGATGGGAGCATTGTCTTTCAGGAAGCGGAATTGAGCGTGCTCGCGAAAGTCTGATCTCCATGGCATCATATCTCCGGAGGTCCGTGACTATAGTGTGACGGGCGGTATTATCGGTCGATTCGTCGGAACATCTTTTGCAGGAATAACGATGCCGGCCTTTTCAGCGGTGTCATCGCATATCCAAGCCCTATCTCTCGATTGTGCTTCAGTAAACTCGTAGACTCCTCCAGTTCAGACAGTGTCACGGTGTACCCACCTGCCGCCGCCGCGGGGATGATAATTACCGTTTTACTCTCATCACGAATCGAAGTCACCGCCGAATGAACAGCTCTTGATAATAATTCGAGTGATTGTTTGTAGCTCATGCCCGGCGTATCACGATAATTACGCACTTCGATCACAGTCCAATAAAGATCAACGTTCAGTCTTTTCAACCCGCTCATATCGAACGCGTATCGGGTAAGCAGTTCCTCTGCGCTCGAAATAGGAAGAATAACAGGCACTGTGACACCGGTTATTATCGGTCTTTTGGCCGCAGACTGAACGGCTTTTCGGATCGTGTCATAGGTTTCAAGCATACGATCACGCTTTATGGCCACCCATGATTGAAATTGTGCCCCGTATTGATCGGAAAGACTGTTTCCAGCAGGTTTCTCATTCCGCTTGAAGAGTACCTTCGGTTTTACGTCGGTGCCGAGACGTTTCTCACTTTCCTGAATTGCCTGTTTACTCATGCCCTCAAATGTTCCATACATGAAGTCATCGCTGAGCAGAATGCCGTCAATGGAGTACTCAGACAGGTTCGCCGCTATTGACGCCATATATTTGACAGCATCATCAACGAATAGATCAAGTTTCCGTATTTCGCGGATTGAGCCGCTATTGGGATCGTACTCCCTGTCTGCCCACTCGGGATGTTGGGTGAGTATAGATGGATACTGTCGAATGGGAAGGATCACCAAGATCTTGAGACCGGCGCGGTGAGCCAAGTATACCAGGTTGTGGAGGCTGAACAGGTCCGGTCTGTCATCGCTAAGAAATGGAAGCTCGATGATCACGGTATTTGCGCCGGTATCCTGCAAAGAACTCAGGAACCTGTCGCATTCACTGTAAGATGGCGGAATATCTCTGAGCAGCAAAGCGTTTATTGGCTCAGCAGCAGCATCGGCTACAGCCGCTGACAGGAATAGAAGGACGGCAAGCACGGACAAACAGTTATATATACGGATCAGAGGCAAGGTATGATGCAGAGGTCGGGGTATCATCATGTCATCCTCTTGCCAGCCGATGAGCTTCCATCACGGTCTGACCAAGGCCAGGGTTGCGGTCTGGGATGAAAATAACATTTTTAATTCGTTTACAGCCTTCCGCGAGAGTTAGTTCATGCCGCGATGCCGTATGATGCGCGGGAAGTTTCTCCGCGGGATATGATAGCGCCGACAGATCCTCTTCCCCTCCGGTCATGAGATGATTCCTGAGAAAGGGTATAATGGCGCAAATTCTTTCCAAAAGAATATCAGAAGCCGTAGTTGATTCCGGACCGTAGAATGAAACACGCAGCGCACGCAGGTCATTCCCTGCACTGCCCGATGTATTGTCGGGCATCGTCATTGTCATAACGTTAAACGGTTTATCATAATCAGGAAGATAAACAACAGTATCGCGCATGCAAACCGGGACGACGTCCGGACGAATGCCGATAAGCCATCTTCGTTCAGATCCTTGCTCCAGAGTATTAATAATTACCGATCTGGCCTCAAGGGTTCCGGACCCTGTTACAACTCCCGTGACGATATTCGAACGGCCAGTGAGTTGGGGCCACGGCTCCCCCAATCTGATCGTTCCGCTTGTTCCCGAGATGATATTCCCAAGAGATGCTGCTAATCCGGAAAGGCCATCATTGACGGTCTGGGGAAATGTGCTGATTAAAAGAGCTAAAGAGGAAAGGCGGAGGCTGGCGACCGGCATGCCAAAGAAAATAAGCGCTTGCACATTGAAGAAAGCCGTCAGTCCACGGCTCAAGTGAAATGGAGCGAGAAACTCTTTAGCGGAACGCCGCTCAGCAAGGTACGCTTTCACTCTGCTTTTTTTTGAAGCATTAAAGACTCCGAGCAGTTCGCGGTATATTTTCCGGACGTTTTCCATCTCTCTCGGGAACTCCCTGCTCAGTTCCTGGATCGTATGGTCCTTATCAGGAAATACCGTTATCCGGTGATCCGGCAGCACAATCTGATACGGGGCCTTGTCATGGTGAAATTTCAGGGTTATGCCGAGCTCGGAACATAAATTTCTCAGCGGGCCATTTTGTTCAAAGCCGAAACAAGCGGCGGGGCCAGGCGAATAGTATAATCCATCAAGAGAAACATCCAGGGAGTTCCCGCCAACGGCTGTCGCAGGATCGATAATGACCACGCGCTTCCCTTTGCGCCCCAATCTCGCGGCAACGGACAGACCCGCAATGCCAGCACCGATTATGACCGCGTCGTACTTGCTCAAACCATCCGCTCCTGTAAGTGCAAATAAAAAAAGGAAACAGGATTTATTACGTATCCTGCTTCCTTGGCATTACGACTATGTTCTTCGCATCAGTTCTTGGTATCACTTGTTCTTTTCCCGCATTGCTTCCTTGCGCGAAAGACGTATTTTCCCCTGACGGTCGATCTCGAGGACCTTAACAAGGACCTCGTCACCTTCCTTGAGCTCGTCCGTCACTTTTTCCAGGCGTTTTTCTGAGATCTGCGAAATGTGCAGCAATCCGTCGGTTCCCGGGAAGATCTCAACAAAAGCGCCGAAGTCCATGATCTTGCGAACCTTGCCCATGTAGAGCTTGCCAACTTCTGCTTCCTGGACGATCCCCCGGATGATCTCCTTGGCCTTATTCGCTGCGGCTTCATCCGATGACGCGATATTGATCGTTCCATCATCCTCGATATCGATCTTTGCACCGGTCTGCTCAACGATACTGCGGATAACCTTTCCGCCAGTGCCGATGACATCCTTGATCTTCTCCGTATTGATCTTCATCGATATGATACGGGGAGCGTGGGGATTAAGATTCGTCCGCGGAACGGCAAGCGTCTCGAGCATTTTGCCGAGAATATGAAGTCGCCCTTCCTGTGCTTGTTTGAGGGCCGAACGCATAACCTCGATCGTGATCCCTTCGATTTTCATATCCATTTGGAGGGCAGTGATGCCCTTGCTCGTTCCCGTGACCTTGAAATCCATGTCACCGAGATGGTCCTCGAGTCCGAGGATGTCGGAAAGCACGATCACCTTGTCGCCTTCCTTGATCAATCCCATTGCGATGCCTGCAACAGGCGCTTTGATCGGTACGCCGGCATCCATGAGCGATAACGTTCCGCCGCATACCGTGGCCATGGATGATGAACCGTTCGATTCGAGCACATCGGAGACCAGGCGGATGGTATAAGGGAACTCCTGCTTGGTCGGGATCACCGGACGTAATGCACGCTCGGCGAGAGCTCCATGTCCTACTTCCCTTCTCCCGGGTCCGCGTAACGGCTTGGTTTCACCTACGCTGAATGGCGGGAAGTTGTAGTGGAGCATGAAGGTCTTGTAATATTCGCCTTCCAATGCGTCAATGCGCTGTTCATCTTCCGACGTCCCCAGTGTCGCTACGGCGAGCGCCTGGGTCTCTCCCCTAGTAAAGAGTGCGGATCCATGGGTCCGGGGAAGCAGTCCCACCATGCTGCTGATAGGCCGTATTTCTGTAGGCTTTCTTCCATCGGCACGGACGTTCTTCTCAAGGATGATCCTGCGAACTTCATCTTTCTCTATGTTGACGAAGATCTTGGAGATCTGAAGCTTGCGCGTAGGATCGTCCTCTTTTTTCAGCTTTTCCTTGATCTCGCCGAGAAGGACGTCCAGGGTCTTTTGGCGTTCCATCTTGTCCGGGATTACGATCGCTGTCTTGAGGCGATCCATGGCAAGAGCAGCCACTTCCTTCTCAAGGTCCTTGTCGAGCTCAACGGTCTTAACGACCCGCTTGGTCTTCCCGACCTTGCTCATCAGGTCTTTCTGCAGCGCCACGATCTTTTTGATCTCCTGATGTGCAGTTTCGAGGGCCTCCAGCATCTGATCCTCGCTCAGCTCTTTCGCGCCGCCTTCGACCATCATGATGGCATCAGCAGTCCCCGCGACAACGAGATTGAGGGATGATGCTTCGATCTCCTTGATCCCGGGGTTGACGATGAATTTCCCTTCTATAAATCCTATCCGGACAGCGCCGATAGGACCGTTAAAAGGGACGTCGGAGATCGATGTCGCTGCAGATGACGCGATCATGCCCATCAGGTCCATGGAGCTTTCATCACCAATGGACAGGACAGAAGCAATGATCTGCGTATCGAAATAGTATCCGTCCGGGAACAGCGGCCGCATTGGCCTGTCAATGAGCCGCGACGTAAGGATCTCTTTCTCCGACTGACGGCCCTCGCGCTTGAAAAAACCACCCGGGATCCTGCCTGCCGAATAGGCCTTTTCCTGGTAATCCACCGTGAGCGGAAGAAAATCAACGTTCTCCCGTTCCACTTTGGATGCGACCGCAGTCGCCAGCACGACGGTATCACCGTATCGTGCGACGACAGCGCCGCTTGCCTGTTTTGCCATGATCCCGGTTTCAAGGATCAATCGCTTTCCACCAATTTCAGCTTCTACGGTTGTTGCCATTCATCCTCATTTCTTGTGCCAACGTGAAAGTTGTCGTTTGCCTATTTGCGCAAGCCGAGCTTCTCGACGATCTGACGATAACGATCCATATCGTTCACTCGCAGGTATTCCAAATGGCGACGACGCTGTCCGACCATCTTGAGAAGACCCCGCCGCGAGTGATGGTCCTGCTTGTGCGCCTGCAGATGCTCGGTAAGGTGGTTGATACGCCCGCTCAAGAGCGCGATCTGAACCTCCGGGGAACCGGTATCCGAGGCGTGTCTGCGGTAGGTAGATATCAGGTTTGATTTCTTGTCCTTGTCCATCAGTCACCCCCCTTTCCGTTGAATTTGTGAAGCTTTGAAGCGATGTAAAATATCATATTTACAAGCTGTTGTAAAGTGTTTTATGCTTGTTTATGAATAAATCAGACAAGTACAACTTCTGGCTGGATCGTGCTTCCGGACCGTTTGCCAACGGCAATAAGGCTGCCGGACCGGTCGAGGAGGCACACCTGCTCCTCATTTCCGATCTCTCCACGATCGTCCGTTATCGTAACCGCATTTCCATGGGCGACCAGACGGCACTCTTGCTCGGACATTTTCAGGGATGAAAAGCCATTGAGAACCTCGGCCGGAGGCAGCAGTACCCTTTGTGTTTCGTTCTTAACGACAAGATCTGCCAGCTGCTCGATCGTAATAGCACGTTCAAGTCCGAATGCCCCAGCCTTTGTCCGGATCAGCACAGACAGGCATGCTCCGGCGCCCAATCTGTCGCCTATGTCAGCTGCTAAGGAACGGATGTAGGTGCCTTTGGAGCAACGAACAGCAACCCGGATGCAGGGGTCTTGGTAATGAAGCAGTTCCAGTGAAAAGATCGTTACCTGCCGCTCAGGCAGTTCTCTCGCATCTCCCGATCGTGCGAGACGATGGGATGGTATGCCATGGATCTTGATGGCTGAGAATGAAGGAGGTCGCTGCTTGATAACACCAGTAAAAGCGTTGAGCGCCTCACGTACGGACTTTTCAGAAGGGGATTCGTATACTTTCGTTTCCAAGATCCGGCCGTCAGTGTCCAGGGTATCGGTGATCGTTCCCAGGCGGATCTCTGCTTCGTATTCCTTGTCATCAGATTCCAGATAGCGTGCCAGTCGCGTGGCCTTGCCGACACATACAACGAGTACCCCGGTGGCAAGGGGGTCCAAGGTCCCGG
Organism: Nitrospirota bacterium; assembly: GCA_029858565.1. Taxonomy (GTDB): domain Bacteria; phylum Nitrospirota; class UBA9217; order UBA9217; family UBA9217; genus JAKAHZ01. The sequence goes on along the minus strand of JAOUEV010000014.1, from coordinate 51,605 downwards.
TGTGGCCGGCCTTGGCAACGCCGAGAAGGCGCCGCACCTTGGCTACCACGTCGTGAGACGTCCATCCTCGTGGTTTGTTGATGATGAGAACCCCGTTCATGCTCAGGCCCGGGGTGCACCAAGCTGATCTGCCAAGACCTTTTCAGCAGCGGTTACGACCTTGCGACAGACTTCGTCGAAGGATCCGTCAAGGACGCCGCCGGCCGCGTTCTTATGACCTCCCCCGCCAAGTGCTTGAGCCATTGCGGACAGGTCCACCCTGCCCTTGGATCGCAGGCTGATCTTGTACTGGTTCTTTCCGGTCTGACGAAAGAGGATGGCAACCTCGACGCCTTTTACCGCACGAACATAATTAACGAAATTATCAGTATCTTCTGCGCTTGCACCAGTCTGCTGGTACATTTCCTCGGTTACCAGCACATGAGCGATTCTGTCGTCATTGTGGCGCACCATGCCGGAAAGAACAATCCCGAGCAGCTTTATCCGCCGGTAGGTATAGGATTCATAGACATTTTCCGTCACGAGCCATGTGTCTGCGCCCTTTTCGATGAGATCAGCGGCAATGCGCATGCAGGAGGGGGTCGTATTGGTGTAACGGAAAGAACCGGTATCGGTAAAAATCGCGGTGTACAGGCACAGCGCCATTTCCCGGTCGATATCGGTCCCCATTTCCTGCACAAGATGATAAATCATTTCACCTGTAGCAGTTGCATGGGGATCTAGCCAGGTGAGAGGCCATGCCAGTGGATTCGTGACATGGTGGTCTATGTTGATCAGAGTGGGTGCCGGATAGATCCCGTCGAACAAGCCGGTCCTGGGCGGATCCGCGTCAAGGACCATGAAGGCATCGTAGGATCCTGCCACCTTCGCGCCGGAGGTAATCCGTTCTACTCCAGGGAGAAAACGATAGATTTCAGGTACCGGGTCCAGATTATGTGCATGTACCCTTTTCCCTGATCGCTCCAGAGCACGCATAAGCGCGAGTTGGGAGCCCAGTGCGTCACCATCCGGATTTTTATGGACCGAAATAAGGACCGATTGGCACGGCCTGAGGGCCGCGATAATATCAGGAATTCCCTTCATCGTTCGAGCCGCCCTTGTCTTTCTTTTCAATGTCATGCAGGAGTTCCATGATGTGTGCGCCGCGTTCCACAGTCTCGTCGTACCGGAAAAGAAGTTCAGGCACGAACCGCATCCGCATCCGTTTCCCCAGTTCTGACCGGATAAAAGCTGCGGCGCTTTGGAGACCCTTGAGCGTAGCATCTTTGTCCGAGCCGTAAGCGCTCACAAAGACCTTTGCGTTCCTGAGATCATCAGACACATCCACTTCGGTTATCGTGACGAATCCGATGCGCGGATCCTTGATCTTTCGCATGAGGATATCGGCGATCTCTTGACGCATTTGATCGCTCACGCGATCTGCACGTTTGTAGGAAGGTTTTGACATAGTGTTCGCTGCGCTCCTTCGGTGCATCCGAGCAGGACATATTTCCCTCTCCCTGCTGATTGCATGATGCGCTAGCGTAATAAAGGCACTCGGATTTATAGGATTTCTATCTGATAATCCAGCAGGCTCACTTCAGGCACCGACCTGACAAGGTCCAGCACATGGTCCAAGGTCTGATTGAGGTGGGTTTTATCATTGCTGACCGCAGCAACCGCCATGGTCACTTTTTGCCACAGATCGTTGTCGTCCACCTCAGCCACGGACACGTTAAACCTTGCCCGGATGCGGTCCTTTAGGCTCTTGAGCGAATGACGCTTCGTCTTGAGCGAACCGCTATCCGGGATGTGGAGTTCGATGGTGCAGACGCCAATGAACATGCTGAAGTTACAGTTTTGTCGCTATTTTCTCAACAACAAAGGCCTCGATAACATCGCCGATCTTTATATCATTGAAGTTCTCGATGCCAAGGCCGCACTCGTATCCCGATTGGACCTCGCGAACATCGTCCTTGAACCGTTTAAGGGAGTGCAGTTTTCCTGTATAGACAACCACGTTGTCGCGCAGTACCCTGACACCGTCGTTCTGACGGGTCATGACACCATCGGTGACCGAGCAGCCTGCAATGGTCCCGACCTTGGACACATGGAAGGTCTGGCGGACCTCGGCGTGGCCAAGGATCCGTTCCTTGAGCGTCGGTTCAAGGAGCCCTTCCATTGCGGCCTTGATATCGTCGATGATGTTGTAGATGATGTTGTAGACGCGGATATCGACGCCTTCCCGCTGGGCAATGTCTGCAGCCTTGGAATCGGGACGGATATTGAATCCGATGATAATTGCATTCGACGCTGCGGCGAGCATCACGTCGGTCTCATTGATGGCGCCGACGGAATTATGGATGACCTTGAGCTTGACCGCGGGGGTCGAGAGCTTCTCCAATGCGTCGACGATTGCGCCGGCGGAACCCTGCACGTCAGCCTTGAGCACGATATTGAGCTCTTTAACAGTCCCCTCCTGAATCTGGCTGTGCAGATCCTCGAGGGTCACCTTCTTCATTGCGGACATCTCCGCGGTACGCTGTTTATGCGCTCGGAACTCTGCTATGGCGCGGGCCTTTCGCTCCTCCTCGAGCACCACGAAGCGCTCACCTGCTCCGGGAACGCCGGAGAAGCCGATAACTTCGACGGGAACAGCCGGTCCTGCTGCTTCGACGCGCTCACCCTTGTCGTTATTGAGCGCGCGGACTCTGCCGAACATCGCGCCGGAAACAAAAACATCTCCCTGGCGAAGGGTGCCGGACTGTACGAGGACCGTCGCCACTGGACCACGGCCTTTGTCAAGTTTCGCTTCGACGATCGTTCCCCTGGCCATTTTGTCGGGATTTGCCTTTAATTCAAGAACGTCAGACTGGATCAGGATCATTTCGAGCAAGTGCTCCAGGCCGACACGCTTTTTTGCGGACACCTCGCAGAAGATCGTCTGACCACCCCAATCCTCGGGGATCAGCTCCAGGTCCGACAATTCCTGCTTGATCCGTTCAGGCTTGGCATCGGGCTTGTCGATCTTGTTGATAGCCACGATGATCGGCACGCCAGCCGCCTTCGCATGGTTCACGGCCTCGCGGGTCTGCGGCATGACGCCGTCGTCAGCGGCAACGACCAGGATCACTATGTCGGTGACCTTGGCGCCCCGGGCGCGCATGGCGGTGAATGCCTCGTGGCCGGGAGTGTCGAGGAACGTGATCTCACGGCCTTTCAGGCTGACCTGATAGGCGCCGATATGCTGCGTTATACCGCCTGCTTCGCGGGAGACGACGTTCGCTTCGCGGATGGCGTCGAGCAGCGAGGTCTTTCCGTGGTCCACATGGCCCATGATCGTGACCACCGGCGGCCGCGGAACCTGAGACTCTGCGGCGTCTGCCTTTTCCTCGAGCACGTCTTCCGCGGTCTCGATAGTCGCCACTTCCGCCTTGACTCCGTACTCTTCTGCGATAAGCAGAGCTGCATCCATATCCATGGTCTGGTTCTGCGTGGCCATGAAGCCCATGGTCATGAGCTTCTTGATGATGTCGCCAACCTTCTGCCCAAGTACTTCCGCGAACTCCTTGATCGTGCATCCTTCCTGGATCTTGACGACCTTTTTCCGGGGCTTTGTGATGTCCGCCAGGTCGGTCTGCTGACCATGACGTTCATCTTTCCGATGAGGGCGTTTACCCGAAGGCAACGTCTTGATATCGGGTAGTTTTTTGAATGAAGGCTTCTCGCGGAAATCGCGGTCATCCTTGCCTTCACCTTTTTTCCATTTCTTTTTGGCTGGCTTTCCGCCGGGAGCAGGCGCACCGGGAACGGGCGGCTGGTTGAACAGCGATGGTTCGAGCACCGGCGCAAAGGGAGTGGAACCTCTGCGCGGAGGCATCCCCGGCCGCTGAGGAGTAAATCGTTGTCCGGGAGCTGAGGGAGTATAAGGCCGCGGTGCTGATGGTCTTGCAACCTGCGCCTGTGATGCAGGTGAAGGCGAGGCCGGCGACTGCGGTGCAACCTGCTCTGCGGAAGGCGTTTTCTGCGCGTCAGAAACAGCGACTTCAGCCGAAGCCGGCGCGATCACAGGAGGTACGGGTTTGATCACCGGAGGAATTGGCGCTGGTTTGGGTTTTGCGCCGGGCTTTTCGAGCGTCGATGAGAACTTACCGATGAGGGCAGCCGCTTTCTTCAAGCGCTCTTCTTTCGACAAAGCGAGCGAAGCTGCGGTGACAGGTTTATCCTGTTTCTGCTTTTCTTTTTCCTTGCGGATAGCCTTGAGCTTTTCGATCAGGGACTTGGTCTCTTTGTCATCAAGGCCGCTTGTCGGCGTCTTGTCCTTGATGCCCATCCGTTCCAGAACGGATATGAGGTCCTTGCTTTCGACGCCCAGTTTTTTTGCCAGTTCATGTACCCTGATCACCGTCATACAATACCATTCCCCCTCATCTGCAGCGTCATTGTACTCTACTGATGCCCATTTCGCAAGTTTTTTACACGTTCGCTTTCGTTCCAGATCGCGTCAGCGAATCCTTTGTCGAGAATTGCACAGACACCGGCAGCTTCGCGGCCGAGCAGCGGGCCCAGTTCATTTTTATGGAACATCGTCATCATCCGGACGATGCCTGCACCAGCTGCAGCGGCAATATTCCCCCGGGTGCCTTCGGACAGATCTTCTGCAAACAAAAGAAGAAGAACACGCTTCTTTTGAAGCGCATCGATTACCGCGGAAGAACCGGTTGCAAGTTTTCCCGCTTTTTCTGCCATGGAGAGCAGCGAAAGGATCCGCTGCTGGGCAGCATCGGCGATCATGGTAATAACAGCGCCTCTGTCTGGAACGACCGCCAGCCTTGTCTTGAGCGCACGGGACAACACATCACGGGTCAAGGCCTGAATAATGCATGCCGGTTTCGCGCATACATAGGCGGCCCGTCCCGGCAGTTTTTCACGATAATCGATCACGACCCCCTGCGGGCCAGCGATGATCCTGACCACCTGATCCTTGGGAAAGGTGTTTCTGCAACCGATGCACGTCCGTTCCGGTTGATGTTTCATCGTAATGAGCCGTCTATTATTCCTTGTTCAAAAGGGCGCGGGCGGAGAGCAGAATCTTCTGGGCCATACGGTCACCGATACCCGGCACCGCAAGGATCTCCTCGTCGTTCATGGCCGCCACCTTTTCGATGGTATCGTAGCCTGCCTGAGTTAGCTGTTCTGCGGTCTTCTGACCGACACCTTCGATACCCAAAAGACCTGTCGCCTCTTCTGGGAGAGCTGAATCAGCAGTGTCGCTCGACTCTGCAGCAGCACTTTCAGCTTCACCGGTCTCCTCGGCCATCTTTCTTGTTTCCTCGGCAATAGCGGCCTCGATCTCCTGATCCCGTTCTTTCTGGCGCTCCTGTTCGTATTCAGACTCGCTGAGAATATCGATCTTCCAGCCGGACAGCTTTGCGGCAAGACGAACGTTCTGTCCCTTTTTCCCGATAGCGAGCGAAAGCTGCGCATCGGCCACAACGGCCAGTGCAGCCTGATCTTCCTCGGTAACGCCGACCTTTTCGACGACCGCAGGGCTAAGGGCTTTTGCAATGTATACCCGGGGATCCTCGGACCATGGGATGATGTCGATCTTTTCACCGCGAAGTTCCCGAACGACTGCCTGCACCCGGGCGCCCTTCATGCCGACACACGCTCCCACGGGGTCTACCTGGGAATCCTTTGATGCAACGGCAATCTTCGTACGATCACCAGCCTCGCGGACCACTCCTTTGATTTCCACGATATTCTCGTAGATCTCGGGAACTTCCATCTCGAACAGTTTCGCTACGAATTCCGGATGGCTGCGGGAGAGAACGACCTGTGGTCCCTTCGAGGTATCTTTTACTTCCAGCACATAGGCGCGGATCCTGTCACCGCGCCGGTAATTCTCCCGGGGCACCTGTTCCCGCGCCGGAAGGACCGCCTCGGTCTTTCCGAGATCGATGAAGTAGGCGCCTTTCTCATGACGCAAAACAATACCGTTCACCAATTGGCCGATCTTGTCGTTGAACTCCTTGAACACCACATCTCGTTCCGCTTCCCGCACTTTCTGCACGATCACCTGGCGAGCTGTCTGTGCGGCAATACGTCCGAAGCCCTCGAACTCCACTTGGAGAGGCACCTCGCCGTCCATCTGCGCTTCAGGAAAAAGCCCTTGCGCTTCTTCAAGAGTGATCTCTTCCTCGGGATTTACGACCGTGGCAACCACCTTCTTATAGGCATACATCAGGATATCGCCACGCTTCGGATCGATCTGCACTGCGATCCGCTGCGCACCGTATTTCTTTTTCGCCGCGCTAACCAGCGCCATTTCTACAGCCTCGATCACCATTTCCTTGGAAATGCCCTTTTCCTTGCTGATCTGATCAACGACTTGAATCAACTCCTGGCCCATAGATCTCCTGCCTCCTGAATGAAAATAAAGACGATAGTCAGCTGTGCGTTCTGCAAAACCGCACGATATGTGGATTCTCGGAATGAGGACGTCCGATAGCTTCGCACCACATGACTACAGAACCACCTCAAGCGAAGCTTTCGCGATGTTTTCCATTGACAATGTCAGGTCTGTCCCGCTATCGGTTCCGAGCACCACGATAGTGCCTTGCAGGTCCTTCAGTACCCCGCGAAATACCTTTTGACCATCGATGGCCTGGAACGTCTTGATGCGAATGAGCTTTCCCAGGCATTTCTGGTAATGCTCCAAGCGAGAGAGCGTCCGGTCCAGTCCGGGAGAAGATACCTCAAGCGTGTAGGCATGAGGTATCGCATCCTCGACATCAAGCACCATGCTCAGGTCCCTGCTCACGGATTCACAGTCGTCGAGAGTTACTCCGCTTCCTTCCCTGTCGATGAAGAGACGGAGCAACCATTTGGGTCCATCCTTCTTAAACTCAAGATCCCAGAGCGTGAGACCTTTTGCATCGAGGATAGGGACCAAGTGATGCTTTATTTTACCAATAATATCAGACATTTAGTGGTTGCAGCCAAATAAAAAGAGTGGGCAAGGAACCTGCCCACTCCCGAAATAAATCTCAGAGTGATGGTTCTTAATATCACATTGCGGTAACAATTGCAAGTCATTTTTCAATTCACTTGTTTTCGATATCCCACGCTACTTACCGCGTCCATGAGACAATCTTGTGAAAACAACATGAGCAGTTGTATAATGAACTCCATGAATATAAGGACAACGCTGGGCCTTCTTGCGCTCGTGATCACGGCAATCGCGATCGGCGGCGCTATCGGCCTCATTCTCTATTCAGTATGGGACCTTCCCGAGGTGCATCAGCTCGAAGAATATAAGCCGAGCATCACAACCCGGGTCTACTCAAGCTCTAACCGGCTGTTGGCCGAGTTTTTTCTCGAGAACCGGACGCCGGTGAACATCAATGATGTTCCGGATATGCTTATCAAAGCGTTGATCGCTACCGAGGACGCGCGCTTTAACTCGCATTTCGGTGTCGATGTCCGCGGCATCCTTCGCGCATCCTATCGGAACATCCGTGCCGGGAAGATCCTGGAGGGCGGCAGCACGCTCACCCAGCAGCTTGCCAAGGTGCTCTTTCTGACACCGGAAAGGAACTATCGGCGGAAACTCAAAGAAATGCTTCTGGCACTGAAGATCGAGCAGCGGTACACAAAAAGAGAGATACTGTCCTTTTACCTGAACCAGATCTATTTCGGGAACGGTGCATACGGCGTCGAGTCAGCTGCTCAGACCTATTTCGGAAAGAATTCCCGTGATCTTACCTTGGCGGAATGCGCACTTCTTGCCGGCTTGCCCCGCTCGCCAAAATACTATTCCCCCTTCCTCTCGCCAGATGGCGCCAGAAAGAGACGCTCTTATGTTCTTCAGCGGATGACGGTGCTAAAGGTCATATCTGAGGAGGCTGCGTCCGAAGCGGACCGGAGCCCCCTTCCTGATCAGCGGAAGTTTGTCCAGAAAGGTCCCAATCCTGCGCCGTATTTTGTGGAATATATTCGCCAGAAAGTGGAGGAGCGGTTTGGTTCCGGCATCCTTTATTCAGGCGGATTGAATATTTATACGAGCATCGATGATACGCTTCAATCTTATGCAGAGGACAGCGTCCACTCCTGGCTCGCAACTCTGGAAAAAAACACGAAACGACCCGCTGCGGATGGATACAAAGTACAGGCCGCCTTCGTGGTTATTTCTCCGTCTACCGGGCATATTCTTGCCATGGTCGGGGGACGTGACTATGCTGAAAGTCAGTTCAACCGTGCCTGGCAGGCTCTCAGGCAACCGGGATCGGCCTTTAAACCCGTGGTATATGCCGCTGCCATTGAAAAGGGCTACAGTGCCGTAGATCGGCTCACAGATGCCCCTTTGACCGTTAAGCTGGACGGAAAAAACACGTGGATGCCTGAAAACTTTACCCGCACGTTCCAGGGTAGCGTGACGCTCAGAAAGGCGCTGGCCCAGTCCTTAAATGTTCCTACGGTCAGGCTCCTTGCCGACATAGGGATGGAAGATGCCGTGAGATTTGCAAAAAAACTGGGTATTAATAGCGCGTTGAAGGAAGTCCCTTCTCTCGCCTTGGGTAGTTCGGACATTACTCTGCTTGAGCTTACGTCGGTCTACGCGACTTTTGCCAATCAGGGCATCCGGCTCGATCCGGTGGCGATCATCCAGATCACCGACAGCACTGGTCGCATACTCTATTCCAATGAACCGGCGCCTGTTCAAGCAATGAGGCCGGAAACAGCGTATATTATCACCAATCTGCTGAAAGGCGTCGTGGAACGCGGCACAGGGTGGAAAGCACGGGAACTCGGCCGCCCGGTCGCCGGCAAAACAGGCACCACCAATGATTATCGGGATGCCTGGTTCATAGGATATACACCGACCCTGGCTGCCGGCGTATGGGTGGGCTATGATGATCAGCGCAGCCTCGGTTCAAAAGCCACCGGCGCCCGGGCAGCGCTTCCCCTCTGGATGACATTCATGAAGCAGGCTCTCAGGGGGACCGAGCCAGCGGATTTTCCCGTTCCTGCCAATATCATCTTCAAGAACATCGATCCACGGTCAGGCCTGTTGAGTTCCGAACAATGCACCGTATCCTTGCGAGAAGCTTTTCTTCCCGGGACGGAACCGCGGCGATACTGCGATGAGCAGATCCAGGATGTTCCCGAGAGTGCGATCCAGGACGAATCACCTGAATAATAATGAAATATTTGACATTCTTGGGAAGGTTTGTTAAGCTAAAGGCGTGAATTTTCGAATTTCAAAATTGACCGACATAGTTCCCTCCGCATTCCTCGAGTTCCTGACTCCTAAAGAGCTGTTCGGTCGTCTCGATATCGCGAGCAAAATGCTTGCCGGATACATGGTCCTGGTACTTCTGACCGTTGTTGTCGTGTCCTATGCACTCATCAGTCTTCAACGACTCAATAATTTGACGAACAGCATCGTTACCGTGGACGTTCCCATCCAGGATGCATCGGACAAAATGCTGGAAGCGATCATTGCCCAGGATACCTACGAAAAGCGTTACCTCATTCTCAATAGTCCGGATATGAAGACCCTCTTCCTGAAGCGCGGCGAAGAATTTCGTCAATGGTTCAACACCATAAAAACCCTGCCGAATCACGGATATGCCTCTTTCGACAAACTCGAGACCCTGTACACTGAATATACCGGTTTTTTCCAGAAAGAGGTCGGACTCATTCAGGCTGGAAAGCGGGAGCAGGCGCAGAAAATATCGAATGGCCAGCTAAAAAAGAAATCTGAAAAGATCATAGAGCTTCTGCGAGGAGAGTCGGGCAAGGCAAGCAAGGCCCGTGACACGAAAATGGAGCAGATCCGCTTTATCGGAAGGTCTGCATTTTTCATGACGGCACTGCTTTCGATCCTCAGCATCCTGCTCGGGATCCTCGGCAGCCTTGTTGTAACGCATCATATTTCCTCTTCTATCAACAAGCTCAAGGTCGCCACGCGACAGATCGCTGAAGGCAATTTCAGCTATGACCCCCAGATCAAGACCAGCGACGAGATCGGGGTCCTTTCCACTGCCTTTGTAGATATGGCAGCACGGCTCAAAAAACTGGAAGAGATGTATCTCGATGCCAGTCCCCTGACCCGTCTCCCCGGCGGGATCGCCATTGAAAATATCCTCAAGAAAAGGATCGAGAACAAACTCCCGCTCGCGCTGTGTACGTTTGACCTCGATAATTTCAAATCCTATAATGACCGCTACGGCTATGCCCAGGGCAGCGAAGTTCTCAAGGAAACGGCGCATATTATCGAACACGCGGTCAAGGTAAAGGGCGCGTCCGATGATTTCACCGGACATATCGGCGGAGATGATTTCGTCGTTATAACCGTTCCTGAACGCATGCGGCCGATCTGTGAAGAGGTCATCAGCAGCTTTGACCGACGTATCCAGGAATTTTATGAAGAATCAGACCTGAAGAATGGGTACATATTGGGTAAGACGCGTCAAGGAATCGACATGAAGTTCCCGATCATGACCATATCGATCGCGATCGTCACTAACGAACGGCGCCAGATCAACAGCCCGCTTGAAGCATCCGAGATCGCCGCTGAACTCAAGGACTACGCGAAAACGATACCCAAGAGCGTGTATGTGATCGACAAACGGAGGACCGGATGACCAAGTTTTACCTGATCGGGATATTTACTCTCTCCTTGGCTGTCGCCGGATGCGCCATCTTTCCCGGCGCCCATCCCGGATCTCGGGAGTCAGCCGAAGCGCTGCAGGTCAAACATGCTTCCGAACTTGCAACAGCCGGGAATTTCACGGGAGCAATCGATGCGTATCGCAAGATCATGCAAGACCATCCAAACTCACCGGAGTCCGCATTTGCCCTGTACGGCATAGCCATGGTCTATGTATCGGCGGACAACCAGCAGAAAGACTATGCACAGTCCCTTGCAAAGCTTGATGAGTTCATTACGCAGTATCCAAATCACGAACTGACCAATGATGCGCGCAACTGGCGTCACGCTATCAAGGCCATTCTTGACGCGAGGCGCGAAAACGACCGACTGAACAAGAATATAGAACGGCTGAAACAGCTGGATATGAGGCAGGAAGAGAAGCGGATGGGACGGTAGGCGATACACCCGTTACCTAAATACAACAACCGCAACATGCGCATGCGGCATCATCATCTGCGATGCGGCAGTAACTCTTTTTCACTCGTCGTTTTTATCGATCCCGATTTGTCGATATAGAACCTTCCTCCATATGGATCAACCGGAATTTCCGCTATGATCTTTGCCGTTATCAAATCACCTATTTCCAGAGGCCTTTTCGTGTATTTTTTCCGGTAAACGTCCACCGCCTGTTCCAACACAAGGATCGCCCTCAACGCTTCAATCCTGGTCTCGTAGAGTTTCCTGAGGCTTTCGTCTTCGGTGCTATTCCGGATCTCTTCCAAAAAAGCGATTGACGTCTCGACACGATTGGCTTTGAACGCAAGTTTCGACGCTAGTCCTGCCAAACTCGGGCTGGCTCCGGGTCTGCGCGCCGCTTCCATCATATATGTGCCGGCTTTTTCGTTGTCATCCAAAAAGAAAAAGTGATTAAACCCTAGAAAAAAAGGCAGTGACCAATCCCAATCGCGGTGGCGGCTCCCCTTCTCCAAAAGAGCGTTGGCCTCCTTGATCATGTTCCCATCCCAGGTCAGAAACGCATTGCCGATGAAATAGGGATCGACAAAATAGGGATCCAGATCGCTCGACGCTTCAAGCGTTTGATAGAACAGCCTCCATTCCTGATCAGTCATGATCACACTTCCGCGTTCGTCTGTTTTTTCACCAGCAAACACCAGCATTTTGAGGAAAAGGTAATCCGATACGAGCGAGTCGAATTCGCCGGACGATATCTTCAGGACCGACGATGGTAAAACCATCTCCTCGGTATCATTGACTACAGGGAGCGTATTCCTGCTCTCCGACGCCTTTTCCAGAATAACGACGTGCGCAATACAAAGAAGCATGAATATGACAGCCGTCAACAGCCTCCGCATCAGGGGAACTCCTTGCGCCTGAAAATCAGCGCCGCAAGCGTGATCACCAGGCTGGAATAGACGACAAAATACAATAAAAGCAGGAGAATATAGTTTAAGGGGATCGGAAGGCCATGGGCAGCCTGTATCTTGACATCGAACAAAGAGAGATTTGGGAAAAGGTAGTATGCGGCTTGCACGGTTTTAACCATGACAGGCGATATCTGGATACCGGCCGCTGCGGGCGACTCCACTAGAGCTTTCACGTCACGGATAGAGTTTCCGATAAGGTAGGATATGACCGTCAGCACAAGCGTGACAAAAGACGTTGACGTCAGGGAAGCGAAGAAAAAACTGATCGCTGACAGAAGTATCAGCATAGCGCCCTCGAATGTGATCGCGAGGATTACCAGGGACCAGGCGAACTTTTCAAAGTAATTCGGGTAACTCAATTTGAGCATGAGGATGGAGAGAAGCGCAAATATGCTCAAGAAAACCACAACTGCGACGATCAGGAGGCACAGCCCGAAGAATTTACCGACGACGTACTCCGATCGGGAAACAGGCCTGGACAGGACCGAGTAGATCGTTCTCTTGTCCAGGTCCTTTGCCATGAGATTAATTCCCACGAACAAGACGAGGAGCAAACCAGCGAATGATATAGTGGAAAGCGCCATATCCACAGCCACCTTCCCGACATCACGGGGCGCCATGTTCGAAAGCAGGAGGCTGAAACCCAGAAGCGATAGCGCAAAAAGCGTTATACCGTAAAGAGCCCTGTCCCTGATGCCTTCCTTGAAAGTGATTGCCGCTATCGGCCAGAGTACTATCATGCCTCGTTCCCTCCGCCTGCTGTTTCTACGACCTTCAGGAAAATATCCTCAAGCGTCGCATTATTCTTTAACAAGTTGTCCAATGTATCCATCAGTTGCAGTTCCCCCCCCACAATAATGCCAACCCTGTCGCAGAACCGCTCGATATCTGTCAGAATATGGGAGGAGAAGAAAACCGTTTTCCCCTGGGATTTTAGGTCAAGTATCAAATCACCCACCATCTTTCTTCCGAGGGGATCAAGTCCGCTCATGGGTTCATCGAGAATAATGATGTCCGGATTATGAATCAGCGCCATTGCAAGACCAGCGCGCTGCACCATCCCTTTTGAGTAAGTTCTTATATGTCTTGAACGCGCCTTCTGCAGATTTACCTTGTGAAGCAGCATGTCAGCACGAATTTTCAACTCTTCTTTGTCAATTCCAGAAACACGTCCGGCGAACCAGAGTAATTCATCGGCGGACAGATAGTCATAGAAATAGGGGTTTTCAGGAAGATAACCTACGCGCCTTCGCGCCTCCTTCTCCTTCACGTCCTTGCCCATAATGGTTGCGCGACCGGAGTCCGGATAAATGAGATTCAATAATATTTTAATAGACGTTGATTTACCCGCACCATTTGGGCCGAGAAATCCAAAGACTTCACCCTGGTCGATCTGCAAGTTCAGATCGGACAGCGCCTGTATCCTCTTGACGCCGATATTTCCAGCAAATCCTTTTGATATGCCTTGAGTCTCAAGAGCCTTCACGCAGCCCCCCCTTTTTTTTACCACTAAAACGCAAAACATATTATAATAAAAAAACACTCGGACCGCAAGTGCGATCCGAGTTGATGAAAGAAGCGAGGAAATTTAGCTGGATTTACATGGCAAGCCAGGGAGCTGCTCCATATTCATTGGTTCCAGTCACCGAAGTCGGGAATGCAACAGCAGTATTTGCCGTACAGCACGCATTACCATTGATTGCAGCCGCTACCCAGGTAGAATTTGTCTGCCTGTAGTTTGCTGTGGAATCACCGTCTGCAGCATACAGTGTATCTCCCTGCACATGTTTGCTTTCCACGACATAGGACGCCCATGCAGCATCATTTGCGGCATGAATCAGCACATTATTTCCCAAAGCAATTCCAATTCCGCGAGGCGCTACAACAGCATCGGTCAGAGTGAGAATCGGAAGGTTGGGAGATGCGCCAGGACCCAATATTTCAACGCCTGCGCTACCACCTGTACCTGGAAGGACTGCAAGTTCAGAAGATCCATATCGCTGCCAATCAGCAAAAAGGGCTTCCTCTGATGTACGGCAGTTCCGAAGGTCAGTGTTCGCGCTCGCGTTATATCCTCTGATACGATACTGAGCGAACTGCGGGATAGCAATGGCCGCCAGAATGGCGATGATGGCCACCACGATCAGGAGTTCGATAAGCGTAAAACCTTTTTTATTCTTAAGCATTGTGATACCTCCCATATAGTCTATTAATATTATGTTACTACACAACATACTGCAATGTTCGCTCAAGGTCTTCTATGGGATTCTCACCTCCTCTCAGACCTAAAGCAGAATAATTTCCCTAGTCATTAATTATAACTGCACGTACCATGCCAATATAATAAGCTGTAATTTCAACAGGATTGTAGCATTTATTATCGACAAGTTACTAATGTCGTCACTTTATATGACAAATTATGTCACTTTCAGATCTTTGACATTTTATACGTAGGAATGGTAAGAAGTACGTGTATGCTGATTATAGCAGAGAAAATTCTCATTAAAACAGGACAGTTTCCCAAAAGCCGATGGGCTATCCTCATTAAAAGCGGGAAGATTCAGGGGCATGGTCCCATTGACGTTTTGCGTAAATCCTATCCCACAGAAAGGATTATCACGCTTCAGAACGCTCTTGTCATGCCCGGGCTGGTCAATGTTCACACCCATCTGGAGATCCCTCCGCTTCTGGAACGACTGAAGTCCAGAACCTACAGTTCCTGGGTGCTTGACCTGATAAAAGAAAAAAGAGAGCTGACCCGGGAGGATTATGGCGCTGCTGTGAAGCGAAATGTCAACGCTCTTGTCAGCACAGGCACGACAACGATCGGAGAAATATGCACCCATGGCATAAGTCCCGCGCATTTGCCAGGAAGCGGTGTTCGCGCCTATGTGTTCCAGGAGATCATCTCCATGGATCCGTCAAAACCGTTCATTTACACCAGTGGATTGATCAAAAAGGACAACTCCCTGATCCGGTTCGGTCTCTCACCCCACTCGCCTCATACGGTCTCTGAACAGGCATTCCGCGTCATACATGATGTATCCGAACGGAAAAGGCTTCGTCTCTCAATCCACGCTGCGGAGAGCCGTGAGGAAGGCAGGCTCCTGCGCCGTTCTCACAGCGGACTTGTGGCGCTCTATCGTGCAGCGAGGTGGGACCGTAAATGGCTCGCGCAAGCCCCCTCTTCTATTGCTCTGCTTGATCGTTACAGCATGCTTGGGCCGAATACCTTGATCGTCCACGCTGTAGATGTCACTGACAGTGACATTCGGCTGATCAAGCGAAGAGGAGCTGCCGTTGCCCACTGTCCGCGCAGCAACCGAACGCTCCGTGTCGGAGTTATGCCGCTCAATAAAATGCTTGATGCCGGCATTCCCGTGGGTCTTGGCACTGACAGCCTCGCAAGCGTGGCAAACCTTAATCTCTGGGATGAGATGCGGTTCGCTTGCAAGCTCCATCGAAAGAGCGGCGTTTCGCCAAAGGACATGCTCGTGATGGCA
The DNA here is from genome assembly GCA_029858565.1 of Nitrospirota bacterium. Classification (GTDB taxonomy): domain Bacteria; phylum Nitrospirota; class UBA9217; order UBA9217; family UBA9217; genus JAKAHZ01. The sequence continues at coordinate 36,018 of JAOUEV010000014.1, read as the reverse complement.
ACGACAGGAGGGGCGCGAGCTTTGGGAATGGATAAGGATATCGGGAGCCTTGAACCTGGGAAAAGGGCCGATGTGATCGCGGTTCCTCTCCCCCGTAACCATACCGGAGACTTCTATTCCGGCTTGCTCAGGGAAACGGAATCCAGTATTATGACCATGGTCAACGGAAAGATCATTTACCGTGGATGATCGAGATCACGCTTGTTTTTTATTGCCGAACGTTGAACCAACAGGAGGTAGGACAATGAAACAGCTCTCCGCAGGTGCAGTGCTCATTGCCGCGTTGCTCATGGCAACGATTATTGCATGCACCGATGATAAGAATCCGGCTCAGCAATACGGCACTACGATGGTCAATTCGCTGAAAAGCGCGAAAAGCGTTGAAGACAAGGCTCACGCTGATGCCGCCAGAAAGGCCATTCAGGATTTCCATGTCACCAACGGGCGGTATCCCGCTGACCTGGCCGAATTGTTGTCAGCCACCGGACTCCCGTTGAAGAGCGATGCATATGATTACGATCCTTCGACCGGGACACTGACGAAGAAGAACTGATCCTTCGAACAGCGAACCATTACTGCATGTAATCTTCATAATGCCCATCGAACTTATTCACCATAAAGTGTTGGCCGGCGAACGCCTTTCCCGCGAGGACGGCATCGCGTTGTTCCGGTCCCATGACCTCCTTGCTCTTGGCCGCATGGCATCCCACGTTGCCCTGCAAAAGAACGGGAACCGCGTTTACTTTGTCCAGAACATGCACATCAATCCCACGAACATCTGCGTGAACCGGTGCAAGTTCTGCGCTTTCAGCAGGAGCCGCGGCGAGGCCGGCGCATACGAGATGTCCATCGAGGACATCCTGCAAAAAGCACGAAGCGCCCAGCCGGGCGTGCGCGAGTTCCATATTGTGTCAGGTCTTCATCCGGACCTCCCCTTTTCCTGGTACATCGACATGCTCAATGCGCTCAGGAGAGAGTTTCCTCATATCCACCTCAAGGCGTTCACCGCGGTGGAGATCGATTATCTGTCGAAGCTCTCCGGCCTGAGCGTGCGCGATACGCTGATGAAATTGAACGAGGCGGGCCTTGGATCGCTTCCTGGAGGCGGGGCAGAGATATTCGCACCCGGCGTCAGGAACACGCTCTGCGCGGAAAAGATCTCCGGCGCACGGTGGCTCGAGGTCATGGAGACCGCTCACCGCATAGGGCTCAGGTCCAACGCAACGATGCTTTACGGCCATATTGAATCGATCGAGGACCGGGTCGATCACCTTCTCACGCTTCGTGAGCTCCAGGACCGGACCGGCGGCTTCAACGCGTTCATACCGCTGAGCTTCCATTCACAGAACACGGAGATCAAAAAGGCCGCATTCACGACCGGGTTCGATGATCTCAAGACGCTGGCAGTTTCCCGGCTTCTCCTGGACAACATAGACCATATCAAGGCCTATTGGATCATGCTGGGGGAAAAGATCACACAGGTTTCCCTGAGCTTTGGCGTCGATGATATTGACGGAACGGTTGTTGAGGAGCGGATCACGAAAATGGCGGGCGGCACGACCGAAGGCATCATGACCAAGAACGAACTCATCGATCTCATCTGCACGGCAGGAAGAACGCCGGTGGAGCGGGATACTCTGTACGGAACGGTCCGGATATGGGATTGAGCGATATCAGCGAAAAGGTGCGAAGCGGGAAGAGGCTCGATCCTGCTGAAGGTCTTTTTCTCTTCAACGAGGCGGACCTTTTGACCCTGGGCGAGCTTGCGAGCGCAGTGAAACAGCGGCTGCATCCGGAACGGCTGGTAACGTTCGTCGTGGACCGGAACATCAATTATACGAACGTCTGTGTCAACAAATGCCGCTTCTGCGCCTTTTACCGCGAGCAGGGATCTCCCGATGCCTATATTCTCACCAAGGATGAAATATTCAGGAAGATCGAGGAAACGATCTCCCTGGGCGGCACCCAGATCCTGATGCAGGGCGGCGTGCATCCCGATCTGGGCATAGAGTATTTCGAGGACCTCTTTGCATCGATCAAGGCGCGATTCGCTGTCCAGGTCCACTCCCTTTCCCCTTCCGAGATAACCTACGTTGCACGGAAGGCCAACATCACCATCGGAGAAACGCTGATCCGGCTGAAGAAAGCGGGACTGGACTCGATCCCCGGCGGCGGAGCCGAGATCCTGGTAGACCGGGTGCGGGAGCAGGTCAGTCCGAACAAGATCCGCTGGCGGGACTGGATGGACGTGATGCGCGAGGCACACCGCCTTGGCATGCCGACGACCGCGACCATGATGTTCGGCGGCCTGGAAACACGCGAGGAGATCGTTCAACACCTTGTGCGCGTGCGGGATCTCCAGGACGAGACGCACGGTTTTACCGCATTCATTCCCTGGACCTACCAGCCCGGTAACACGGAACTGGGTGGAAGGACCGCGACGGCGGTGGAGTACCTGAAGACCCTTGCCCTTTCCCGCGTCATGCTGGACAATGTGCCGAACATCCAGGCATCCTGGGTCACCCAGGGAGCGAAGATCGCCCAGGTGGCGCTGGAATTCGGGGCAAATGACTTTGGGAGCACCATGATCGAGGAGAATGTCGTTGCAGCGGCGGGAGTGACCTTCAGGTTGTCCCGTGAGGAGATCGTCAGTCTGATCAGGGACGCGGGCTATGCCGCTGCCCAGAGAAATACCGCCTACGATATCGTGAAAAGAGAGTTCTGACGGAATACGTCGGCAGGCCGGAAAAGTAACTCATGATTCACGGATCTTGTATTTCTTCAGTTTGTAACGCAGTACCCGTTCACTGATCCCAAGTCGGTCGGCAGCCCGGGTCTGGACGCCATCCGCATCCTTCAGCGCCTTGATGATCAATCCCCGTTCGACCGTATCCAGCGTATCGTTCAGCGACGACCCCTGCTTTTTGACACAGATCTTTTCCTCGCTATCGACGGACCGCATGTGCAGGGGCAAGTCAGCGACGGTGAGGACCGTCCCGTTCGCAAGGACCACCGCCCGTTCCATGATATTCTCCAGTTCACGCACATTCCCGGGATAGGAATACCGCATCAGCACGTCCCGGGCCTCGACAGAAACGCCTGCTATCTTCTTTCGATTGTCCTTTGCGAACTTCTTGATAAAATGGTCAAGCAGCGCGGGAATATCCTCCTTTCGGTCGCGCAGCGGAGGGATCGCGATGGTGACCACGTTCAGGCGGTAGTACAGGTCCTCGCGGAAGCGACCTTCCCGTATGGCCTGCTCAAGGTCGCGATTGGTCGCGGCAATGACCCGGACATCGGTCTTGATCGTCTGGTTCCCGCCGATCCGCTCGAATTCCCGCTCCTGCAGTACGCGCAGCAGCTTCACCTGGACACCCGGCGAGACATCTCCGATCTCATCGAGGAAGATCGTTCCTTTGTCCGCAAGTTCGAAACGGCCAGCACGCCGGGCCGATGCGCCCGTAAAGGCCCCTTTTTCGTGGCCGAAGAGCTCGCTTTCCAGAAGGGTTTCCGGAAGGGCCGCGCAATTGATCTTTATGAGCGCCTGAGCCGAACGAGGGCTGTGGTAATGTATCGCCCGGGCGATCAGTTCCTTGCCCGTACCGCTCTCCCCTCGAAGCAGAACCGTGGCCGTGCTTCCCGCCACCCTGCCGGCGAGATTAATGACCTCTTCCATTGCGTGGCTCGTGCTTGCTATCTCATCGAAACGGTACCGTTCGATCAGCTGTTCCCGAAGCTGGGTGTTCTCGCGTATCAGGTTCTGGCGTTCAGAAACACGCTCGATAAGAACGGTCAACTGGTCAAGGTCGATGGGCTTTGGAAGATAATCATAGGCTCCGGCCTTGATCGCTTTTACCGCCGTCTCGATGGTCCCGAATGCGGTCATGATGATCACGGCCAGGTCCGGATTGATCCGTCTTGCCTCGCCCGAGGTCTGCAGAGCGTCAACTCCGGGAATATTGCAGTCCGTCAGGAACAGATCAAAGCGCTCTCGCCGCAGCACTTCGATGGCCTGATCGACCTGACCGACTGCTGTTACGTCATAGCCTTTTCCGCGCAGGGATGTCTCTATCCTGCCCCGATCAACCGGGTCGTCATCCATGATAAGAATACGGGCATCTCGCATCAAAGCACGTCCCTTTCTTTCATCTACAGTCGTTCCTGTTCGGCCAGATGGAACACGATCCCTTCGCGAAGCCCCCAGTCGCTTACGATCATCTCCTGCCGGCCGTAGCGGTCCATGATGTCCCGCGCGATCAGAGCGCCCGCAAGAACAATATCCTCGCGGCCCTGTTCAAGGCCGGTGATGTTCCTACGGTCCTTGACGCTGGTCCGGGCAAGAAGGTCCGACCAGCCGTCAAGAGCCTCTTTTGTCAGTATGAAGCCATTGATGCGCGCGGGATCATAGACTGCAAGCCGCTGCTCCATGGAAGCCAGGGTCGTGATCGTTCCGGCAGTGCCGGCAAGCACGGCTAGTGACGACGGTCTCAACGCGTGCGTGCGGAGAATATCGATTTCCCACGCGTCAAGAAGGAGCATGATCTCCCTGCTCAGTTCCTCTAACTCTTCCGGCAAAGGCGGGTCATGACGCACGAACCTTTCCGTAAGATAGACCGCGCCAAGTGGAAGACTTGCGACCGCATCAGGAACGCCATTTCTGACAATGATAAGTTCGGTGCTTCCGCCGCCGATGTCGATCACCAGGGCGGAACGGAGAGGATCCCTCTCCGTCTCCCTGCCCTGGGTAAGCGCGCGACGGACGCCGAGAACCGTGAGCCTGGCCTCCTGCTCTCCGCTGATGACGCTGATCCCGAGCGAGGTCGTATCGCGCACAGTATCGATGAACTCGGCCGCGTTCCTGGCGTTCCGCAGTGCGCTCGTGCCAATGACCATGGTCCGGCACCCGGGGAACCTGTTGATCACCGTAGTATACTCCCGCAGGGCCGCAAGCGACCTTTCCTGGGCTTCAGAAGACAGAACCCCTGTTCGGTCCAGGTCCTGTCCGAGCCTGGTGATCTGCCTTCCCGAGTAAAGTTCCCGGTGGCCCTGATCGCTGATATCCGCCACGAGCAGGCGTATGGTATTAGTTCCGATATCGATCCCGGCAAGGATCATGAAAGAAGGATGTCCCGAAGCTTGGTGCTGTATGCCTTGACGCGCATGGCCAGGAGCCTGGCTATGGAGAGAGTGACCTTGGCGGCGATCCTGGGATCGAGGTCGATGAGCGCCTGGAAATCCTTCCGCGTCAGCATGAGCACTTCAGTCATACTTTCGGCACGGGCAGTCACCGCCCTGCTGGATTCCTGCAGCAGCGCGATCTCTCCAAAGAAATCGCCGGGCCCCAGGTGCAAAAGTCCGACCTCTTCACCTTCCCCTGCCATGGTGGTGATCCGGATGCTACCGCTTTTGATGATGTACAGCGCTTCGGCAGGCATCTTCTCGGTGAAGATGGTCATGTTCGGCTTGACCACTCTTTGCTGGAACAGTCCTGCGACCAGTTCCAGGTCTTCCTTGTTGCAGCCCCGGAACAAGAGGGTCTTATGGAGTATATCGATAGTATCCATGAAGGCGGTAGTTGTTCGAATTATTGCGCTATTATAGGGACATGCCCCAATCTTGTCAAGGTACATTCAGCAAAAGCCGTCAAGATGCCGAAGGAACCGCCATGACGGATTTTCGCTCCACCAGTACGACCATACCCGGCTTCGCTCCCTTTGGTTTTTTAACATACTTTGCAGGTGTATAGGCCACCGGAACCTTGGTAGACCCTTTCCCGCGGCTGTAATATGCTGCAAGAGATGCCGCTTTAGCGAGCACCTCCGGGGGGACCACAGTGCGATGGGGATTACGTACGAGAACATGGGATCCGGGGATACCTTCAGCATGGAACCACAGGTCTTCAGGCCGTGCCAGGGTCATGGTGATATAATCATTCCCTGCCGCACTCTTTCCCACAAGGATATCCCACTCCCCATACTGCACGACCCGGTAGGGATCAGACGGTTGTGAGAGGGTTTTCCGGCCTTCGCCGACGGGACGATCACCGAAGCCGTTCTTTTTGAGCACGCTCTCGATCCTGATCAGATCGTCGTTCGGTGCATCCGGAAGATCGGTTCCGAGCGACCGGAGAATTTCCTGTTGTTTGACAGACTGCGCGAGACGCTCCCGTATCAGCGCAGCTCCTGATCTGGCTTTCTTGTACTTGCGGAACAGCAATTCAGCATTCTCCAGGGGTGTCTTCCCGGGATGCAAGGGTATTTGCACCATCTTTCCCTCGTGGTCCTGCAATTCGCACATGTCCATGCCTCTGCCGACGGCGCCAAGGTTCGCCAGGATCAGTTGTCCTTCCTGCTTATAGTTTTCCGCGAGATCGGCTGATGCCATGTCCTTTTGTATAGCAGTGATCCTGCGTACGATTTTTGCGAGGGAGCGGCGGATCACCCCTTCCAGGCGTTTCCTGGTCTCAGAGGTTTGCCGATCAACGAGTGCCCGACCGTACCACTCCTCTACGGAGCGGTTTATCGGCAGGTAACCATCAGACGAAAGACCTGAAAGAAACTCTGTCGTTCGCCGCGGCGACCTGCTATCCGGGGAATGCTGTACCGGCGGTGAATAGATCAGGCCTGGCAGGAGAGGCCGTTTGTCCCCGCTTTCCAGCATCTGCGGATGCAGCACGGAGATGATCTTTCCTTCGACATCGGTCAGGATCATATTCGTCCTGCTGCCGGTCAGTTCTAATATCAAGTTCACTTCACTGGTATTGCGTCTGCATCTGATCTCCACGACGCGGTCTCCGCGTAATAAGCCAAGCGAGATCACACGGGAACCGGCAATATGTTTCTTTACCTGAAGATAGAATCCCGCCGGTCGGTGCGCAGGTTCGGGCTTCCGGGATATGACATGGATCCGGGGAAAGGGCTGGTCAGGCACCAGCAAAAGCATTGGCCGAGAGATTCCGCTCCGGAGGAAGAGCGCGAGACCGCCATGTTCAACAGGAACCACCTTGTCAACGGGGGAACCGGGAACGACCGCTGTAAGTTCTTCAATGACCGCGTTGAGAAGAGAGAGTTCCACGTCAGTGCCCTCTTAAGGCACCAGGAGCATCTTATGCACCTGGGGAACGACCCGTACATCGTCAAGCACCGCAAGTGCCTTGTTCTGGAGCCTGACCAGCATTTCTGGATTCGGTCCCTCCATGCCCGATACAGGCTGAATAATGAACGGAATTGTCTTTCGACGTTCAGCCACCAGCCGCACAGCGCGCCAGAGGTCCTCAGGATCGCAGTCGCCGGTCACCACTGCCTTGACGAACACATCGCTTCCCAGGGCCGCGTCCAGGAACAGGCCGTGCTCGTCCCAGCGTTCCCGTTGCCCTGTTGATGAAGGAAGTTTTATATCCATGCTGACCAGATCCACCAGAGATGCCAGCTGCTGCATGTCGACATGACGGATACCGTTCGTTTCCAGGTATATCCGGTATGTTCCGCGCATGGCAGGAAGCCACTGTTCGAGAAACTCCGCATGCAGCAAAGGCTCACCGCCGGTCAGACTGAGCCATGGCTTAACAGAGCCGGCAACACGAAGCCGTTCGCAGACTTCGGTCAACCGCACTCCGGTCAGAGGATTGACCAATTCCTCGCGGTCAAAGGAATCGGGAGATATCTGCGCTCTGCACGGTCGAAGTGATCCTTCCGGCGTTTTCACCCCATCGGGGGTGTCACAATAAGCGCATTGGAGATCGCAGCCGATGAAGCGGAGGAATATATGTCGTTGCCCCACATAGGGCCCTTCACCCTGAATGGATGCGAAGATCTCGTCAACAGGAACCGTTATCATGGGAGCACTATACCGGACAGAGGTAAGGAAAACAAGATTCTCCTATTGGTATAAATACCAGAAAACACGGTATTGTCCATTTTAATTATGCTCTTTGTCCTTGACTTAGTCACAAGGATGGAGTAATAATGTACAATTAGGAGGGCAAATGAAATACAGATTTGTCTCAATTTTATCATTAGTTACAGCTCTCGCGTTCTTATTGATCCCCTTCTCTGTCAATGCTGTGCCTGCTGAAACATCCAGGGACAAGAAGATCCCGAACGAGTACAAGCCGCCCAAGGAAGATCTGTCCCAGGTAGAAGAGTACGTCGACGGGTATCTGGAAACAAAACCCTATCAGATTCCGATGATCCTGAACGACAGCGTTGAGAATCATCTCGAGTACTTCAAAACAAGAGGCCGCGATGTTTTCCAAAAATGGCTGGAGCGGTCTGCCAGGTACATTCCCGCCATGCAGGAGATATTCAGGGAAAAGAACCTTCCCGAGGATCTTGTCTATGTCGCCATGATCGAAAGCGGATTCAACCCCTACGCTGTTTCCTGGGCCCGTGCTGTGGGGCCCTGGCAGTTCATGCCGCACACCGGTAAACTTTACGGTCTCAAGATCGATTGGTGGGTCGACGAGCGCAAGGACCCGATAAAGTCGACCTATGCTGCGGCGGAACACCTCAAGGACCTTCACAACCTCTTTGGTTCCTGGCCTCTCGCACTGGCCTCCTACAATGCAGGAGCCGGCAAGGTCCAGCGTGCGGTGCTCCGCACCCGCTCAGAGGATTTCTGGGATCTGAAGGCGTCCAGGTATATCCGACGGGAGACCAAAAACTATATCCCCAAGTTCATGGCCGCCACGATCATTGCCAAGAACCCGGAGGCCTACGGGTTTGTCACCCCTCCGGTGGATCCCTTTACCTACGATGAAGTGCTTATCACGGAGAGTTCCGACCTTCGGGTCATAGCCCGTTGCGCCGGCACGACCTATGAGACGATCAAGGGTATGAACCCGGAGCTGAAGCGATGGGTGACCCCTCCTGATGAAACGCGATATATCCTTCGCATTCCGAAAGGCACCAGGGACCTTTTCCTGACCAATTACGCACTCGTTCCCGACGATCAGAAGATACGGTGGGAGCGGCACCTTGTGGAAAAAGGCGACACCCTGGCCAATATCGCCAAGGAATACAACTCAAATCCCGAAGCGATCAAGGACATCAACGGTCTGAAGCGGGGCCGTCTGGTGCCGGGAAAGCATATCCTGATCCCCCTTGAAGTGAACGGGAAAACCTCGGATATGGGATCGTTGGCGCCGGAGCAGCTGGGAAAGAAACAGCAGATTCTCTATCGGGTCCGCCGCGGCGACAACCTTTCACGGATAGCGAAGAAACACAATGTGACCATTGCTGATATCCGCGGCTGGAACAACGGCCTTCGGACAATTCGGGCAGGACAGAAGATCAAGCTCGTCGTGGATGTGGATTCGATCTGATCGCGGTCATATAAGAACAAAAAAGGGTCAGGAGATGTTCTCCTGACCCTTTTTTATTATTTCAAGTTTGCTCCGCATTGCGAGAAGACGGGAGCAAGATTCACTTTGCCGAGGTCCCCGACGGAGCGGTCTTTGCAGCCGACAGGTCGGGCGGAGGCAGTTTTGACCGTGCCGACATCGCGAAGGTCGTCCCGGGAAGTTTATCCGTCAACTCCTTGTACTTTTCCAGGGCTTCTTTGGATTTTCCCGTCATTTCGTACAGATGAGCAAGCTCAACGGTCGCCAGGCCCGCTCCGGACAATGCCTCTGCCTGCTTGAATGCCGCGATCGCCTCCTCCTGCTTTCCGATCTTGTCGTAAAGGTATCCCATCCGCTGAAAGGCAATGGCTGAGATGAATTTCTTCCCGCTATATCGTTTTGTGCACTCCAGATAGGCCTTCATGGCATCGTCGGTCCGTCCCATCTGTGCCATGGTGTTGCCGATATAGAACTGCGCGATCGCGCCGTTCAGTGTGCTGCCGTATTGCTTTACCACATCCTGAAAACCCTGGAGAGCCTTGTCGTAGTTCGGACCGGAACCAGCTGAACCGCTATAGGAAGCATAGGCTGTCTCGACCAACATGCCGGCGCTTTTCTCCTGGTTCGCGTTAATCATGACGTAGATGACCGCAACCACACTAAGCGCAATGACCGCCAGCAGCACCGTGTTCACCAGCTTTTTTCTTGCCATATACTGATCTGAAACATTGTGGGCGATCGACCTGAGCTCTTCGGTCGTATCGAAATGGGTCTTCGTGCTTTTCTTCTTTATCTTTGCCATGCTTCCGCACTCCTCCTTGGAACGATATTATCGTAAAGATGCGAACCGTTTTATCGCCTGATCAGCCAGTTTCCGGGAATTCCTGAAGACCTGTTCGGACTGCTTTTTCGTGAGCCCCGCCCCCAGCAGCACGGTCAGGGCATAGGCCTTGTCCACCAGATCACCCGGTTCATGGGAATCCGTGTCGACCACCAGGCTTGCTCCTGCTGCCAGGGCCGCCTTAGCCACATGTCCGTTCGACAGACTGTGCCCTTTGCGTGTTGTGATCTCCAGGGCCACGCCTTTTTTCGCGGCAAGCGCGGCCTCGGCGTTGGTGATCAGGCCCGGATGTGCCAGGATGTCCACTCCCGCCTCGATGGCCGCGCGGTTCGTTCCCGGATGCACCGGCTCCACCAGCGTTTCTCCATGAGCCACGACGATCACCGCTCCCAGTTCCCGCGCCTTGCGCGTGAGAGCTCCGAAGGTCTCCGGCGGTACATGGGTGATCTCGATGCCAGGCAGCGCCTTGATCTTCCATCGTTTTGAAAGTTCCCGGCATGCAGCCGTGACCCGGGGGATGGTGAAATCCAGGTTCGAGGCGTCGGCGTGGTCCGTAATTGCGATCACTTCATATCCCTTCATCACCGCCCGCCGTACAAGCTCGGATGGGACCAGTACCCCGTCGCTGAACAATGAATGTGTATGCAGATCTATCATTTCAACTCCTTATGATGGCTACCAGAACGAGCTTGCCGCTTGTCCGCGGCAGCGGCTAGCCGGGAAGCGCGCGACGCATGCCCTGATAACTTTCCCGCTCCTGCATGAACCTGTCCAGATCAAGCAGGAACTGGCTGCGCGTTCTGTTCCATACCGGCGCGATCAGAATCTCCTCGGGCGCCGATGCAAAGAGCCGTTGGATCACGATGTCCGGAGACAGCCGTTCGAGAAACTCGGCCACCATTGCGATATACTCCTCGTACCCAAAGGTCGGGAACGGTTTGTCGCGAAACAGGTCCGCCAACGCGGTCTCCCTGATTACCTGCAGCTGATGGACCTTCAGGAAGCCGACAGGCAGTTCCGACAGGACGTCGGCCATGGCGAGCATCTCGTCCCGCGTCTCTGTCGGGAAACCTAATATCAAATGGGCGCCCACCTTGATCCCCCTGCCAACGGTCATGTGCAGTGCTTCCTTGAAACAGGCGTAGTCATGGCCGCGGTTGATGAATTCGAGGGTCCGGTCATAGACCGACTGCAATCCGTATTCGACGAGGACGAAGCGGTCCTTTGCAAGGTCCTCAAGAAGCGCGATTTTATCAGCGTCAACGCAGTCAGGCCGGGTGCCGATAGCGAGTCCTATGACTCCGGGATGGTCCAGCGCTTCAAGATAGAGCCGCTCCAGCGTCCGGACATCGGCATAGGTGTTCGTGAACGGCTGGAAATAGACCAGGAACTTTTCCGCGCCGTAGCGCCTGCGAAGATAGGGAATCCCCTTTTCCACCTGTTCCCGGACTGACGCCGCACTGGTGCACGCGTTCGGACGAAAACTGTCGTTATTGCAGTAGATGCATCCACCCACGGAAACTGAACCATCTCGGTTCGGACAGGTAAATCCCGCGTCAACGTTCACCTTGTAGACCGGCAGGCCATAAATGTCCTTCATCGCCTGCCCAAAGGCGTTGTACCGACGCGCTGTCTGTTTTGTGGGTAAAGCTGCTGTTTTCATGGTATTACTGCGATCGAATCGTAATGTACTATACCAGAGAGGCCTGGAAAAATCTATTGGGGAAATATGGCGGCAGTCATCTCATCGAACCGCCCGGGAACGTGCAAGCACCTTCGCGACCGCAGCACTGCCTATCCTTCATCTTGTCCAATGGGCAGTTCTGCCGATCAGTGAAATACCGATATAACCTCGAAGGTCCAGCCGGTTTTGGTCAATGAGGGTCAGCTTGCCTTTGTAGGTCTTCCCGTTCTTCGGGTCGTAAACCGTTCCGCCCGACCAGGTCTTTTCACCGTCAGGCCGCATATCGTTCACGATCGGGAGCCCCATGACCGGGGTTTTCCTCTTCTCCGGCACGGGATTTTTATGATCCAGCTTCGGCGTGCCGGGAACGCCGTCGGTCGAGCCTTCCGGGTAATTGGGTTCCTCAAGCCACACGATCTTCCCGCAATATACGTCACCGCATTTCATGACCTCGATCCGGGCGGTCTTTTCCTGGTTGTTCCAGACACCCAGGATGTCGTCAGCCCCTGCCCCGTGGACGATGGTAGAACTGATCAGGGTACACAAGATGATGAGACCTAACGCGAGATATCTCCGCATGTTCACTCCTTCAGGATCGAGCAGACTGCTGCTATTTGATCTTATCAACAAGCTCAAGCCGCCTGGTTTCCCGAAGATGTCTGATCACAGGCTGCATGAGCACATGGGGCGGCATGAAATCCGGGTCCTTGATCTTCCACCCGTCTCCGGTTTTCTGGACCGTGAATATGACAGTCTCCATCTGCTTCGCCGGCATATAATCCTGAGAAAGATTGCCAGCGATCTGGTACTCGACAGTCACCAGCTCAAGCTTTTCCGAAGTATTGTCGGATTTCACGATCCGATACCCTTCGATGACCGCGGTCCGGTCCCACCCCGCTTCCTCGGTCCATGCGATATACGGAAGGATCCTTGACCAGGTCTCGCTCTTCAAACGCACCCCGTCAGCGTCAAGATCGCAGAACGCCCTTACCGTCTCCTGGGCTGTCGCGAGAGTGTTCTTCGGCACCCGGTCCTTCTGTCCCGTGGTGCATCCTATCAGGAACATAACCAGTCCCGTCGCAAACAGATATGCCACAAGGGCGGTCTTTTTCATGGGTCACCTCTCCGTTCGATCCTTAATCAGCAAAGATCCTTCCGCCTTTTACAAAGCGCTTAACATAGTACTTTTCCTTGAGGGAACTCCTGGTCACGCCCTTACTGCTGCTGGCATGGGCAAAGACATTGTTCCCCAGGTGCACGCCTACATGGGAAATGTTCCCGTTTATGGACGTATCAAAGAAGATAAGGTCCCCGGTGCGGACATTGCTGTACGTAACGCCATTGCCGACCCGCGCCTGCTCCCTGCTGGTCCGTGGAAGCTCCACACCCTGGCCGCGGTAGACACGCCGGGTGAAAGCGGAGCAATCTATGCCGTTCCTCGAATCTCCTCCGAATCGATAGGGCGTGCCCAGGTACTTATCGACTTCCGTTTTGAGCGCTGTCTTGTTCAGGCGTCCCTGTTTTCCCCTGGACTGGATGTCCTGCTGCTTTCTGGCCAGTTCCTTCTCCCGCTTTTCCTTCTTTTCACGGTCCTTGACAGCCTGGCGCTGTTCAACATCTTTCTTCGTTGTTTCCAGTTCCGCCACTATATCGCGCTGTCTGTTCTGGGCCTGGCTGATCTCATCCTGGAGTTTCCGGATCAATGCTTCCAGATCCTGGTCGATCCTCTTCTGGTCAATGGTCTGCTGCTCCGGATATTCGCGCAGTTCTTTCAGCTTTGTCGTGGCGGCCGTGAAGGCACGCTCCTTCTGCTGCAGCTGGTTATCGATCTCCTCTTTTTTCTTTTCCAGAAGGCGCTCTTTGTCCATCCTTGCAGCCCTGTCACGCTCGCCCTGATCCGGAGACCTCCACCTGGCTGGCTCCTTTTCCCGCACGAGCTTGATTGCATCCATGACCAACTGGTCAGGCTTCTTGCTGTTCAATTCGCCGTTCTTGACATCGAGCATGATTATCAAGGCGACTTTGTCGGGCGACAATCCCCGATCAACGCCGTAGATGAGCCCGCGCGCAAGGACCGGCGTCACCCGGGGGTCCCATCCGTTCTCGATCGAATGATACACGAACTCCTCATAGATATCCTGGGGAACCTCGGACATGCCGAACTCTTTGAGAGCCTGCGCAGCTGCATAGAGCTGGTCGATCGAGACGGTGTTCACGTACGCAACATCAAAGATCTCGTCAAGCTGCTCAAGGGGCGCGCCTTTTTTATGGGCTCCGTAGACCAGACCGATGATCTCAACGGTTTTTCCCTCGGCGATGCCGTCGAAATCCGTCCTTTTGATCACGCCCTCCATGATCTTAAGAAGGACAGCGGCATCGGTGGAGGAAGACGATACCGCGGCATCCTGCGCAAGAAGTGCGTAGAGCTTTTCCTTGTTCAGGCTCAGGCATTCCCGGTCCAATAGATCGAGGATGTCCTTTTCCAGAGCAGGATCAACAACAGGCGCTGAAAAAGCGGTGCCGATGACAAACAGCGCTGTCAAGGAAAGAACAACAGCTGCCCGGATGAGCGTGAAAGAAGAACGGATCATGGATCGGCTACTCCTCGTTGGCAAGCGGAGCTGTATTTCTGAGGCACGGTCCCATTATAAATCGAGGTCTGCTGAGGAGCAAAAGGAAAATGAAAAGACCGGGGTGATCAGACGATCAGGTGCCGCATTCACTGTGAGCCATTAATCGGCCAAGGCCTTGAGAATACCCTGCAGAAGCGCTATTGGTGTCGGCGGACAGCCTGGAATGCGGGCATCGACGGGAATAACGCTGTCAACAGCTCCGACCGTGGCATAAGACTCGCCGAAAATGCCGCCATTGCAGCCGCAATCCCCCACCGCGACAACGATCTTCGGAGTCGGGGTAGCTTCGTAGGTCCTCCGGAGAGCTATTTCCATGTTCCGGGAGACCGGACCGGTCACCAGCAGGAGGTCAGCGAACCGAGGCGATGCGGTAAAATGGATGCCGAATCGTTCACAATTGTAAAACACATTGTTCACGGCATGTATCTCAAGTTCACAGCCATTGCAGGATCCCGCATCGATCTGGCGGATCGCCAGGCTGCCCCGGAAGCGTTTTTTGATGACCGCTTCGAGCTTGACGCCGATCTTTGCGATCTCCGGGTCCAGGACCGGCGGAATTGTTTCAGTTTTGATGCCGGTTCTGAATATTTGTTTAAGTATCCTGATCATAAATCGTTTCCTGAGTAGGACTGATTAAAGCTCTTGTTGCACAGCGGGAAATCAGGAACGATATTCCCGTGGATGCATTGCTCCAATCCCAGCCAATTAACGCTTGAGGGATCACGCACCATGCAGCGGTTGATGCCGCCGTTCTGGCCGGACTGGACCCAGTAAATGATCTCGCCTCTCCATCCTTCCACGGCGGAGAAACCCGATCTGTTCGCAATGATACGGTCCATCGGCGTTGTCAGTCTTCCTGTAGGCATGGACCTGAGCAGCTCACGGATGATCCTGATCGATTCCCGGACCTCTTCCACCCTGACCCAGGCGCGCGCATGAGCGTCGCCGGAAACAAGCACCGGTACATTCACTTCTATCCTGTCATAAGGCGGAAAAGGATGATGGATGCGGCAATCGAGGTTCAATCCGCTGGCCCTCGCAACAATGCCGACAACACAAAGGTCCCGCGCAACCTCGGAGCGCAGGACACCGGTATCCCGCACCCGGTCCTCGAGCGATGAATTATCGTCATAGACCGCCACAAGGCGTTCAAAATCCTTTTCGATCAGCGCCAGTTCCTCCATTATGGTCTGCGCTTTATCGGGATCGATATCCGCGATCACCCCGCCCGGAACAATTCGGTCCATCAGGAAACGATGGCCAAAAAGATTCATGTTGGTGCGAAGCACGATTTCCTTGAGTCTATGGAATTGATAGAAGAGGAACGCAAATGCAACATCATTGCATATCGCGCCCAGATCACCGAGATGGTTCGCGATGCGCTCCCGTTCCAGGAAAAGCGCACGGAGCCAATGCGCCCGGTCCGGGGGTATACAGCCCGCGAGAGCTTCCACGGCCCGCGCGTAGCCCAGCGAATGTGCGACCGTCGTATCACCGGACACGCGCGCCGCGAGACGGGAAGCATCAACCCAGGAGAGGGTCTCGAAGCGCTTCTCGATCCCCTTATGGACATAGCCCAACCGCGCTTCCAGATTGATGATATCCTCGCCCATGGCCTGGAATCGAAAATGCCCCGGTTCGATAATGCCCGCATGCACCGGCCCCACCGGGATCTCGTAGATCCCCTCGCCCTCTGCCCGTATCCAGCGATACTCCCCTGCTACACGGGGCAGCTTTTTCGCTCCGTCAAAGGTCTTTCTGAGGGGCCAGGCATCTGCCGGCCAATCTTCATGCTTGATCCAGGGTCGATTGTCCGGATTGCCGGCTGGCATAAGTCCCATAAGGCTCTGGATCTGCCGTTCGAACCGAAATGCCGCGGGATACTTCTTCACCAGACTGGGAAACACAGGATCGTCCGTGGGCACTTCCATCTTCACTACGAGATACTCTTTCTCCCGACGAAAGCAGGCGTATACGCCGTATCCCCTGCCCAGCCCGGTCTCGTCAGACGCCCATTCCGCTGCAAGCAGAGCGTATTCCTTCTTGAGGATGCGCGCGGTCTCAGCGAAACGGCTCCGGGGAACGACAAGTGACATGACCGTTGACGGCGCAAGGCTGTCATCCTCGGAGGCGTCGCTTCCCAGTGCGTTCATGACAAGGTTTTTAAGTCTGATCTTATCCATGATTCAGCAGCCGTTCATTTCAAGTTTCATATCCGGTACATTATTTCAGAACTCCCACTGCCGCCTGGAACCACCCGGACAGGAATTTGGGCAGATATAATCCCAGGACGAGAACAAGCGCCATGTGAAGGACCACGGGGACGTGGGCCGCCTTCAGTTTTATCTGATATGCAGGCGCCTCTCCCGCGACCATATGCTGCACTTTCCTGAACAGTGCCGCGAACGTCACGGTGAGGCCGAGCAGCAGGAACGGCGCCATGAGCGGCGCGTCCTTGATCGTTGCGGTCAGGATCAGGAACTCGCTGGTAAATACACCGAAGGGAGGCATGCCCACGATCGCCATGCATCCAAGGGCGAGTCCCCATCCGACAAGCGGGTTTCCGCGGATAAGGCCCCGTATCTTGTCCATTTCCTGGGTCCGGTGCATCTGGGACGCATGGCCCACGGTAAAGAATATCGCTGATTTAGTGAGACTGTGCATCAGCATATGCATCAATGCTCCGAATGTCGCGACCGGCCCTCCCAGGCCGAAAGCAAACGTAGCGATGCCCATATGTTCGATCGAGGAATAGGCGAACATCCGTTTGATGTCCTTCTGGCGAAGGATCGAGAAGGATGCGACCATTATCGAGAGTATCCCGAATCCCATCATGATGTTCCCGGAATGGTGGGTTCCTGTGGATCCATCCACCAGCACCTTGCAGCGCACCAGCGCGTAGAGAGCGATGTTCAGCAAAAGACCGGAAAGCACGGCAGATATGGGCGTCGGGCCTTCGCTGTGCGCGTCGGGAAGCCAGTTATGCATGGGGACCAGCCCCACTTTCGTGCCGTACCCCACCACAAGGAACACAAAGGCAAGGGACAGGATGGTCGGCTCCAGCTGGCTGCTGACCTTCGCCAGGTTCGTCCAGTGCAGTGCCGCGCCTCCGGGCCCCAGGACCTTTTCCGCGGCAAAGTAAAGAAGGACCGTTCCGAACAGCGCCAGCGATATGCCGACGCCGCAGAGAATGAAATACTTCCAGGCAGCCTCGATCGAGGTGGGCGTGCGATAGAGCGATACGAGCAGGACCGTGGACAATGTGGCAAGTTCCATGGCGATCCAGAGGATCCCCACGTTATTGGTCAGTAGGCAGAGCAGCATTGCGAAGATAAAGAGCTGATACATGGCGTGATAGAATCGCATTCTGCGGTGGCCGATGGTCCCGTGTTCACGCTCCCGGCGCATATAGCGCCTGCTGAAGATAGCCGTGGTCATGGAAACGAACGCCGTGAGCACCGACAGATAGATGCTGAACGCGTCCACAAAAAAGAAATTGTCCCAGGCCAGGAACGGTCCCTGCTCGTACACCTGCAGGCCAAGAACGATACTCGCCCCGCAGGAGACCGCCGAGCAGGCGATATTCACTTCGGGCGCGTATTTCCGGTCGCCGATGATCGCCAGGATCAGCGATGCGGCAAGTGGGATGACCAACAGGATCAGCAGATACATATCAACCTCTATGCCCGGAGAACGGGTTGTCGATGAAGCAACGCATCAATCTTCTTCCTTTAACCTGGCCATCTGGTCCACATCCAGGCTGTCGAAAGTGGTCGAAATATGGAAAAAGAACATGCCGAAGATGAATGCCGCGATCAGCAGGTCCAGCGCGACGCCGAGCTCGACCACCAGCGGCATGCCGTAGGTCGCGCTCGTTGCGGCGAAAAGAAGTCCGTTCTCCATGGCAAGGAAACCGATGATCTGGGCGACCGCGTGCTTCCGGGTGATCATCATGAGGAACCCGAGCATGAACGTGGCAAGCGCCACGGCAATTGTCGATCGGGTCACCAGCGTCGATAATTCCCTGATCGGCGCGGTCAAATGATAGGAATAGATGACCAGGATGATGCCGATCATCATCGTCGTCGGAACATTGATCACCGAGTCGACCTCTTTGCGGATCTTCAGTTTATGGATCAGCAGATGCAGGATATAGGGCAGAAGGATCACCTTGATGCCCAGCGTCAGGAACGAGGATATGTATAAATGATGGGCCCCGCCCACGAAACCGACTATGGCCGTGCTGACCGCGAGAAGGAACCCCTGCCACGCGAAAATATGGAGCAGCGCGTTCATCCGTCTTTGCACCACCAGCGCAAAGGCAGTAAGAAGGATCAGAGCAGCCAGAAGACTGTTCAGTTGCGCAGCAGCAGTCGGATTCATATCTGCACCTTTCTCATGATCTCGCTATTCCCTGTCCGGCAAGGGACAAAGCAGCTTGCTGTCACGCTTATTCCAGCATGAAGAACGACATCATGCCGAGCGTGGCGAACAGGAACGCGCTTCCCAGGAATTCCGTGATCCTGAATATCCGCATTTTTGCCAGCCCGGTCTCGATCAGCACAAGAGCCATGCCCACGAACCCCAGCTTGAGGAAGAGAAAAACCAGCGCTCCTGCAATGGCCGGAAGGTCGTTATTCAGGCTGATACCCCAGGGAAAGAAAGCCGCTATGCCCAGGACCGTGAAGAGATAGAGCTTCATCATCCCCGCCCATTCGATCAACGCGAGATGCCTTCCGGAATATTCCAGGATCATGGCCTCATGGATCATAGTAAGCTCCAGATGGGTCGCTGGATTGTCCACGGGAATCCTTCCTGTTTCCGCCAGGGCAATGAGAATGAAGGCCAGCAGTGCGAACACCATCGACGGCCGCAGCATCGCATGTCCGCCCTGGGAAATAACTGCTGTCATCTGAGAGAGCGATGTCGATTTTCCCACGAGCGATACCGCGAACACGGCCATCAGCATGCCCGGTTCTGCCAAGGACGCGATGGTCATTTCACGGCTTGAGCCCATCCCCCCGAACGCGGTCCCGATGTCCATGCCCGCCAGGGCGGTAAAGAACCGCGCAATGGCAAAGAGCGAGACCAGGACGATAACGTCCGCGGTTGCCGACAGCAGCAGGTCCGTGGAAAGCACGGGAATGATCGCCCCTGCCAGGACCGAGACGCCGAATACGAGATAGGGTGTGAAACGGAATATCCAGGAGGCATTCTCAGCCAGCACCACGTCTTTTGAAAACAGCTTCGCCAGATCGCGGAAGGGCTGGAGCAGGCTCGGCGCTGTCCTGCCCTGCATCCAGCACTTCACCATCTTCACCCACCCCGTGAACAGCGGTGCGGCCGCGAGCAGCAGCGCCACCTGGGTCGTTTCTATAAGCGATGAAGGGATCGTCAAGTTCTTTCTCCTGTTGCGTATTTCTATCGAGAAAAAATGAGCAGCACGATGATCGTGACGAACGAATAGATCAAGTACACCTGGATCCGTCCGTGCTGCATCCGGCCGATCCTGCGGGATATCCAGAAACTGGCGTCGGAGATCGGCTGATAGACCCATATCCACGCCCGGTCCCGCACGCGAAGATGATACTGCAGTCTGCCGGGAAAAGCGCTGTGGGTCGTAGGCGGCAGATGATGGACCTTTTCCTTGATACTGAACAGAAAGCCGAATATCCTGCGCAGAGGCATGGAAAAGGACATTGCCGTGTACTGCATACGGCTGGTGATGCCTTCAAAACCGCATCCCCAGAGAGGGCCGCGACGTATCGTCCCTGCACGTGAATGCAGCAGCAGATAGGTGATGGCCACCACGGCAAGGATGACCACGAACACCACGGGAGCTGAATAGGATGCCCTATCATGGGCGATCGGGGTCAGCCACATCCACCCGAATCCCGCAGCTGAAGAAGATATCGTGTCCCCTACCAGGAACTTCGTTATCGGGTCCATCCAGTGGATAAGATAGGTCGGGAAGATGCCAAGAGCGAGGCAGGCAAGTGCCGCCAACGACATGGCGATGCGCATGGACCACGGCGCTTCATGGATCACGGCAGGATGGCGGCTTCGCCGATGACCGAGAAAAGTCACCCCGTAGGCTTTCACGAACAGGGCCGCGGCAAGAGCGCTGGTGAGCGCTAGAAGCGCCGCTCCCAGCGGCACCAGCAGGTTCAGCAGCGGGTTGGTCAGGGCCGGAGACAGCAGGAACGCCTGATAGGTCAGCCACTCGGACACAAATCCGTTAAAAGGCGGCAGGGCCGCGATGGAGAGGCAGCCGACGAGGAACAGGGCGCTCGTCCAGGGCATGAATTTGATGAGTCCGCCCATCTTTTCCATGGACCGCTCATGGGTCGCATGAAGCACCGTGCCCGCGCCCATGAACAGCAGTCCCTTGAACATTGCATGGTTCAGGGTGTGGTAGAGCGCCGCGATCATCGCCAGCGCGGAAAGCACGGTCAGACCGAACGACGCGAAGATCATGGACAGGCCCATGCTGATCAGGATGATCCCGATATTCTCCACCGACGAATAGGCAAGAAGCTTCTTGAGGTCGTGCTGCAGCAGCGCATAGAGAACGCCGAGCACCGCCGATATCAGCCCGAATACCAGCACCAGAGCGCCCCACCACCAGGGAAACACGCCGATCAGATCGAAGATGACGCGCATCATCCCGTAAATAGCCGTCTTGAGCATCACTCCGCTCATCAGTGCCGATACGTTCGACGGAGCGACCGGATGGGCCTCGGGCAGCCAGATATGGAGCGGGATCACGCCCGCCTTTGCAGAGAACCCGAAAAATGCCAGGAGAAAGGCCGCTGTTGCGAGCGCCTGGGGATGCTTCGCCTCGCGCATGGCGTCGAAGGTGTATCCTTCGAATCCCTGAAACCCCGTCGTAAGCCCCGCGAGGATACCAAAGGACAGGAGTATCGCGATGGCGCCGACATGGGCCACAAGCAGATAGAGGAACGACGCCCTTCTGTTCTCCAGGCGCTCGTCCTCGAACATGACCAGGTAGTACGAAGCGCCGGCCATCAATTCCCAGGCGATCATAAAGAACAAAGCGTCGTCAGCGAGAACTACAAGGAACATCCCCGCGAGAAAGAACGTAGAGAAGACCACGAGGCTGGTTACCGGCCTCACCCCGAGAAAACCGCGCACATAGCCGATGGAATAGATCGATACAAAGAGCGCCAGGAGGCCGATGATCATCAAGAAATAGCCGGAGAGCACATCGAGTCGCAGATGGAACGGCAGGTCAGGCAGCCCGAGGGGTACGACGATCCGGAAGGTCATCCCCTGAGCAACAGTCAGGAATCCCGCGCCTGCCGCGAGGAACGATGCGAGGCCGGCAAGGGAGAACCCCGCCGTTATCAGCAGGCGCTGGCTGCGACGCAGAAAGATCGTCAGTACAAGCAGGAGGACGAGCGCGGCGAAGGACGCCGCCATGATACGGACAGGATCGATAACCAAGTTTCCACCTCACAGCCCTTACCCGCGTCGTCGGACGGAAATGGCGCGCTATTGGTGAAGGTCAAGCTCTCTGATCACTGCATGCTTACTTCACGTCTTTGTTCATGAGCTGGGCGATGCCCAGCATGATCGCCGAAGGCGTCGGCGGGCAGCCCGGAATGATCGCGTCAACGGGAATGACGTTCGCCACGCCGTCGGTCACCGCGTAACTGCCGCGGTAGATGCCGCCGTTCACCGCGCAATCGCCGCAAGCCACGACCCGCCTTGGCTCCGGAGTTGCGAAATAGGTCTTTTTGAGAGCGAGTTCCATCTGACGGGAGACCGGACCGGACACCAGCAGTACGTCGGCATGTCTCGGCGATGCCACAAAGTCGATGCCGAGCCTTTGAAGATCATAGAACGGATTCATGAGGGCCTGACATTCCCATTCACAGGCGTTGCAGGAACCCGCGTCGACCATCCTGATCCGCAGCGATCTTTTGAAGATTGTATCAAGTTTCCCTTGAATGTCAACAAGCTTAACAGTCTGCCCGGGTTCTATCGGGAATCCCGTTGGGAAGGTTATTGTTCGCTTTCTGGTTATGAGGTTCTTCAATATCTCTTTCAGCATGGGTCGCTCTCTCTCAATGTTTCACCGGTCGCAGCCGGAATAGGAAAGATTAAAGCTTTTATTGCACAGCGGAAAATCGGGAACGATATTGCCGTGCACGGCAAAAGGGACTGCAGGCCAGTTGCAATAGGACGGCGTCCGCAATTTCACGCGGAACGGCTTTCCTTCTTTGTCTGACATGACCCAGTAGAACAGCGATCCCCGGGGAGATTCCACATATCCCAGCGCTGAAGCATAGGCTTCCGGACGCTTCACCGCAACGGTCAGACCTCCCCTGTACGAGCTTTCCAGGAGCTCGTGGACCATGGAGATGGAGCACTCGGCCTCCTCCCCCCTGATCAGCATCCGCGCGAGCACATCGCCTTTTTCCAGGGTGTGTGCTTCGAAGATCATCCGATCGTACAGCAGATGCGGATGAGATTTCCTGACATCATCTGCAAGGCCGGAGGCCCGCGCGGCCACGCCGGTCACGCCGAGACGGGCCGCGATGTCCCGGGACAGCTTCCCGGTATTCTCGAGACGTTCCACATGGGAGACCGAAGAAAGCAGGAGCTTCATCATGCTTTTATACTCGACCGTTACCGAGTCCAGTGTCCGCAGCAGGTCGTCGGCGTGTTCCAGCATATCCGTGGTCACGCCGCCGACCGCATTGACCCCGCGCAGATACCGGCTGCCGGTGAGACGTTCGTTCAAGCACTGGAGTTCCTCCCGGATGACTGCTCCCTTGGCGTATCCCACGGCAAGCGCCGTTCCTGCGCAGAGGAAACCTATATCACCGATATGATTATACAATCGCTCGAGTTCCATGCCGAGCGTTCTGACCGCCGCGGCCTTTTCCGTGATCTCGATCCCCATCATCCGCTCGACGGCCATGCAATAGGCGACGCCGTGGGAAAAGGAATCAGTGCCGGAAACCCGTTCCGCAAGCCGCACCCCGTCGGAAAACCCGAAGCTTTCGAAATGCTTTTCCGTGCCTTTATGGGTGTAGAACAGTCTCGGTTCGAGGAAGAAGATCGTTTCACCGATCGCGCTGAACCGGAAATGACCCGGCTCGATGACCCCGGCATGCACCGGACCCACCGGGATCTGGACAATGCCCTCGCCTGCCACTTCCATGAAGGGATGAGGCACATTGATCTTTCTCCCCTCGCCCCATACGGCCTTTTCCTCATCCGTTATGCTCCAGTCCTTGCGCAGGGGGTGCGATCCAGCGGGAAAGGCCTCATGGAACACCAGACGGCGCGTGTCCGGATGGCCTTCAGGAGATAACCCGAACATGTCGCTGATCTCCCGCTCATACCATTGGGCCGCTGGAACCTCCGAAGTGATCGAGGGAAAGGATGATTCCTTGTCGCCCAGTTGCAGAACAGGGATCAGGAACCGGTCCTGCCCGGGAATGGAGAAAACGGCGTAGATCCGGAAGGAACCGTCACGCAATCGCTCATCAGTGCCGAACATGAGCCTGAGGAGCGCGCGGTGGTCCTTCACCAGACTGCAGCAGACATCGTGAAAGTCCGCTGCTCCGTATTCGAGATACACCTCGTTGCGGAATTCACGCCGTGAGCGGGACTCTTTGAGCGCAGGATTCATATCAATTAGCTCCCAGGGCGGCTATGCACGCCCTGATGGTCCGGTCGATGAACTGCGGTATGGTAAAACCCATGACCACGATCGAAGCAGTCATAGCTATCATGATGCCGTTGCCGAGAACAGTGCCTACGGTGACCGGGATTCGGGGCCGCACAAGCGATCCGGCACCGCTTTCCCTGCCAGGATCGCCAAAAAGCATTTTGCCGAATCCGGAAAGCACTCCGTAGAAAACAACTGCGGCAAAGAACAGAAAAATACCAAGAACAAGCCACATGCCCTTGTCAGCCGCAGCCTTCAATATCGTGAACTCACTGATGAATATGTTGAAAGGAGGCGAACCGGCAAGCGCGAGGGCTCCGATGAACGTCATCGCCCCGAGGAGCGGCATGGAGGAGAAGACGCCTGTTACGTTGGCGATGTTCGTTGACCCGAACCGTGCCTGGATCTTTCCTGAAGTGAAGAACATGAGCGGCTTGGCAAAGGTATTGCCAAGCATGTGCAGCAACGATCCGTAAAAACCCAGGGGCCCGCCGATGCCCACACCCAGCGCCATGATACCCATATGTTCGACGCTGCTGTACGAGAGCAACCGTTTGTAATTGTCCTGAACCACGATGAATATCGCTGCGATGCCGATGGAAATGAGACCGAAGATAACCAGCAGGTTGCCGGTAAAGGAGACGCCGGTCGAGGGGCTGACGATAGCCAGGAAACGCATGATCGCATAGAACGCGGTCCAGCCCGGCAGGAGCGCGCTTATGGGGCTCGGCGCCTGGCTCTGCGCGTCAGGCAGCCAGTTATGTACCGGCGCGAGGCCCGCCTTGGTGCCGTAGCCCACCAGCATGAAAATGAATGCAAGTTTCATGGTGCCGGGATTCAATTTCGCGGCGATCCCTGACAGGACTGTCCAGTTGAGCGCGCTCTCGTGCCCGACGACCGAGGATGCCGCGTAGTAGGTGATGAACGTGCCGAGAAGCGCGAAGGTGATGCCCACGGTGCAGAGAACAATGTACTTCCACGCAGCCTCGACCGCGAGCGGCCGTTTGTGAAAACCAAGGCCGATCAGGAGCGCCGAGACGATCGTCGTGGCCTCCATGCCGATCCACATGAGCGCCAGGTTGTTCGCCGCGACCACCAGCAGCATGGTGAAGACAAAGAGATGGAACAGACCGTAGTACCGCCGCATGCCGCGGATATCGATCAAGCCCGTCTCGAACTCATGCTGAAGGTAGCTGATCGAGTAGACCGCTGCCGCGAAACTGTAGAACAGCATAAGCGCCATCACGTAGGCGGAGAACGCGTCCATGAACAGCGCTTCCTGCAACTCGTACACCGGAGCCGCGAGAGAGGCTGCGATGAGTCTCGCTGCCGCGACGACAAGCACCGACATCCCCGCGAGGCTGACGTAACCGATGAACCTCGGGCTTTTCACGAGATAGCACAGCACGGCTGTGATTATCGGGATCAAAAGCACGGTTAACATGCCGTTCTCCGCGATTTATTATTATTTCGCACTCCGCACTCCGCGCTCCGCACTTGTTCTACCCCTTTAACACCGTGAGCTTGTCTAGATCAGCGGACGCGAAGACCCGCTTGATCTGCACTGCAAAGATCCCCAGGATGATCACGCCCATCAGCATATCGAAGAGCACGCCCAGTTCGATGATCGTCGGCATGCCGAAGGTCAGGGAAAACCCGGCAAGGAACAGTCCGTTCTCCATGAACAGCAGCCCCATGACCATGGTCAATGCCTTCTTTCGTGTGATCATGATGAACAGGCTGATCAGGATCACGGCGATGGAGATCTGGAGCGCGTCGCGCGAGAACCCCGTCACGAATATCCCTCCCTGGAGCGAAGCGTACACAACGGCTACCAGGATGCCGGATATCGCCAGGGACAGTGTATTGCTGATATAGGGCGTCACTTCATGGGCCACGCGCATCCGGCGAATGATGCGCCAGATGATGATCGGGATCAGAACGCCCTTGGTCAGGACCGTGAGCACCGCGGCCATGTACAGATGGGATTCATTTACCAGAACCCCGACCACGGCGATCAATCCCGCCAGAAGCCAGGAGTTGATCGTATAGGCCTTGACATAGGATTCGATGCTCTTGAATGCGTTCAACGTGACGGCGGTCAAAAGGATCCCGACAGAGATGAAATCGATTATGGAGTAGGTCTCAAGCCAGTGTTTCAAAACAGTGCACCTCTTGGCGTACGTCAGCTCATTTGCCCATCATGATATGGGTTACCAGCGCGAGGAACGCGAGCACGAATGCCCCTCCCAGGATCGAAGGAAGCTGAAAGAATCGGACCTTCGCGCGCGTGGATTCAACTGCTGCCATGAGAACTGCCAGAACGGTCATTTTCACCGCATAGGACACTGCAGGCACCGTCATGCCGGAGAACCCTGCTGTCTGCGCAATGCCCACGGGAACAAAGATGTCCACGACCACGGTGAACAGGATCATCTGCTTTATGTAATGTGCCCACTCCATGAGCGCGAGGTACCTGCCGGAATATTCGAGGATCATGCCCTCATGGATCATGGTGAGCTCGAGATGGGTGTCGGGATTATCCACCGGGACCCGTCCGGTCTCTGCGATGATGGCGATCACCAGCGCCGACAGCGCCAGCAGGTGCGACGGCGAGGACAAGGCTCGATGTGCGCCGGATATGCTCGCGATGTTCGTCGAGCCCGCGGTAATGGCCGCGGTGAACAGCGCGAGCATCATCATGGGTTCCACAAGGATCGCCACGGTCATTTCCCTGCTGCTCCCCTCGCCTCCGAACGCTGTGCCCGCGTCAAGTCCGGCAAGGGCCAGGAAGAACCGGCCGAGCGCGAACACATAGATCAGCGCGATGACATCGCCTTTCACGCCGAATGCGGTCCTTGTCGTCAGTACGGGAACGAACAGCGCCGCGGCGGTAACGGACGCGAAAACGACATAGGGCGTGACCGAGAATATCCATGATGTCACGCGTGAAATGACCATGTCCTTGCGCAGAAGGCGTAAGAGGTCATAATAGGGCTGCAGCACGCCGGGCCCGGTCCTGCCCTGCATGTTCGCTTTCACTTTCTTGATCACTCCATTCACCAGCGGAGAGAACAAGATGATTATAAATAACTGCAAATATTCCATGGCGTTGTCGGTGTTTTGTCGTTCCCTAGGTCCCGAAGATCAGCAGCGCGATCAGTGTGATCAGTATGTATCCCAGATACAGCTGCAGGCTTCCTGACTGGAGCAGTTTGATCTTTGTCGCCGCAGTGTGCATTCCGCGCATGACAGGCTCATACACATATCGCTCAAAGAACGGTGTGATCTCGCCGCCGTAGGTGATAGAACGCACAAAAAAAGGTTTAACTATGTAGGAAACCTTCAGCTCTCGGTTGGGAAGATAGATACGCTTATAGATGATCCTGAGCGGCTTGGTGAAGGCCGCCGCAGTGTACTGCATGTGCGAGTTAAGCGCCGGAATGCCGCAGTCCCAGGAATCGGCAATGACCGTTCTTCTGCGTCCTCCCGCCAGCCTCACGAACAGGATCGCTGCCAGTGCTATCAGCACCAAACTCAATGCCAGCGCTGTCGTCGACAGCGAAGCTGTCGCTTGAGGCGTCACCATGCTGCCGTGCAGGTCCAGGTCGAGGGACGATCCGGTTATGGAAAAGACAGCCGGTGAGACCAGCATGAGAGGAATTCCGGGAAATACTCCGAAGATCAGGCACAGGAACGCGAGCAGCGACATGCTGGCGATCATCCATGGCGACGACTCCCGTGCGTCGATCGCGTGTTCGCTCCTCGGCATGCCGAGAAAGGTCGTCGCGAACGTCTTGACAAAACCGGCGGCAACGATCGCGCCGGTGAGCGCCAGCGCAGCCCCTCCCAGCGGTGAAACGATCTTGACCACGACCGAAGAGGATTTGAACCCGAGCAGCAGCGCCTGATAGGTGAGCCATTCGCTCACGAATCCGTTCAGGGGGGGGAGCGCCGTAATGGCCAGGGTGCCCGCAAGGAACAGCGCGCCTGTCCAGGGCATGTTCTTGAGCAATCCGCCCAGCTGTTCCATGTTCCGTGTACCCGCCGCATGGACGACGGAACCGGCCCCCTGGAACAACAGGCTCTTGAACAGTGCGTGATTCAACGCATGGAACAGCGCAGCAGCAAGGGCAAAGCTTGCCAGCGGGTGCATGGCGCTGTTTCGGAACGTCATGGATGCGCCGATTCCCATGAGGATGATGCCCACGTTCTCGACGCTGGAGTAGGCCAAAAAGACCTTGAGGTCGCTCTCCATGACCGCATAGAGGATCCCCAATACAGCGGATGCGGCGCCGACCGCTATGACCAGGATCCCCCACCATTCCGGCCCCGGTCCGAGCACGTCCAAACATATGCGCAAGAAACCGTACACGGCGGTCTTGATCATGACTCCGGACATGAGCGGAGTGACGTTCGAAGGAGCCACGGGATAGGCGCGCGGGATCCACGTATGGAGCGGAATGATGCCTGCCTTGGTGCCAAAACCGATCAGCGCGAAGATGAAGATCAGGTTCCTGGCACCCGAAGGGATGGACGCGGCAGCGCTTCGCATCGCCGAGAATTCCATGCTTCCCGTGAATCGGGCAAGCACCAGGAAGAGCGCGATGATAAAGACCGTGCCGATATGGGTCATCACGACCGTAAAGAGTCCTGCCTTTGCCGCCTCTGCGTTCCTGTCGAATACGATAAGGAAATAGGATGCAACTGCCATTGTCTCCCAGCACACCAGAAAGGTGACGATATTGGAGGAAAGGACGACGCCATACATGCTTAGGAGCAGAAGATGGTAGAAAAATGACAGGTAACCGCCGTGCCTGATGCCGCGGGTCAGTCCAACGGAGTAAAAGGACAGGAAAAGGGATACAATCGAGATAAGAACGACGAAAAAACCGGCGAGCGCATCAAAGGAAAATCCGAAACTGAAGTTCGAGGTTACGGGAATTGCTGCGCCTGCGAATGCGGGTGCATAGAGAAGATAACCGCCTGCGGCGAGAAAAAGGAGTGAACCGACCGAAGAAAAAAGATAGCTGTAGTTTCGCGCTTTCGAGAGAAGGGTCAGGGAAGCGATTGCACCGAACAGGATGCATGCGGAACCCGCGATAAATGTATTCAGAACGACCATGTTTTCAAAAAACGCGAAAAAGGCCCGGAGAAGATCAACGGGCTGATCAAGAGCCATCAATTTTCAAAGTTCGACGACCGGCGACCTGTGCGGGCATCCGGTCAATCCATATCCGGCATGAGCAAGAAAAATCTACAATAAAGAGCGGTCCGATGTCAAGAGTAATTCCACTACGCAGCGCGCTGCGGCGGCTGGCCGTAGCCTCGTGTTTCTACTGGTGGATATGATGAACGCGCTTCTCTATATGACATGACGGATTTAGCGGATGACTCCCGTCTGAAAATCGGCAAAAACAAATTTCCCGCCGTCCCCTATGCTATACTATCCACTAATGAATCCGGGAACTGCAGAAGATGCATACCGGTGCAGTTGGTTGCAATGGCCGGACAGCTATATTCATTGTTCTAACTGCGGCAAACGTGAGGGATTCAACCATGAAAAAGGTCATTATCATCAAAGAACTTCATCCCATGTTCCTGACCATGATGCAGTTCCTGAACAGGACGGACATTGAGGTAGACGCGGTCGAGACCTCCGATGACATGCTCCGGTCCCACTTCAACAAACAGGCTGATCTGATCATCGCCAAGATCGACCAGGACGGCATGACCTTCGAGACCATGGAGCACGTGATACGCCGGAACGAAGCGCTGCGCAAGGTGTCGATCCTGGTCATGCACGACAACACACCGTCGAGCCGCGAGCGGTGCGAAAAAAGCGGAGCCAACGCGTTCATGGCGCTTACCTCGAATACCGCGACCCTCGCCAGCAGGGTACGGGAGTACCTTGACGTCACTCCCCGCAGGGCCTACCGCGTCGTGCTCAACATGACCGTCGAAGGATACCGGAACAACAAACCGTTTCTCTGCAGATCAGAGAATATCAGCACCCACGGCATGCTGATCAATACGAAAGAGATCCTTGCCGCAGACAGCCGCATGTCCTGCTCCTTTTACCTTCCCGACGGCACCCGCATCAGCGTCGAAGGCGAGGTTGCCCGGGTCGTAAAGCAGGAGTCGGCTAATTCAGGGAATCAGTACGGGATCCGGTTCCTGACCATTTCCGATGCCTCAAAGAACGCCATCGAATCCTTTGTTCACAAGGAACGGAGCGCTTCCGTGCACGGCCCGACAGATCGGGACGCTCTCGTGGCCTGACTGCTGTCATCGCGCCCGAAGTTCTTTTTCCGAGGTCTTCCTATCAATCCTTGCGGCGGTTCGTTCTCTTTGTAGGCGCGGCATTCCAGGGATCATCCGGCCAGGGATGCTTGGGATACCGTCCCTTCAGGTCTTTTCTCACCTCCAGATACGCGCTGTTCCAGAACCCCTTCAGGTCATGGGTGATCTGAACGGGCCTTCGCGCCGGCGACAGCAGGTGCAGCAGGACCTTCACCCTTCCCCGTGCGACCACCGGCGTGTCCGCAAGCCCGAACATCTCCTGCAGTTTGACCGCCAGCACCGGAATATCGCCGGACGTATAGTCCAGTGCGATCCTGCTGCCGCTGGGAACGGTCACCTGGAGCGGAGCCAGTTCATCCAGCATCCGGACCTGCTCCCGGCTCAACAGCGACCTCAGTGCCGCGGCCAGATCGATCTTTCGAAGGTCGTTTACGGTGCGCATGCCGGCCAGCCAGGGAAGCAGCCACTGTTCCGGCGTTGCCCGGAGCTGTCCATCGGACAGGTCGGGCCAGGACCCTTCGGGAAATGCCTTCCGCAGCATCGCAGCCCTTCCCTGGAGCTGCCGCGTTCCTGCGCTGAAGTTCAGGATCGCCGCGTCCGAACGGACCGCCTCAAGCAGCAGCGGCGCGGCCTCCTCATCGGTCGCGCTGAACTGACGCGACGAGAGCAGCAAAGAGCCGATCCGCTCCTCGACCGCGGCAATGATCCTGCCGTCCTTGCGGTCCCACTCCACTTTTCTCCGGGTCAAAATGGTCCTCCCGCATTCCGAACGTATCACCTCTTCGGACACGGGAGCTGCGAGATGGATGTATCCTTCCGCCTTATCTCCGGCATCTGCCGCCACCGCGATGATGTAGGGGCTGTTCATAAGGCCGGTCGCGGACTTGAACCGCACGCCCCGGCCCTGGGCATGGACGAACACCCTGCCTCCATCCTCCCTGCGCCTGCAGATACGGTCAGGGAACGCCGCCAGCAGTAACCGTGATATGAGGTCCTGGTCCTCGTCACCATCAGGTGAATCCTTGCCTGCCGCCAGGATCACCAGGAGCTGTTTCGCTGTCCGTTCCACGGAACGCAGGGCTGAAGGATCGGCCCGTCCCGCCATCTTCTCCCGCCGCCAGAGACGGAGCTTGTCAATGCGCTCGGACACGTCCGGGTCATCTATGGCGGTTCCCTCACCGGAATGGCGAAATATATCCCGCTCGGTCAGCAAGGCGGCAAGGTCCGATCCGAGCCGCGGGCTGCCCAGTTCTTTCGAGCGCAGCAGCATTCTCGCCAGGCGGGGATGCAGCGGCAGGCGGACCATTTCCCGGCCTGTTCCGGTGACCAGTCCGTTGTCATCAAGAGCGCCGAGCGCCTTGAGCAAACCCGTGCCGGCCGACCAGGCCTCCTCGGGCGGCGAAGTGAGCCAGGCAAGCTGACCGGGGTCA
Organism: Nitrospirota bacterium; assembly: GCA_029858565.1. Taxonomy (GTDB): domain Bacteria; phylum Nitrospirota; class UBA9217; order UBA9217; family UBA9217; genus JAKAHZ01. Next base: position 4,081 of record JAOUEV010000014.1, on the reverse strand, counting down.
TGAACTCCCCAAACGCCGAGTTCCAGCACAAGCGAAGAGAGGTCCGAGGTCATGATCTCGGGGTGGGAATGCTCCGGCATGCTCTGGAACGCGATCTTTTCATAGAGCCGGTAGCACACGCCCGGGCCGAGCCTGCCTGCCCTTCCCTTTCGCTGCTCAGCGGACGACCGCGACGCAGGAACGGTCATCAGCCGGTTCATGCCGCTGGCCGGGTCGTAGCGCAGGACCCGGGTCAGTCCGCTGTCGATCACCACATGCACGCCCTCGATCGTCAGGCTCGTTTCCGCGATATTGGTCGCGAGCACGATCTTCCGGCGGTCCCGCGATGGCAGGATGGCCCGCTCCTGGTCCTCGAAAGGCAGGTCGCCGAAGAGCGGATGGAGCGACAAGCCGCTGTCCTGGTCTGCCGCCAGAGGCTTCAGCTCATGAGCACAGGCGCGGATCTCGCCGGCGCCGGGCAGAAATACCAGAATATCACCTGACGTTTCACGGATCGCTGTCCTGACCGCTGTTGAGACCTTTTCCGCAAGCGGTCCCTGGAGCCCGCCGAGATACCGTTCTTCAACCGGGTACGTCCTGCCCGAAGACGATATTACCGGCGCGTCTCCCAGAAGCGCTGCCAGCGGTCCGGTCTCCAGCGTTGCGGACATGACCAGGACCTTGAGATCGCTGCGCAGCTGTTTTCTGATGTCCAGGCAGAGCGTCAGGGCCAGATCAGCGTGCAGGCTCCGTTCATGGAACTCGTCGAAGATCACAAGCGACGTGCCCTCAAGACCGGGATCAGCCTGTACGCGCCTGGTCAGCACGCCCTCTGTCACGACCTCGATCCGCGTCCGCTCCGATATCTTCGTGTCGAAACGTATGGCATACCCTACGGTCTGTCCTGCTTCTTCTCCAAGGCACCGGGCCATCCACCGGGCGGCGGACACGGCCGCGATCCTGCGGGGCTCGAGCATCACGATCTTTTCTCCGGGAGGCAGCAGATTGAGAAGTTCCAGCGGGACCCGCGTTGTTTTGCCGGCCCCGGGAGGAGCATGAAGGACAGCTGAATGATGACTCTGAAGGGCTTCCTTCAGCCGGGGAATGACCGTATCAATGGGATAGAATGATCTCTGGTTCATGGAGGTCTTGAGCAATGTGCTCAGAAGGACATAAGGCAGCGGATCGCGAAATGCATTAGATCTTTTATTTCGGTATTACCATGTATCCAGTTGTTATTTCTACTTTATTTAAATATACACGAAGAAGTTCTTCAAGCTTCTGTTCGTTCCTTCTCAGCATGTTGCATGACGATCGTACGATGAGGAAAAGGAATAACGATATTTTCTTTCTTGAACCGTTTGAAGATCCTCTTCCTCAGTTCATGCTGCATTTGCGGCCGTTCAGCGTAATCCCTGATCGAGCAGATAACCGTGAAATCAAGCGAGCTTTCGCCGAAACCCGGGTCGAGCCTGACCAGCGGCTGAGGTTCCGTCAGCATTCCGGCCACTTCAGCAGTCGCCTTTTGAACCTCATCCAGCAGAACCGATTCCACATGGTCCAGATCGGACGAATAATCGACTCCGACCTGTACGGCGATCGCGGTACGGTCCTCGGGCAGCGAGTAGTTGATCACCACGCTCTGGGCAAGTTTGCTGTTCGGTATGACCACCACGATGTTGGGCTGGAGCCTGATCCTGGTCGTGCGCCAGGTGATATCGATGATCGTCCCCTCCTGGCCGTTCTCAAGCTTCACAAAGTCGTTCACGCGAATGGATTTTTCGAGCAGGATATGCAGCCCCGAGAACAGGTTTGCCAGCGTGTCCTGGAGCGCGAGAGCGACCGCAAGGCCTCCCACGCCCAGCGCGGTGATCAGCGGGGCGATCGATATGCCGAGGACCGACAGGATGATCAGAATTCCCAGGACGTAGATCAGGCCGTTCAGGATGCCGTAGACCAGTCCCGTGTTCTTGAACGGCAGGTCTGTCTGCCTGATATAGTGGGTCAGCAGCTGTCCGGCAAGATTGGCCGCCGCAATGGTGATGGAGAATATGATCAGCACATGGATTGCCACGCTGACGGACTGAACGTACTTCGCATGGAGATCGGAAACCGATATGCCCACGCCCATGCCCACGGTGATGCACCAAAATACCGAAGGTGTCTTGATCGCGGCGATGATCATGTCGTCCAGCATGGTCTCGGTGCGGTCCGCCCATTTGCGCAGCAGCCGCATCGCGATACCGCGCACCACGAACAGTACACCGGCTGTCCCGAGACCGGTCGCGGCGGGTATCAACAGCTTATGCATCACATCCTGCATTGATCGCTCCAAACTTTGAAGATGACCATACTGAGCGGCGGCATGGTGATCACGACCGAATGCTGCCGTCCGTGGCACGGCACGTCATCTGCATGCACGCCGCCCAGGTTGCCCATGCCGCTTCCGCCGTATTCCAGTGCATCGCTGTTCAGCAGCTCTTTCCAGAAACCTCCGACAGGCGCGCCGATACGGTAGTTGTGGCGCGGTACAGGCGTGAAATTGCAGGCCACGAGCAGCGTGCCCTCAGGCGATCTGCCTTTCCTGATGAATGACAGGACGCTTGATTCCCAGTCCCCGCAGTCGATCCATTCGAATCCACGATGATCGAAATCATACTCGAACAGGGCACCTTCCTTCTTGTACAGCGCGTTCAGGTCCTGGAACCAGCGCCAGGCGCTTCGGTTGAGCGGCTGGGAAAAGAGGTCCCAATTGAGGCTGGAATCATGGTTCCATTCCGCCCATTGTCCGAACTCCGATCCCATGAACAGCAGCTTTTTACCGGGATGCGCGTAAAGATATCCCATAAGGAGCCTGAGGTTGGCGAATTTCTGCCAGTCGTCGCCGGGCATCTTGTTGATCAGCGATCCCTTGCCGTACACCACCTCGTCATGGGAGATCGAGAGCATGAAGTTCTCGGTAAAGGCGTACCAGATGCTGAAGGTGAGCTGGTTCTGGTGGTATTTGCGATAGATGGGTTCCCGGGACATATAGAACAGGGTGTCGTGCATCCAGCCCATGTTCCACTTCAGGCCGAAGCCCAGGCCGCCCACATGCACCGGACGGGAGACCATGGGCCAGTCCGTTGATTCCTCGGCAATGGTCTGCACATCAGGATAGGCCCGGTAGACCTCCTCGTTCATCTTGCGCAGGAACTGGATGGCCTCAAGGTTCTCCTTGCCGCCGAACTCATTGGGGATCCAGTCCCCGTCCTTCCGGGCGTAATCCAGATAGAGCATGGAGGCAACGGCATCGATCCTGAGGCCGTCGGCATGATAGAGGTCGAGCCAGAACAACGCGCTGCTCAGGAGGAACGACCGCACCTCGTGCCTGCCGTAATTGAAGATACAGCTGCCCCATTCAGGATGGAATCCCTTGCGCGGGTCCGCGTGTTCGTAAAGGTGGGTGCCGTCAAAATAGACCAATCCGTGCTCGTCGCTGGGGAAATGGGAAGGCACCCAGTCCATGATCACGCCGACCCCCTCCTGGTGCAGCCGGTCCAGGAGGTACATGAAGTCCTGCGGCGTGCCGTAGCGGCTCGTGGGCGCGAAATAACCGGTAACCTGGTAGCCCCAGGAGCCGTAAAATGGATGTTCCATGACCGGCATGAACTCCACATGGGTAAAACCCGTATCCCGAAGATAGGCCGGCAGCCAGTCGGCCATCTCCCGGTAGTTGAGTGAACGGTTCCCGTCCTCTGGCACCCGCCTCCAGGAACCCATGTGCAGTTCGTACACGGACATAGGCGCGTCAAGGGCGTTCGCGCGATGGCGGTTCTTCATCCATTCGCTGTCCTGCCACTGGTAGGCCAGGTCCCAGACCACCGACGCGGACCCGGTGCGATGGGCCAGTTCCCAGGCAAAGGCATAAGGATCGCCCTTGTCCATGCGGTAGCTGCCGTGGCGGCCGATGACATGGTACTTATACAACGATCCATTGCCTATGCCGGGGACAAAACCCTCCCAGATACCGGTGCCGTCCCAGCGACGGGCCAGGGGATGGGAGTGGTTGTTCCAACTGTTGAAATCCCCGAGCACGGAAACATGGTCGGCATTGGGCGCC
>JAOUEV010000127.1 GCA_029858565.1 Nitrospirota bacterium | reverse complement strand
GGAGGGCCTAATATATGAATCCTTTGTGGATCAGATTCTTGCTTCTTTTTAAGAAGACTTCCGTCGGGGTAGACGAAGGCGCGGACGGCTGGACGACAGAGGTTCACGCGAAGAGCTTGTTTGGCCATGTCTACGTCTTAAAGACGACGCGGTACATCGCTCCTCCTAAACACTTTAACTGTCGATGTTATATGGAGCCTTTATGAACGGACGTCTCGAGGGATGGCGCGCGGTCGAGGAGTTCTCGGGGCTGAAGGAGCACCGTATCCGGCGCTTCATCGGCCACTACGGATTCCCGAAGCCCGTCGCCGAGCCGTGCTTTCAGAAGAACGCCGTAGGCGTCTATCGCCAATCGATCACGAACGTCTGGCTCGAGGCCGACGTCCTGAGTTGGCTTATACAGAATAACCAAGTTCCGACAAACCACACCATTCAAACAAAAGGAGATGGGTATGGAAATGAACAAGATCAGTGTAACGGTGACCGGCTCGAGCCGTGTCGATCTGGTGAACAACCTCCGGGCGTTCGCGGATAATCTCGACGGCACGCCGGCCGGCACCGACGGCAAGGTCACGGGTAAGACGGCTGCAGCGAAACCCGCTGCTGCGAAGAAGCAAGCGGCGCCCCCGCCTGTAGACGAAGACGACGATTTTAAAGCGGATGACGGCGGAGCCGAGCCCGCAGGATTCGATGACGACGCCGCTGAAGAAGCGCCCGCCGAGGAAGAAGGCTTCGAGGAAGAGGCGCCCCCGAAGAAGGCCGCGCCGGCTAAGAAGACGGCTGCGAAAAAGAAGATCACGCTCGACGACGTGAACGACGCTTGCAAAGCCCACGCGGCTGCGAAGGGACGTCCGGCGACGCTCGCGATCTTGCAGAAGAAATTCAAGACGCAATCGGTGACCGCGCTGAAACCCGAGCAGTACGAAGCGTGCATCTCGGCGATGGCGGTGAACTAAGATGTCCCGCTTCGACTATGTGAAGTACGACGAGGAGGCCATCAAGATCCAGGACTTCTTCAAGTCGCACGCGGTACTGCTCGAGCAGAATGTAAACCTCATCGGGGCGACGTCGGCACTGCCGTCGGCCCCCGATCAGCTGCTGAAGCTTCAATCGCTCGGGCGCTCGAAAGCGATGGCGATCACCAAGCTCGAGGAGTTCTACATGTGGATCGGAAAGGCCGTACGCGATGACCAGATTCTTAGAAACGGTTCAGCGCCTCTTCAGGAGGAGCGTAAGGATGGGTAAGCCGGAAGCGCCGGGACCTGTCGCCTTCGTGATCGGCGGAGACCCGGAGAAGAAGATCGTGATCTTTCAGTTCGGGCACGCCATCACGCGCCTTGAGTTCTCGCCGGAGGAGGCGCTCGAGATCGCATCGAACATCATGTCGCGGGCGTCGATCGCAAGCGGCATGTCACTCGAGGCTCTCGTCGCGCGCCGGGACGCCCTCGTGAAAGCGTCGGGTAAGATCGTGGGTACGCCGTTGACCCCGGAGCGCATCGCCGAGCTCGAACGCGAGAACGCCGGCGAGCCGCCGCGGGTGACCGAACTCACAGCGGACGGTAAGCAGTCGCCGCCGGGGTACGGTCCTGGCGTCGACCCCAACTACGAGATGCCGGAAGGATAACTCAATGAGCGGACAGCACGCGGAGAGAAAGCATTCCAAGTATTCAGCGTCGGGCGCGGAGCGCTGGGAGGCGTGTCCGGGTTCGGTCGCGCTCTCCGAAGGGCTGCCCGACAAGTCATCACCGTGGGCCGAGGAGGGAACCGAGGCTCACGAGATGCTCGAGCAGATTCTGAGGGCGTCGCGCTCGATCGGCGCGCACCGCGTGTTCTATCCGAAGTTCACACGCAACCGTCAGTACTCCGAACAACAGCACCGCGAGATGATCACGCACGGAACCCACGCCGCGAACTTCGTACTCGGCATGTGGGGCGCTCGCCCCGGTTCCGATCTCCTCATCGAAGAGCGGGTCTTTCTCGACTTCATCGACGAGGAAGCGTTCGGGACCCTCGACATCTCACTGGTGGAGATGTTCGGAACGCTCGACGTTTTCGATTACAAATACGGCGCCGGCCATCCGGTCTCGCCGGTCGAGAATCTGCAGATGATATTCTACGCCCTCGCCGTCGCTCACAAGTACGGCTGGAACTTCAAGCGCGTGCGTATGTGGATCATACAGCCGCGAATCAAAGGATACGACGGCCCGGTCTTCTGGGAGATTCCCACCAGAGAATTGATGAAGTACGAAGATCGTTTCCGGCGCGCGATCGAGCGCGTGAAGAACGAGCCGACCACGTATTCGGAAGGCTCGCACTGTCACTGGTGCAAAGCGAAAAAGATCTGTCCCTTGAAAGTCGAGGGGCGGCTAGAGAAAGCGAAATCCATATTCACACCCGTAGGAGGGAACAATGGCGAAACTATCAAAGAAGCCCAAGGCTTCAAAAGCGAAGCCGACTGGCGCAAAGAAGCGCGCGGTCGCCGGCGTTAAGGTCAAGCGAGCGAAGCCCGCGAAGATCGAGCCGAAACCGAAAAAGAAGAAACCCCAGCCCGAACCGCGTGCTGCGGCCCCCGTGCCGGCGCAGATGCCGGGGCCGGACGAGGTGACGAAGACTCCGGATCTCCCGGCAGGCGGCGCATCCGAGGCGGAACTCGACGAGGAAGTCGAAGCGATCGACGACGGTCACGACGACTCGGCAGACAACGCCGAAGACGATGACGACCTGCCCCCGGAGGTTGACGAGGATGACGACGAAGGTTACTTCTAAATAAACCGTAAAAACACCGTATATACCGAAAGGACGGAATACAATGGCAGCGAAAAAAGCAAAAGGCGACAAAGAGAAATGCCGGGTATTGACTCCGGAGTTCCGAGTCAGTTACCCCCACGTCTTCAAACCGCAGGGCATGAAGGGAAAGCCCGACGGGAAGAAGTCGTATTCGATCGTCATGCTCTTCCCGAAGGACGCCGATCTCGGCCCCATCAAAGAAGCGATGAGACAGGCGAAGATCCAAGCGTTCGGCGAGGATAAAACCAAGTGGCCGAAGGGCCTGCAGTCGCCCGTCAACGACGGCGATAGTCCCAAGAACGCCGACAAAGAAGGATACGCCGGCCACTGGGCGATCAAGGCGTCTTCGAACGAAGACCAGAAGCCCGGCGTCGTCGATCAGAACGTCGAGCCGATCATGAACCAAGCCGACTTCTATCCGGGCTGTTACGCGAGAGCCTCGCTCCTCGCCTACATCTGGGATAATGAGTTCGGTCAGGGAGTCGGATTCATTCTCGATCACGTGCAGAAGATGCGCGACGGGAAATCGTTCGGTGGCAAGCCGCCGGCGGAACAGGTGTTCACGCCCGTCGGTACCGGCGACGAAGAGGACTTCAACGAAGCTCAGGCCGAAGAAGAGCAGGAAGAGAGTTTCATGTGAATCTCAACGCCATGTTCGCGACCTACGTCTCTGGTATCTGCTTCGGCGCGGGAATGATAACTGCCGCCGTGATCATCAAAGCCGTCTTTCACGTCGGCTTTTGCGGCTAGTAAAAGTTTACTTTTAAGAAATCGGCGCGAAGTGGTTTGTCCCATCGTCGCGCCGGTTGGTCTGAGACGTCCGGCTCGCGAAGGGCTTAGGTCGAACCGATCGGATAGTGGGCGAGGGAAAACGAGGGACCTACTCGCCTGGGCGTCGAAGATTTTTTCAGAGGGGGTATCCGATGATTCTATTTGGTATCGCGGCGATCACGCTCGTCGCGGTCTTACTCTACGGCTCGTACACGGAAGGCAAACGCCACGACGAGATGCTGCTCGAGGCGATCGACGGCTGGACGAAGGAAATGAAGTTCGCCTCAGTCATCTACGATATTCACGACGCCGCCCGCGGCATCCTCGAGGACCTCGATATAATGCATCCGCCGGAGCTCTCGGCGAAGGACGGAAAGCTTCTGCAATTCCTCGGCACCGAATGGGGCCGCAAAACCTACGGCGAAGACATCTGGGTACTCTGCACGCAGGCCGAGGTTCGGAAGTTCTTCACGAGCCACGATCAGGACGAGACCTACGCTCCGGAGTCCTCCGACGATGACGTCACCGTCATCATCTCCGACTGCCGCTTCAAGAACGAGTTCAACGCTTTCCCGGACGCGCTGAAGATCCGGCTCGAGTGCCCGCGTGAACTACGTCGGGAACGATGCGAGCAGTGGCGCGAGAACGACACGCATCCGAGCGAGGTCGATCTCGACACCTACGCAGCCGAGAATCAATTCGATCTGCTTTTCGACACGCATCTTTCCGAACCCGAAGAGATCGTCGCCAAGGTCGTGGCCCACATCAAACAGGAGAATCGCAAATGAGCAACGGACCCCGTATCCCGAGAGGCGCACCAGGAAGACAGATGGGGCCGCAAGGCCTGAAGCCGCTGCCCGCCGGCACTCTCAAACCCGGCGGCGTCGTCTACTTCAACGTCTGCAAGAAATCGACGAAGCCGAACTCGGAGCCGATGATCTTCAAAGGCCACGGCTTCGGTGTATTTCTCGGTGTAGTGCCACAGTTCAAAGTCGAACCCACCAGAGAGATGCTCGACCCGCTCCTCGCCGGCATCGGCTGGGTGTCGTTCGAGAACGTCTACGAGCTTCTTGGTGAGGAGCAGTTCAAATTGCTGGAGACCAAGTTCCGCGAGAAGTACGAACT
>JAOUEV010000059.1 GCA_029858565.1 Nitrospirota bacterium | reverse complement strand
CTTCCTCGTTCTTTTCTCGGTGATCTCTGTGGTGAAGGTGTTTTATGGGGTTTTCCATCGCAGTTGCAGGAAAGGGCGGCACGGGCAAGACAAGCCTCTGTGGCCTTACCATCCGTTATTTGACAGAGAAACGGCGCGGCGCGGTTCTTGCCGTTGACGCCGATGCGAACGCAAACCTGAACGACGTGCTCGGCGTTCAGGTCCACGCGACCGTGGGAAAGCTCCGGGAGACCTCGCTCGAAGCGGTCAAGTCCACCGCCCCCCGGCCCGGCGGCATGAGCATGGAGCAGCTCTTCGATTACCAGATCCAGCAGGCGCTGGTCGAGGCAAAGGGCTTCGATCTCCTGGTCATGGGCAGGCCCGAGGGCGCTGGCTGCTACTGCGCTGCGAACAATATCATCCGCAAGTACATGGACAAGCTCGCGGATACCTATCCGTACATGGTCGTTGACAACGAGGCCGGCCTCGAACACCTTTCCCGCCGGACCACGCAGGACATGGACCTGCTCCTGATCATCAGCGATTCCTCGGTGCGGGGCATCATGACCGCCGGCAGGATCGCCGGACTGGTTGAGGAACTTAAGTTGAACGTGAAACGCACGGTCCTGATCGTGAACCGTTTGCAGGACGGCACCGGCGAGGACCAGGCGCTCCGCCAGACCATAGAACAGCAGGGCGTCGAGTTCGCGGGATTCGTTCCTGCGGACGAAATGATCTTTGAATACGATCTGAACGGCAAACCGCTGGTGCAGCTGCCGGGGGATTCGAAGGCGATAACGAGCTACTTCGGGATACTCGATAAGCTGGTGCCTTAGAAGCTGATAACCCGTTAGGCGTAAGGGGTCAGGGGGACGACAGAAGCTTTCGCCTGACGCTTGGCGCACGAACGTCCCTTATGAATAAAACGGTTGCTATCATCGGTGCTGGCCGCGTAGGCGGCGCGATCGGCCACTTGCTGGCAAAGGCGGGGTTTACGGTCATCGCGGTCGTCTGCCGCACTGAGGCACCTGCTGAGAAGGCAAGGGTGTTCATCGGTTCCGGGAGCGCATCGACCGATCCGATACAAGCGGCAGGAACAGCAGACATCGTTTTCATCACTACGCCCGATGGAGCGATCAGGCAAGTTTGCGAGCGGATCTCACAAGGCAGAGGTTTCAAACCTGGCAGTATGGTCATCCATACATCGGGTGCTCATACGCTGGACCTTCTGGACAGCGCGAAGAAATCGGGTGTTCATCGAGCAGTGATCCATCCGCTCCAGTCCCTGCCGGGAATGGAGCAGGGAGCGAAAAACCTTCCGGGATCGTTCTTCAGGATCGAGGCTGATCCCGAGATGCTTCAGGCAGCAAAGGATATTGTGGCGGCGCTGGGCGGCATCGAACTTGTCATGCCGAAATGGCGGTCCGACAAACAGTCGGCCGCGTTGTACCATGCGGGCGCCGTAGCGGTATCCAATTATTTCGTAGCGCTCATAGATTACGGCCTCCGTTTCTATCAGGACCTGGGAGCGGATAAACAGCAGGCCTTGCAGGCGGTTCTGCCGCTGATCAAGGGAACGCTGGCCAACATGGAAGCCATGGGCACGACGCAGGCCCTGACCGGACCGATCGCCCGGGGCGACGCGGAAACGGTCAAAGGTCATATCCAGGCAATGGAAGAGCGGCTGCCCGAGCTTCTGCCCCTGTACCGGGAGTTGGCGAAGCAGACCATTCAGATCGCCGGGGAGCGGGGACTGGACGACAAGAAAGTAGAAGAGCTGCTCAAGATTGTGAAATAAGAAATGCGGAATTCGGGATGCGGAATTCGGAATGAAAAAGCCCATGCATCCGGTTCGAGAAGTTCGCAGGTTTTATATACAGTGAAAGCGAGGAAGAGCAGATGATCATTATCGGAGAGAAGATCAGCGTTATCGCGAAGAAAGTTCGGGAAGCGCTGGCGAACCACGATCCCAAGCCGCTGCAGGAGCTTGCCGTGGCGCAGGCAAAGGCAGGCGCGACCTTTATCGACGTTTCCATCGGTCCGGCCGAGGAGAACGGTCCCGAGCTCATGGACTGGGCTGTGAAGGTCGTGCATGAGGTGGTTGAAAAGCCCCTCTGCCTCGACACCACCAACGTGAAGGCCATGGAAGCGGGCCTCAAGGCGCACAACAACAAGTGGGGCGTGCCGCTCATCAACTCGACCTCCAACGAGCCCGAGCGCTTTCCCATGATGGAGCTGGCGGGCAAGTACAACGCCAAGATCATCGCCCTGACGCTCGGCAAGGGCAGCATCCCGGCCGATGCCGAGGACCGCTGCGTGATCGCCTCGGAGATCATGGCCCGCGGCATGGAGTACGGCGTGCCCATGGAGAACATCTTCCTCGATCCGCTGATCCTCCAGATCTGCACCATGCAGGACCAGGGGCTGCAGGCGATCCGGGCCATCAAGATGTTCCAGCAGCTGAACGATCCGCCGATGAACACCGTGGTCGGCCTGTCGAACATCTCGAACGGCGCGCCCAAGGCCGTGCGTCCCATCATCAACCGGAACTATCTTGCCATGCTTCTGTACGAGGGACTCTCGGCCGCTATCATCGATCCGCTGGACAAGGACATGATGGACACGGTCAAGACCGTGGAGATGATCATGGGCAAGAAGATGTACGCCCATTCCTATCTGGATATGTAGGCTTCTGGCAGCATATTTGAGTTGCAGAAGATTTAAATCGGCAACTTGTGAATTTTGTTACTCTTTGACACGATTGTGATTGTTCTGAAAAACGAATTTTGTTAATATAGGCAACACCTTTTTCGAGGAGGCTGGTATGGCACTCGTAGTTCCCAAAGAATCCTATAGCGGCAAGATCTATGAAGTACAGCTCGGAAGCGGCGCAAAGACCGTGACCATCGGCGGCGCGAACGCCCTTCCGTTCCTGGGCTTCGAGGGCACCTTCCCCCACAAACCGGCGGTGGCGCTGGAAGTGATGGACATCGCTCCCGAAGACTGGCCGGAGACGGTGAAGAAGGCCGTGTCGGGCGCATCGGCGAGCCCGGTGCAATGGGCAAAGTTCTGCCAGGAGCAGGGCGCTGACATGGTAGCGCTCCGCCTGATCGGCACGCACCCGGACCAGAAGAACCGCAGCGCCGAGGACGCGGCCAAGACCGCGGCGGAAGTTGCTGCGGCGGTGGATATCCCGCTCGTTATCCTGGGCAGCGGCCACGTGGAAAAGGACACTCAGGTCCTCCAGGCTGTTGCCGCAGCGGTGCGCGGCAAGAACTGCGCAATCGGCAAGGCGGTTGAAGAGAACTACAAGACCGTGGCTGCTGCTGCCATGGCAAATGACCACAAGCTGATCGCCATGAGCCAGCTGGACGTGAACCTGGCAAAGCAGCTGAACATCCTGCTTTCCCAGATGGGCTTCGCCAAGGAGCGCATCATCATGGACCCCATGTCCTCGGCCCTGGGCTACGGCATGGAGTACACCTACAGCGTGATGGAGCGCATCCGTCAGGCCGCGCTGCTCCAGAACGATCCCATGATGCAGACGCCGATCATCTGTGATATCGGCCTGAACGTCTGGAAGGTCAAGGAAACGATCGCTCCGGACGCGGAAATGCCCGAATGGGGCGGCCTCGCGGACCGTGCGCTTGCCTGGGAGGCCATCACTGCCTCGGGCATGCTGACCGCGGGAGCGGATATGCTGATCATGCGCCATCCCGGCGCCATGGCCAAGGCAAAGGAACTGATCGCGGACCTGATGTAAAAACAAGTCCACCACGGAGTCACGGAGGCACGGAGAAGGGAAAAGAGTCTCCGCGTCCTCTGCGGTGAAAAAGATTTTGAAAGGAGCATCACATGGCACTTTCCGGTGTTGAAATATTCAAATATCTTCCCAAGACGAACTGCAAGAAGTGCGGTCACCCGACCTGCCTTGCTTTCGCCATGAAGCTTGCGGCAAAACAGGCCAGCCTCGATGCCTGCCCAGACGCGTCGGCGGACGCGAAGAAGGTGCTCGGCGAGGCCGCTGCGCCCCCGATCAGGGACATCACCATCGGCGCCGGCGACAAGGCAGTGAAGGTGGGCGGCGAGATCTGCCTGTTCCGGCATGAGAAGAAGTTCTTTAATCCCTGTGCGTTCGCCGTGTCCATCAAATCGTCGGAAGCCGGCGATGCCGCGGCCAAGAAGATCGAGATGGTGAAGACCTCGGAGATCGACCGGGTCGGCCAGAAGCTCCGGGTCGACGCGATCGCGGTGACCGACGACGGCGGCGACGCGGCCAAGTTCGCCTCGGTGGTGAAGCAGGTCGTGGACGGGGCGCCCGGCGTGCCGGTCATCCTCGTCAGCGCGAACCCGGCGGTGATCGAAGCAGGCATCGCGCACTGCGCGGACAAGAAGCCGCTCATCTGCGGCGCGACCGCGGACAATGCCGACGCCATGGCCAAGATCGCCAAGGAGAAGAAGGCGTCCCTCGTGGTCTCGGCAGCGGGCCTTGAGGCGCTCGAAGCCCTGTCCGACAAGGTCAAGGCCATGGGTGTCGAGGACCTGGTGCTCGATTCCGGCGCGCGCAAGGCAAAGGATATGATCGAGCAGTACACGATCATCCGCCGCGCGGCGATCAAGAAGAACTTCAAGCCCCTGGGCTTCCCGATCATCTCCTTTGCGGAGCGCGGTGATTCGCTCTCCGAGGCTATGGCGGCGGCGATCGGTGTGATGAAGTACGCGTCCATCATCGTGGTGAACAGCGTGGAGAAGTGGAAGATGCTGGCGCTTCTGTCGCTGCGCCAGAACATCTACACCGACCCGCAGGTGCCCATGCAGGTGAAGCAGGATATCTACAAGATCGGCGAGGCTACCGACAAGTCGCCGCTCATGATCACCACCAACTTCTCGCTTTCCTACTTCATCGTGCGCGGCGAAGTGGAGAACAGCAAGGTCCCGTCGTGGATCGCGGTCATGGACAACGAAGGCCTGTCCGTTCTCACGGCATGGGCCGCCGGAAAGTTCACGGCCAGCAAGATCGCGACGTTCATCCAGGAGAGCGGTGTGGAGAAGAGCGTCACCACCAAGGAACTGATCATCCCCGGCTACGTGGCCGTGCTGTCCGGCGCTCTTGAGGAGAAACTGCCGGGCTGGAAGATCACCGTTGGCCCGCGTGAAGCGAACCAGATCCCGACCTTCCTGAAGGGAAGAGCGTAATATCTTAATCCACCACAGAGACACAGAGACACAGAGGAAAGCAGGATTTAAAAACAGATTTTCTCCGTGACCTCAGTGCCTCCGTGGTGAAATAGTTCTCTATAAGGAGTAGACCGATGTCAAAAGCGATCGCTACCGGAGCCATCCTCGGTTCCCACTACTATGTGAAGCAGGCCGAAGCACTGGTCGAAAAGGCCATATCTGAAAAGGGCGCGGACTTCAAGTTCGAGTTCCCGGACACCGCGTACTTCCTGCCCCAGATATTCTCCATGACGGGTTTTGAGGTCCGGACCCTCGGGGACATGAAGACGGCCCTGGCGGAGAAAGTGAAGCCGCTTCTCACCGAGGCTCCCATAGAAAAGCTCTATGTGCCCTACCTCGGCGAGGCGCTTGACGCCGGCATGGCGACGCTCTTTGCCCAGGAGATCATCATGGCCATTCGCTACATCTACGGCCAGGAGCCGGTGAAGGACGATTCCATCGGCCTCACCTACAACGGGTTCATCTCCGACACGATCCTCCGGAATCTGGGTGTGCAGCTAGTGGACGGGTCCATGCCCGGCTATGTCTGCATCATCGGCGCGGCTGACAGCGACGACCAGGCATTCGAGATCGCCCGGGACCTGCAGCAGAAGAACATCCTCACCTTCCTCTGCGGCAATGTGAACGGCGAGAGCATGACCAAGCAGCTGCTCAGGAAAGGCGTGCAGCTCGGCTGGGACACGCGGCTCGTGCCGCTGGGCCCCGAAGTGGAGCATGCCATCTATGCGTTGCACTGGGCTGCCCGCGCGGGAATTACCTTCGGCGGCATGAAGGGCGGAGACTACAAGAAGATCCTCAAGTACTCCAAGGACAAGGTGTTCGCTTTCGCCATGGTGCTCGGTCCCCTGAACGACCGGATCTGGACCACCGGCGCCGGCGCGATCAACATGGGCTTCCCGGCAATCGCCAACACCGACATTCCGACCATCCATCCCACGGGCGTCACGATCTACGAGGAAGTTGCCAAGGAGCTCGATCCCAAGAACCTGGTGCAGAAGTGCATCGAGGTGCGCGGACTCAAGATCACGGTCTCCAAGCCGCCCATTCCCGTGGCCTACGGCCCCGCGTTCGAAGGCGAGCGCATCCGCAAAGAGGACATGCATATCGAGTTCGGCGGCCAGCGCACGCCGGCCTTTGAATGGCTCAACACTGTTGATCTCGACAAGGTCGAGGACGGCAAGGTCACGATCATCGGCGCAGACGCCGAGAACCGCTACCAGGCGGGCGGCAAGATGCCCCTCGGCATGTACATCGAGGTCGCGGGCCGCAAGATGCAGAAGGACTTCGAGCCCGTGCTCGAGCGCAAGATCCACCACTTCGTGAACGAAGCCCAGGGCATCTGGCACATGGGCCAGCGCGACCAGAACTGGTTCCGCGTGAGCAAGGCCGCACTTGCCGAGGGCTTCCAGCTCCGTCATTTCGGCGATATCCTTGCGACGCAGCTGAAGCACAAGTTCGCGAACATCGTGGACAAGGTTCAGGTCACGCTATACGTGGACGAGGCCGACGTGAAGAAGCATCACGCCGAGGCATTGAAGGCCTATCACGAGCGCGACGTGCGTCTCGCGTCCATGACCGACGAGTCCGTGGACACGTTCTATTCCTGCATCCTTTGCCAGAGCTTCGCGCCGAACCATGTGTGCGTGGTGTCGCCCGAGCGGCTCGGTCTCTGCGGGGCCTACAACTGGCTTGACGCCAAGGCCGCTTACGAGATCGATCCCAACGGCGCTAACCAGCCCGTGGTAAAGGGCGAGATCGTTGACGAGAAGAAAGGCCGCTGGAAGGGTGTGGATGAATATGTGTACAAGAATTCCCACCAGGCCCTGGAATATTTCAACGCTTACACCATCATGGACAACCCCATGACCTCCTGCGGCTGCTTCGAGTGCATCGTGGCAATCGTGCCCGAGGCGAACGGCGTGATGGTCGTGAACCGCGGCTTCACCGGCATGACCCCGATCGGCATGAAGTTCTCGACCCTGGCCGGCACTGTGGGCGGCGGCGCCCAGACGCCCGGCTTCATGGGCATCGGCCGGTTCTTCCTGACCAGCAGGAAGTTCCTGTCCGCGGACGGCGGGTTCAAGCGCATTGTCTGGATGACCAAGAACCTGAAAGAGTCCTTTGCCGAGGAGTTCAAGAAGCGGGCCGCCGAGGAAGGCATGCCCGATCTTCTGGACAAGGTCGCTGATGAGACCGTTGCCGAGGATTCAGAGAAGCTTATGGCGTTCCTCGCGGAAAAAGGCCACCCGGCGCTCACCATGGATCCCATGTTCTAAATCTTACCGGTGGAAGGCCGGCGCAGACGCATATTTACAAAAGCGTTCCTTCGCCGGTGACCACGGTTGTCAGGCTTTTGAGCGAGCCGCCGGCGGAACATTCCGGCGGCTCGCTGTGTTTCGGGGATTACTATGGAAGACAAAGTACTCACCAAGATACTGAACGAACACAAGCGCACGGGCGGCAATCTGATCATGCTGCTCCAGCGCATCCAGGAGACCTTCGGCCATATCGCTCCGGAGAACGTGGACTGGTTCGCCGAGCGCCTGGACATTCCGGCGAGCCGGTTCTTCGGCGTGATCACGTTCTATCCCAAGTTCCGCACCAAGCCCGTTGGCAAGAACACGCTCACGGTCTGCTGCGGCGCTGCCTGCCACATCAAGGGCGCGGACAAGATCCTGGACAAGGCCCGGGAGACCCTGAACCTCACGGGCGACGAGGATACCACCCCGGACCTCAAGTTCACGCTCGAAAAGGCGACCTGCATCGGCGCCTGCAACATCGCGCCGGTGGTGATCATGAACAAGCAGGTGCACAGCGGCATGGACCCGGTCAAGGTGACCAAGCTGATCACGGGGTACGAGCGCGAGGAGTTCCTGGGGTATATCTAAGATTCATGGCAAACGACACCATCGAAATAAAGGTCTGTCTCGGCACCTCGGGCAACGCGGCCGGCGGGGAGGAAGTGCTCCGCATGTTCCGGCACTATATTTTCGAAAAGGGCATCGAGGCCCGGATCGGGAAGCGGTGTTCGCCGTCCAAGGTCGGCTGCCGGGGGTTCTGCTCCAAGGACGTGCTGGTCGATGTGATCGCCAACGACAGTCGCACGACCTACCAGTCGGTCACGCCTATCATGGTGGAGCGGATCGTGGAGGAGCACGTGCTCGGCGGCGCGCCGATCGCTGAATGGACGGTCAAGGACGAGTACGCGTCCTTCAATGCCAAGCAGCGCAAGGTCGTGCTCGGCCCCTGCGGCGAGATCGATCCGGACAATATCGACGATTACCTTGCCATGCGGGGCTATCGGGCAGCGAAGAAGGCCATGACCACCATGACGCCCGACGGTGTTGTCGATGAGGTGATCCGGTCAGGCTTGCGCGGCAGGGGCGGGAGCGGGTTCCGCACCGGTGAGAAGTGGAAAGCCTGCCGGAGCGTACCGAGCGATACGAAGTACGTTGTGTGCAATATCGGTGAAGTGAACCGTCCGCTGGCCGAGGGAAATCCTCAGGCGATCATTGAAGGCCTCCTCATCGGGGGGTATGCCGTGGGCGCGTCGAAGGGATACCTGTATATCCGTGAGCGCTACCACCTGTCCGTGGAGCGGCTCAGGAACGCGCTCGTACAGGCGCGCGAACGGGGTTTCATCGGCAGGGATCTCTTTGGCTCGGGATTTGACTTCGACATCGAGTTCAGCTTCGGCACCGAAGCATTCATATGCGGAGAAGAGACCGCGCTCATGGAGTCCATCGAGGGCAGGCGCGCCATGCCGCGGGTCCGTCCGCCGTTCCCGGCCTATCGCGGCCTCTGGGGCAAGCCCACGGTCATCAATAACGCCGAGACCTTTTCGAACATTCCGCTCATCATCGGCATGGGATCCGCCTGGTTCGCTGCCATCGGTACGGAACACAGCAAAGGCACCAAGATCTTCACGCTCTCGGGCAAGGTGCGGAACAACGGGCTCGTGGAGATCCCCATGGGCATGCCGTTCCGGGACATTGTGTACGGCATCGGCGGCGGGATCGAAGGAGACAAGGCACTCAAGGCGATCCAGGTGGGCGGGCCGTCGGGCGGCATCATACCGACGTCCATGCTGGACCTGGGGCTGGACTACGAGAACCTGGCGCGTGTCGGCAGTATCGTGGGCTCCGGCGGCATGGTGGTCTTTGACGAGGATGACTGCATCGTGTCGGTCGCCAAGTTCTACATCGAGTTCCTGCAGCGCGAGTCCTGCGGCAAGTGTGTGCCTTGCCGGATCGGGACCAAGCGGATGCTGGAACTGCTTACGAAGATCACCGGGGGGACCGGGACCGAAGAGGACCTGAAGACGCTCGAGCGGCTGTCCGGCGTGATGGCGTCCACGTCTCTCTGCGGACTGGGCAGGACCGCGCCGAATCCCTTTCTCACGAGCTTCAACCACTTCAAGGACGAGTACCTGGCGCATATCCGCGAGAAGAAGTGCCCGGCAGGCGTCTGCACCGCGCTCATAACCTTCTCGGTCATCGCGGACAAGTGCAAGGCCTGCGGCCTCTGCCGCCGCGCCTGCCCCGCCAACGCCATCACCGGCGCTCCGAAGGTCGTCCATGCGATCGACGCGGCGAAGTGCGTCAAATGCGGGGCCTGTTACCGGGCGTGTAAATTTAAGGCGATAAAGAAACAGTGACGAGAGACGGTGAATAAGAGACGAGTGATGAGAGACAAGCGACGAGCGATAAGTAAAAAGAGGCAGGTAGCGGTCGACTAAACATGAAATGGCATCATAATCTTGATGTCTGGAAGCGCTCGATAGAACTGGTTGTCGAGATCTATAAGGTCACGGATACTTTTCCGCGGCACGAAGTTTACGGACTGACGCAGCAGATGAGAAGAGCAGCCGTTACTATTCCGAGCAATATAGCTGAAGGTGCTGCACGAAAAAGCTCGAAAGAGTTCATCCAGTTCCTGTCCACAGCGCAGGGTTCGATCGCGGAACTGGAAACGCAATTGATCATTGCTGACAAGCTGAAATACTTGAAGCAGGCGTCGGTTCTCCTGAAAGAGCTTAATGAGCTATCCCTGATGACCGCAGGGCTGCAGGGCACGATCAAAAAGAAAGCAGGTAAAGGCTGACAAGCTGACGTTTATGTCATCAAACGATAAACATACGCATGATGGTTCTCCCTCGTCACCTCTCTCTCGTCTCTCGTCGCTTTCACCGGTGACCCTTACCATCGACGGTCGGCCGATCGAAGTTCTGCCCGGAACCACCGTCCTCGCCGCCGCGCAGCAGCTGGGCATCCACATCCCGGTGCTGTGCCACCATCCGAAGCTGTCGGTGACCGGCGCCTGCCGCGTTTGCATCGTCGAGATCAACGGCCAGCCGGTGACATCGTGCACTGCCTTGGCGGAGAACGGGATGGAAGTGACCACCGCGTCGCCCTATATCGAAGGGCTGCGCAAGGATATCCTGGACCTGATCCTGTCAGACCATCCCTACGACTGCATGGTCTGCGAACGGGCCGGGGACTGCGAGCTCCAGGAGCTCGCGTACAAGTACCAGATCCGCACCCCGGTGTTCCACGGCGAGCGGCGTATTTACCCCAAACGCGACGGCAACCCGTTCATCGAGCGGGACATGGAGAAGTGCATTCTCTGCGGCCGGTGCGTGAAGGTCTGCGACGAGGTGCAGGGGGTCGGCGCCATTGATTACGCCTACAAAGGCTTTGGCACCAAGATCTGCCCGCCTTTTGAGCGGGACCTGGACTGCGAGTTCTGCGGCCAGTGCGTTTCGGTCTGTCCCACAGGCGCGCTGGTATCCAAACCGTCGCTGTGCAAGGGCCGGACCCGCGACGTACGCACGGTGGAGACCGTCTGCCCCTACTGCGGCTGCGGATGCAACATCACCTACGACGTGGTCAAGAACGAGGTGATCAGGGCAGGGTCGCGGCCGGAAACGATCAATGAGGGATGGCTGTGTGTGAAAGGCCGCTTCGGGTTTTCGTTCATCAACAGCCCGGACCGGCTGAAAGCCCCGCTGATCAGAAAGAACGGTAAGCTGACGGCGGCATCCTGGGAAGAGACCTTCGCCTATCTCGGCGAGCGTCTGCGGTCCATCCGGGATATGCACGGTCCCGACGCAATCGGCGGTTTCGCCTCGGCCCGGTGCACGAACGAGGAAAACTATCTGTTCCAGAAGATGATGCGCGCGGCGATCGGTACGAACAACATCGATCACTGCGCGCGCTACTGACACAGCGCTACGGTGGCCGGTCTGGCCACTGTGTTCGGTTCGGGAGCCATGACGAACTCGATGGCGGAAATCGAGAACAATGATGTGCTGTTTGTCATCGGTTCAAACACCAAGGAAAACCACCCGATTGTAGCACATCGGATGATAAAGGCCGTGCGGCGGGGAGCAAAACTGATCATCGTCGATCCCCGCAGGGTGCCGCTCGTCAGGTTCGCCAGTCTCTGGCTTCAGCACCGGCCCGGAACCGATGTGGCCCTGCTGAACGGCATGATGCATGTCCTCCTGGCAGAGAATCTCGTCGACCGGGCGTTCATCGAGGAACGGACCGAGGGATTCACGAATGAGTTCCAGACAGCCATCCGTGGTATTACGCTGGAGTCCGTGGAAAAGATCACCGGCGTGCCCAAGGAGAAGATCATCGAGGCGGCGCGCATCTATGGAACAGGCAAGCGGGCGGGTATATACTACACCATGGGGATCACCCAGCATTCGCACGGGACAGATAATGTCTTTGCGCTAGCGAATCTGGCGCTGATGACCGGGAACCTCGGCAAAGAGAGTGCCGGTGTGAATCCGCTACGCGGCCAGAACAATGTTCAGGGTTCGTGCGATTCCGGATGTCTGCCAAACGTCTATCCGGGCTATCAGCGGGTGACGGTTCCAGCCGTGCGGGAGCGATTCGAAGAGCTCTGGGGTGTCAAGCTCTCAGCGCGCGAAGGCCTGATGGCCAATGAGATGCTTGATGCCGCGCTTGCCGGGAAGTTGAAGGCGCTGTACATCATGGGCGAGAATCCTGCGCTCACTGATCCCGACACCGTGCATACAGGTAAGGCGCTCAAGGCGCTGGAATTGCTGATCGTGCAGGACCTTTTCATGACCGAAACCGCGGAGTTGGCGCACGTGGTGCTGCCCGCCACTTCTTTTGCCGAGAAGGTCGGCACGTTCACGAATACCGAGCGCCGCGTGCAGCTGGTGCGCCGCGTGGTGAACGCTCCCGGCCAGGCCATGAAGGACTCGCACATCATTATGGAGATATCGAGGCGGCTGGGGTACGAGATGCCGTACCATCACACCGAGGAAGTTTTTC
This sequence comes from Nitrospirota bacterium, assembly GCA_029858565.1. Taxonomy (GTDB): domain Bacteria; phylum Nitrospirota; class UBA9217; order UBA9217; family UBA9217; genus JAKAHZ01. The sequence goes on along the minus strand of JAOUEV010000059.1, from coordinate 6,989 downwards.
AGGAGTTGGGAAAGGCCTGGCCGGCCATGGCGGGCATCTCCTATTCGCGGATCGAAGAGGAAGGCGGGCTCCAGTGGCCCTGCCCCACGCCGGACCACCCGGGCACGCAGTTCCTGTTCAAGGGCGGATTCCCCCGCGGCAAGGCCCGGTTCACGAACGTGACGTTCCGCCCTTCGGTGGAGCAGCCGGACAGCGAGTTCCCTTTTGTGCTGACCACGGGCAGGATGCTGTTCCAGTACCACACCGGCAGCATGACCCGGCGCGTGAAGGCCATCGAAAAGGTCGCGGGCACGCCGTACATCGAGATCAGCCGCGAGGACGCGCGGGAGCTCGGCGTGGAGAACGGAGCAATGGTGAAGGTCACGTCGCGCCGCGGCTCCATCACCCTTGCCGCGCAGGTGACGACCAAGCCGGACCGCGGCGTGGTGTTCATCCCCTTCCACTACCGCGAGGCGGCGGCCAACATCCTGACGAGCAGCACAGCTGTGGACCCGATCTGCCGGATCCCGGAGCTGAAGGTGGGGACGGTGCGGATCGAGAAGGCTTGAGAATTAAGTAAAATAAAACGAAAGACGTCAAGTTCCTGTTTCGCACGAAGGCACGAAGACACGAAGACACGAAGAAGACCTTTAGTGAGAACCATTGCTTTTCTCTGCGGCTTCGTGGCTTCGTGTGAGATAAGCTTCTGATCGGATTTCCTGGTAAATAAAGGAGCGTGCTTATGATCAAAGGTGCTGATCTCAAGGGCCAGAAACTGCTGTGCGATCTCGATGACCGGGAGCTGGAAAGCATCGCCAAAAGGATGACGCGGGAGCAGCATGCCAAGGGCGCGCAGGTGTTCCGCGACGGCGAGCCCACCAAGGGGATCTTCCTGATCAAGAAGGGGAAGGTCGAGATCTCCAAGCCTACGCCCGACGGGTGGAAACAGACGCTTGCCCTGTTGACGGAGCTGCATTTCTTCGGCGAACTGTCGGTGATCGAGGACCGGAAGAACCACAGCACGAACACCACGGCGGTCGACGACGCCGAGCTGTACCGGATAACGGTGGACGAGTTCAAGGCGCTGGAAAAGGACGAGCCGGTGATGATGTACAAGATCATGAAGACCATGGCGCGCATGGCGAGCCGGAACGTGCATATGATGAACGAGAAGCTGATCAAGGCACTGATTAGTTACTAGAGATAAGAGATGAGAGACGAGAGACGAGAGACGAGGATCTCTCCTCTCTCCTGCAGGCTTTACGCTGCTGTAACTGGTCACTGGTCGCTCGTCACTTGTATCAAAGTAAGGAAGAATAAGGCGGATTATCCGCCAGAGGCTAATTACATTCAGGAATAAAGGGAGGTTTTGCACATGGCACTGGATCCTACCAAGCATCAGGACTGGGAGATCGCGGAAGATTCGGAAAAGCGGATGAAGCCCATCGCGGAGATCGCGGAGAAGATGGGGCTCACCAAGGACGAGCTGCTGCCTTACGGCCACTATATCGCCAAGGTGGACTTCAAGAAGGTGCTGAAGCGGCTGGAAGGCCGGCCTGACGGCAAGTACATCGATGTGACGGCCATCACCCCGACCCCGCTCGGCGAGGGCAAGTCCACCTCTACCATCGGCCTGACCCAGGGACTGGGCAAGCGCGGCAAGAACGTGATCGCCGCGATCCGCCAGCCTTCGGGCGGACCGACCATGAACATCAAGGGCTCCGCCGCGGGCGGCGGCCTGTCCCAGGTCATTCCGCTCACGCCCTTCTCGCTGGGACTCACCGGCGACATCAACGCCATCATGAACGCCCACAACCTGGCCATGGTCGCGCTCACCTCGCGGATGCAGCATGAGTTCAACTACAACGACGAGCAGATGGCCAAGCGCAAGCTGAAGCGGCTCGACATCGATCCGCACAACGTGGAGATGAAGTGGATCATCGACTTCTGCGCCCAGTCGCTTCGCGAGATCATCATCGGCATGGGCGGCAAGACGAACGGCTTCATGATGAAGTCCGGCTTTGCCATCGCCGTGTCGTCGGAAGTGATGGCCATCCTGGCCGTTGCGAAAGATCTCAAGGACATGCGCGAGCGCATGGGCCGGATCGTGGTGGCCACGAGCAAGAGCGGCCAGCCGGTCACGACCGAGGACCTGGGCGTCGCCGGCGCCATGACGGCCTGGATGGTCGAGGCGTTGAACCCGAACCTTCTCCAGACCATCGAGGGCCAACCCGTGTTCGTGCACGCCGGCCCCTTTGCGAACATCGCCATCGGCCAGTCGTCCATCATCGCTGACCGCGTGGGCCTCAAGCTCGGCGACTACGTCGTCACCGAGTCCGGGTTCGCCGCGGACATCGGGTTCGAGAAGTTCTGGAACCTCAAGTGCCGCATGTCGGGACTCAAGCCCCACGCAGCGGTCATCGTCGCCACCATCCGGGCGCTCAAGTGCCACGGCGGAGCGCCGATCCCGGTGCCGGGCAAGCCCATGCCGGAAGAATACAAGGGCGAGAACGTGGGCTGGGTCGAGAAGGGCTGCGAGAACCTGGTGCACCACATCAAGGTCGCGAAGAAGTCGGGCATGAACCCCGTGGTCTGCATCAACGCTTTCTATACGGACACGGACGCGGAGATCAAGGCGGTCCGCAGGCTGGCAGAAGCAGCCGGCGCCCGCGTGGCCCTGTCGCGCCACTGGGAAAAGGGCGGCGACGGAGCACTGGAGTTCGCCGACGCGGTCATCGACGCCTGCAATGAGAAGAACGACTTTAAGTTCCTCTATGAGCTGACCGCGCCTCTCAAGAAGCGTATCGAGTTGATCGCAACGGAAGTGTACGGCGCTGACGGCGTGGACTACACGCCCGAGGCGGAGACCAAGTGCAAGAAGCTCGAAGCGGACCCCGAGATCGCCAAGCTCGGCGTCTGCATGGTGAAGACCCATTTGTCGCTTACCGACAACCCGAACCTCAAGGGCGTGCCCAAGGGCTGGCGCCTGCGCATCCGCGACATCCTGACCTTCAAGGGCGCGGGCTTCGTGGTGCCGGTGGCCGGCTCCATCACGCTCATGCCGGGAACAGCGTCAGATCCTGCCTATCGCCGCGTGGACGTGGATGTGGAGACCGGCAAGGTGAAGGGCGTGTTCTAAAAAACAGGCAGAAGACTGAAGGAAGAAGGTAGAAGAAAACAAGGCCCGCATCGGTCATCCGGTGCGGGCCTTGTTGTTCCGATGAAAACGGGAGATGCCACATAATTCACAAAAAGCTGGAATAGGCAAACTGTGAATTCTGTGCTTTCTGCGGTTAAAGTGTACTGCTGTTGCTCTTACTTCCCGTACACGTGGATCGTGTACTTGTTCCAGATGGTCAGGATGCTGAACCGTTCCACGTCCGCGAAATAGACCTCGTTCATTCCCTCTCTCTTTGCCACTTCTCCAATTGCAGCCTCGCCCCACGCCACCAGCGGAATATTTCCCTGCGGCGTAGGAACAGCGATCGTTTTTAACAAGCAACCTTGCAAAAAGAACCTTGAAAGTTTATTCGCAAAACATGAAAGGTTTTAAAGAAACGTCGGATTTTGTCGATCAAATGTCGGTACATTGATGAAATGAATTTCGTGATGCGTGAAAAGAGACAAGAAAGGACAGGCCTATTCAACCTGTCCTGCAGCAATGTTTATTAACAGCGTATGTTTACGTCGCTTCCGCCAACTGCTGATCGAACTCTTTCGCCTTCGCATCATGCTCGTTTGTCACGGTCTCAAACTCGGCAACGAACCATTGACACTTCGCCCTCAGTGTTCAATCTTATAAACAACTACCATTCAGTTCTTACCGGATAGCGAGTGATGCGTGTATCCGGCGTGAGGATGATCATGCTGCCGGCGATGGCCTGGCAGATTAGAATGCGGTCGAATGGATCCTTATGGTACTCGGGGAGCCGGGAGAGCTGAAGGACTGCTGCTTCGTCCAGGGGAAGGCTGTCGATATCGTGGCGGGTACGCCACTTTTTTATGAATTCGTGAGGAGGTTCCGGCAGGGGAAGCTTGCCCAGCCGATGCTTGACGATGATCTCCCACGCGGAAGCGGCACTCAGGTAAACATTGTTGACGGGGTCCGTGAAAAACCTGCGGGCGGCATCAGACAGGTCCGCGCTTCCCGATACAATCCAGAGGAACGTGCACGTATCCAGAAGGATATTCAAGATTCTTCGCCCTGGAAGGATGCAATCGTTTTTTCCGGCAGATCCTCGAAAAACGACGCCGGTACGGTGAACTTGCCTTTTGCCAGGCCGATGGACCGTGGCTTCTGCCGGTGCGGAGCAAGCGGACGCAATTCGGCGACCGGTTTATTCCGCTTACACAAAAGGACTGTTTCACCATGACTTACTTCGTCAAGGTACTGCGACAAGTGGGTCTTTGCTTCGTGAACATTTACTTTAATCATGGTTCAATAATAAACCATGTAGTGGACTAAGTCAAGCCGACACTTCCTACGTCGCCTCCGCCAGCTGCTGATCGAACTCCTTTGCTTTCGCATCATGCTCGTTCGTAACGGTCTCAAGCTCCGAAAAAAGACGGTCGATCTTTGCCTTGTTGTCGCGGATGGCCTGGGAGAGGTTCTTGATCTCCAGGGCCTTGCCTTTCATCGATGCTTCGGTCAATCGCTGGGTGTCCTGCTCCACGTCGAATTCAAGCTTGGTGATCTGCTCTTCCAGGGTCGCCATCTTGCGCTTGAACCCGGAGAGGGCTTTTGACCGGTCAGCAACGACCGCGGCCTTCTGTTTCTTCGCGTCCTTGCTGCGATCTGCGTTCTTGTCCTTCTTGGCCTTCTTGACCTTGACCCCGCCTTCATCGCTCCACCCGATCCGTTCCAGGAAGTCCATGTAGGTGCCTTCGAAGACCGAGACCGTGTCGTTGTCGTAGACGATGAGCTTGTTGGCAACGGCTTCGAGGATCAGCTCGCTGTGGGTCACGATAATCACGCCGCCGTCGAAGGCCTCGATGGCCTCGATGAGCGAGTCAATGGACTCCATGTCCAGGTGGTTCGTGGGCTCGTCGAGCATCAGCAGGTTCGCGGGCTGCACGAGGAGCTTGCCGAGGAGCACGCGGCTCTTTTCGCCGCCGGACAGCACGCTCACTTTCTTGAGCGCGTTGTCTCCTTCGAACATCATCAGCCCGCAGATCGCGCGGGACTCGCCCTGGGCATAGTCCGGGTGGGCGTCGATGATCTCCTGGAGCGCGGTCTTGTGCGGCTGCAAACGGTTGATGTTGGTCTGGCCGAAGTAGGCGACCCTGGTGTTCGGGTGAATCTTCACTTCGCCTGCGCTCGGCCGCATCTCGCCGGCCAGGAGGTTCAGGAGCGTGGTCTTGCCTTTGCCGTTCTTACCGATAACGCCGATGCGGTCCTTCTTGCCGATGGCAAAGGACAGCCCCTCGATCAGCTGCGGACCGTCGGGCGTGAATCCGAAGGAAAGGTCCTCGCAGGTCAGGAGCCACTTTGCCTCAAAGGGCGCTGATCGGAACTTGAAGTCCAGCTGCCTGATCTCGTCGAGCTTGTCGAGCTTCTCGTGGCGTGCCAGGGCCTTTACGCGGGACTGGACCGCGCTTGCTTTCGTTGCCTGTGCGCGGAAGCGGTTGATGAACGCCTCAACTTCCTTGCGCTTTTTTTCGTCGTTCTGACGGGTCTTTTCGTAGATCTCTTCTTCCATCAGGATCTGTTCGTAGAGCTTTGTCGTGCTGCCCTGGACCTTCCGCATCTTGCAGCGGTGGATGATCATGGTGTGGGTCGAAACGCTGTCCATGAACTCCCGGTCATGGGTGATGATGATCATCTCGTTCCGCCAGGCGCGCAGGAACTGGGTGAGCCAGCGGACCGAAACGATGTCCAGGTAGTTCGTGGGCTCGTCCAGGAGCAGGAGGTTCGGCTCGGACACCAGCACCTTGGCCAGGTTCAGGCGCACCTGATATCCGCCGGAAAGGGACGTGGGCGGCTTTTCAAAGTCCTCGTTCGAGAAGCCCAGGCCGTGCAGGATGGTCTCCGCCTTCCAGGTCTCGTCGATGTGGTCCTCGTTCTCCGGCAGGGCGAGGCAGGCTTCCTTCAGGATCGTGTCCTCGGTGAAGTGGATGTGCTGCTCCAGGTGGCCGATGGTGTAGCCCGAGGGGACCGAGATGGTGCCCGAGTCCTGGTGCTCCTCCCCGAGGATCATGCGGAAGAGCGTGGACTTGCCGTGGCCGTTCCTGCCGACCAGGCCGACGCGCTCGCGCGGGTTGATGGTGAAGCCGACGCCGTCAAAGAGCGTCTGTTTGCCGTAGGATTTCTCTATATTGGTGACTTGAAGCATAGGGCCACATAGTACAACAGCGGGCCGGGAGAGGCAAAGAAAAAATACAGCAGGGGGGGCTTACATCTTCGCGACCATGTCCTGAATATCACCCAGGGGATCGTCGCCATCGGCCTTTTTGGCCGAGGATCTTTTTGGTCCCGAAGGGACCGAGGACGTACCCGTAAGCGCCCGCATGATCGTCGCAAGCACGGCTTCGGGATTGGTAAGCGGCTTATTGGCGCGGATCAAGGCGACCTGTTCCTGGATGAACTGCTCTTCGTACCGGGAAAGCTCGATGAACCGTATGCCGGCGTGGTATTTCCTGTTGTCGTTCCTTGCCCACATCAGCACGCCTCCGCGAAACCCTCCCATGCGGTCCAGGAACCAGACGAATCCCGGCTCCAGTTTGTCGTCAGCCTCAACACCCACGCCATGGCGGCTGATATTAACGACCGTTGTCTTGTGGTCGGTCCAGGAGAGGTCCTTGAAGGTGATGACGCAGAATGAACATTCGCGCTTTTTCGTGACCCGGTAGCGGATCGATTCGCGTGTGCTTTTCATGTCTATATACTAGGGTTTAGAGTTTCGTGTTCTTTGTCATGAAGAAAAAACGCTTCGTTTTGACGAAAATGCTTGACAGGACGAGGTGGTTCGGGCAGCCGCACTTTCAAAGCGGAAGTTAGGCTTTGAAAGTGC
>JAOUEV010000058.1 GCA_029858565.1 Nitrospirota bacterium | reverse complement strand
CGTGCGCCAGGACCATGCCGACCGCCTCGTGCACCGGGACGCTGCCCGCGCTCCCGCAAGCGCTTTGCTCACTGCCGTGACTATCGCACATGGACGCCTCCCGGTGCCTGGAGCGGCTCTTCGTCCGGACTCCCGGCCGTGGTGTAGTAGGATTGCCCGGCGCATGCCCTGCACAGGACGGAGCCGTCGCGGACCACTTCGCGCAGGTCCTGGACCTGCTCCCCGCAGGCCTCGCAGGGCACGCGGCGCAGAGGCCGCCCCGGCAGATCCTCGGGCCGGAGTTCGACCCTCACCTCCCGGGTGATGAACAGCTCCGTATCGGACATGATCTTGTACGCCTCAAGCTGCGCCCGGTGCTTGTCGCCGATCCCCAGGAACAGCTCCCGCGCCCGCTCCCGCGAATCGTCACGGGCAACAATGCGCACGGCCCTGCCGGTCCTGAGATTGACGTAGGTCGCCGCCATCTTTCCGAAGTCCAGGAACTTCATGGTCCGGTGGCCGAGCGTGCACCCGGTCACGGACTGCACGGCGTCGGTGGCGCACCGGTCCATCTCGACGAACACGATGATGTTCTTCCGGTCCCGCCCCTTCGGGTCCTCGATGCCGATCTCCCGCAGTCCGAGCAGGGACATCCGCACCCCCAGCACCTGCCCCGGGCAGAGATGACCGTGGGTCCGGGCGGATTCCGCGAGGACCTGTTCGAATCCCTGTTTGACCGCCGGGACGGCAGTCGTCCGATCCTCCATGCGCACCCCCTCTTCAGCGGACTAGCGTTTGAAGACCAGCGGCCGCGCACCGTGCTGCAGCCGTGCGCAGGTATCGATGCAATCGCCGCAGTTGTGGCAGACCGGCTGGATGTCCCCGGCCATCGGAGCGAGGCCCAGCTGGCAGGCTTCGTCGCAGGCATGGCAGCGGCCGCAGTGATGCTGCGCGTCCTCCACGAGCGCCACCCGCATCGTTCGACGGAACCGGAACAGCGCCAGGAACCCGCCCACGGGACAGAGCGTCGAGCACCAGACACGCCTCGCCACGAACAGCTCGGCGATGAGGATCACCGCGATCAGGATGACCTCGGCGCCGACCGCTCCTTCCTTGATCAACCGCGCGGTCTGGGCGGAAATGATGCCCGGCGCCGAGAGCAGGCTGGCAAGGGGAAAACCGGCCAGCGGCGCCGCCAGGACCACGGCTGCGGTCACCGCGGTCCGCACATGGCGGGGTGTCCGGAACGTGAACATCCTCTTGCTGCTCAGCCGGTCGGCAAGATGGTCAACCCACTCGGAAAGGGTGTTCTGCGGGCACATCCAGCTGCAGAAGACCCTTCCGAGCACCGCGGCGGCCGCCAGCGGGATGACCATCGACAGCAGCAATGCCTTGTCGATCCTGAGCGAGGTCAGCATCGTCTGGAACCCGATAATGGGATCGGTGATCCAGACCGGCCCGATGGCGAGGGAATAGAACGTTCCCGACAGGAAGGTGATCTCGGCCCTGTTCAGGATCGGGATGAGCACGATCATGCCGAGCGTCAGGATCTGGACGGCCCTGCGGGCCCGACGGATGGTCACGTTCGTCCTCCCGGCCTGACCTTGATGGTCGGTTCCTCCACCGGACAGACGTTCTCGCAGATGCCGCAGCCGACGCACTTCTTCTCATCGACGACCGGCCGCAGCTCCTTGTCCATGACGATCGCCTCGCCGAAGAGCGGGCAGTCGTCATAGCAGCTGCGGCAGAGAGTCCCCTGCCAGGCAAGGCACTCCTTGTCGTCGATCTTCGCGATGCCCATCCGGACATCCTCTTTCCGTTTCATCTCGCGCCGAAGCGCTCCGGACGGGCAGACCGGCGGGCATTTCATGCAAAGATAGCAAGGCTTGCTTCGCGGAACGATCACCGGCGTTCCCATCATCACCGGGCCGTCAAGGAACCCCGCGGTCCTGATGGAACCGTAGGGGCAGATCTGTGCGCATTTTCCGCAGCGGATGCAGGTTGCCAGGAAATCTGTCTCGGCAATCGCGCCCGGCGGCCTGAGCGGCTTGCTATTCATAATCGCCTGAGTAGACGGGGTAGACCCCGATGACGCCCTCGATCTCCAGGATCGTCCTGACAACGTCCTCGACGTCCCGGACGTTGTCCCCCTCGATCACCGTAACGATCTGCTGTCCCTTCATCCCGAACACGTTGACGCGCGGTATGCGCGCGATGCGGCCGAGGAGGTCTTCGTTCACTCCTTCTATAACCTCTACGACGACGCTCGTAACGGGCATGCCTCCGCCTTTCTCCCTGGGGAACAACCGCTGAACGCCGACAGGGCGACCGTCGGCTGAGGGGGGGCGGCACTGCCCCATCAGCGTCCAGCATCCTGCTACCATAGCGACACGGAAACGATCAGGCCTTTTCGAGCTTGACCGCGCAGATCTTGTACTCCGGCTGTTTGGACAAGGCGTCGAAGGCGTCGTTCGTGAGACTGTTGATCATCTTGTCAGGATAATGCATGGGTACGAACACCAGCCCGTCGCGCGGCACGTCCATGACCTTGGCCTCGAGCACGATGGAACCGCGCCGGGAGGTGATCTTTACCTTGTCCTTGGACTTGACGCCCAGCTTCGCCGCGTCGCGGGGGTTGATCTCCACGTAGGCCGTCGGCGCGGACCGCTTCAGCTCCGGAACCTTGAGCGTCATGGTGCCGGTATGCCAGTGCTCGATCTGGCGGCCCGTGGTGAGCGCAAAGGGATATTCCGCGTCCGGCGGCTCTGCCGGTCCCTTGTGGGGCCGGAGCCAGATCGTGGCCCGGTTGCCGTCCCCTTTGGCGCCGTAGAAGGAGACGTCTTCGGCCTTGGGATCGAACTTCTTGACCAGCGGATCGCCGTGCTTTGCCGTGTAGCGGCGCAGCGTGCCCGGATGGTCTTCCGTGGGGCAGGGCCACTGGATGCCGTGGGCCTTTTTCATGCGCGCACGTGTCATGCCCATGAAATCGTAGGCAGTGCCCTTTGAGCAGAGCCGGATCTCGTTCCACACATCCTCTGAGTTCTTGTACGCGAATAGCTTTTTGGCCTCATGTTCCAGATCGAGCTTCTTGAACAGTTTGTTCGCGAACTCGATCATCACGTCCAGGTCCGGACGGGCCTCGGCCGGCGGATTGATCGCCTTCTCCACGTACTGATACCGCCGCTCGGACTGGCCGTAGGTGCCGTCCTTCTCGACCCAGAGCGCTGCAGGCAGCACCAGATCCGCCAGTTCGGATGTCTTGGTCGGGTGGTAAGCCTCGGAAACCACCAGGAAGGTATTGTTCGACTCCATGCCCTTCCGGTAGGCGTCCACATTCGGCAGGCTCTGGCCGGGGTTGGTGCAGGCGATCCACATTGCCTTGATCTTGCCTGTGCCGAAGTCCCGGAACATCTCAACCGCTGTGGGTCCGGGCTTGGGCTGGATCCGGCCCGCCGGAACTCCCCAGAATTTCTCCATGTCCTCGCGGTCTTTCTCGTTCGCGATCAGCCTGCCGTAGGGCAGCAGATGGCTCAGAAGGCCGCCGTCGCGCACGCCGCCGCAGGCATTGGGCTGGCCGGTGAGCGAGAACGACGTTGCCCCGGGCCGGTTGATCTGGCCGGTGAGCAAATGGAGGTTGTGCATCATATTGTTCACCCAGACGCCGCGGGTGCGCTGGTTCAGGCCCATGCACCAGAAGCTCATGGTCGCCTTGGACTTGACGAACAGATGCGCGGCCTTGATGATGTCCTCCTTGGGACAGCCGGAGATCTTCTCCGCAGCCTCGGGAGAGTAGTCCTCCAGGAACTTCACATAACCGTTCCAGTCCGTCTTCTCGATCTTCGGCGGCGGACCGGGATCGGTCATGGTCTTGAAGACCGTGTACTTCTCCACGTACTCCTTGCTGTAGAGGTTTTCCTTCACGATCACATGGGCCATGGCGTTCAATATCGCCAGGTCGGTGCCCGGCGTAAAGCTCATGTGCAGGTCGGCGATCTTCGCGGACAGGGTCTTCCGGGGATCGACCATGATAATCTTGGCCCCCCGTTTCTTCTGCTCGTTCACGATGCGGAAGATCACGGGATGGGCCTCGGCCATGTTCGAGCCGACAATGAAGAAACAGTCGGCATGGTACATGTCGTCATAGGCGCCCATGGGCTCGTCCTTGCCGAAGGTCGACACATAGCCCACGGCCGCGGAAGCCATGCAGAGACGGGGATTGCCGTCGATATTGTTCGTGCCGAGGCCGCCCTTGAACACCTTGTTCATGAAGTAGGACTCTTCGGTATAAGCCTGACCGGACCCGTAGAACGCCACGGACTGGGGATCGGCAGTGTAGGCCGCAGCGAACTTATCGACCATGAGATCCATGGCCTCTTTCCAGGAGATCTTGACGAAATCGTTCCCTTTCCGGAGCAAGGGATACTTCGCCCGGTCCGGGGAGGTCATGATCGCAGGCAGGAAGTTGCCCTTGAGGCAGAGAAATCCCTTATTCCAGTTGTCCTTGTCGCCTTTGACCGCGACGACCTTTCCGCCTTTCACGCCTGCATAGACACCGCATCCGGCGCCGCAATAACGGCAAACGCCTTTGACCCACTTCTCGACATCGGCTTCGGCGCCCATAAGTTCCTTGGGCAGCGCGATATCAAGTCCGATCGCCGACGCGGCCGCTACGGCCGCCGAATATTTCAGGAGCTGTCTTCTGGTCATCTTCATTTCGGCGCTCCTCCTTCCTGATGGAATCCGCTCTTGACCTTGGCCGTGTCCTTCACGGTGACCCGGTGGTTGTCATGGCAAAGGAAACAGGTGCGCTCCTTTGCGGATAGTTTCTTTTCCACATCAGCGACCTTCTCGGCATGACAGCCGCGGCAGCGGCTCAATCCGGGCTTGGGTGCGAAATTCTGTTCGGGATTTCCGTGGCACACCACGCATTTGACGTTCATGAGCCCGTGCTTGCCGTCCAGCCACACCTGCTCCTGGTTGCCGTGGCATTCGACACAGTCCTGGCCGTCGGTCTTCATGTGGGTCTTGCCGGCAGAGTACGCGGAGATCGGGAGAACGAGCATCAGAAGCACCAATACAAACCGTTTCATATTGCCTCCTTGCTGATTGCTTCCTTGTTGTGAGGTGGGAAAAAAGGCGCGAGGCGGGAGCATGCCCCGCCTCGCGTGAATGTATCTTCCGTTATTTGCCAGCCGGGGCAGCCGATGCGGTCTTGGCTGCCATGGCATCATCGATGATCTTGATGCCCTTGAACGCCTCATCAGCAGACTTGGTCATAGCTTCCTTGGCCATCTCGGGGTTGTGGAAGCCGTCGGAATTCTCAGCGGTCCAGTACTCCCAGAGGATGTGCGCCTTCAGGTGCTGGTCCTGGGCCTGCTTGATCACTTCAGGATCCACGCCCGCCGCCTTCGCAGCCACGATCTTGTCGATCAGCACGGAGATGCGGAACTCGGCCTTGCGCATCTTGCCCCTGATGTGCGCCTTGATGGAATCGATGGCGTATTTCGCCTGTTCCTCGTTCCACTTGGGATGGCACTTTGAGGTGAGGCAGGTCTGCTTCAGCACGGCCTTCGGGGTCACCACGAAGTGCGAGGTGAAGGTCTTGCCCTGCTTGTTCTTCATCTTGGGCGAATGACAGGAGTCGCAGCCAGCGCCGGCCTTGGCATGCTTGGAGTTGTAGAAGCTCTCCGCCTCGGGATGCTGGGCCTTCCAGAGCAGGCCGCCGGTGATCGCGTGCTTGAAGTCGAGGAAATTGATCTGGTTCTTGTAATGCTCGTAGAGGCCGAACACGTCCTTGTAGGGGAAGTGATTCGTCCGCTGGTCAGCCATCGTGACCTTTTCGCCGGTCTTGGTGTCCGTGCCGGGATTGCAGTTGTACTCCACGTGGCACTGGCCGCACTGGAGCCGGGTGTCGTACTTGTCCAGGATCGCTATCTTGCGGGTGAATCCCCGGAGTCCCATATCGATGACCTTGATGTTCGTGTGCTTGGGGTCCTTGTGCCAGAGCGTGTCCGCCTCGGGCCGGGTGAGCGCCTGGATCAGGCCGTCGCGCACGATACGGGGCTTTGCAGCATGGGGATCGTGGCAGGTGAAACAGTTCAGGCCGTGGTTCAGGTCTTTCACGAACTCAACAACGTTCGATGTGCGGTCCCAGGTGGTCTTGCCTTCCACTTTGTCTCCCATATAAGACCACTTCAGGATCTGGTCCTGGGATTTGCACTGGAGGCAGACCGGGTTGGCAGCAGCAGCGCTCTGGGGAATGAAAGCCTTGTGCTCCTTGGTCTCATGATGGGTGTCCGTCAGGATGTCCCAGGCTTTGCCTTTTTCAAAAATATAGTTCCAGCCGTCCTTTGCCTGGAACCGGCCGCCGTAGGCGCGGTCCACGATCAGGTGGTCCGTCAGCATGGCGACGTGGCTGCGGGTGAGGTTGTGCTCCTTGGTGAATCCGTGGCCGGCCATCAGCTTCTCCCAGAAAGGATTAGGCGAACGGTTCGTGAGCTGGGACTTCTCGTCCCGCGCCGGCCGGTGCATGGCGATCTGATTGAAGCTCTCGAACTGGTCCTTGTGGCACTGGCCGCAGGCCTCCCAGGCCGTATTGGTAACCGGACGGGTGTCCGGTCCGGGGCTGGCCATGTGCTTCTGCAGGCCGCTATGGCACTTCGCACAGTTCACCTTCCCGTGCTTGCCCATGGTGTGCAGCTCCTTGATCGGATCGTGGCACCCGTAGCAGGTGCTCACATTCACATCCTTCTCCGCGGCCTTAGCCGCTGGAGCAGCCTTGTACTGTGCATCCGCATTGCCGGTATACATGCCGAACATGAAAGCAACCGCCAGTACAAGAATGCTTGCAACCAGAACTTTTTTCATCATCATCTGCCTCCTTAGGTCGTGATTTGCTCGATCGTGACTGATAAGCTGACCATCATACTTTAGCTGCTATTTCAAGAATCGCATGATTCTGAACGTTTTGGATATCTTGTGCTCATGCTGCTCAAATCGTCATGCCCGGAATATTTGATGAGTGTAACTATAGCAAAACTATACTGCGTTGGCGGGTAAATTTGCTGTTAATGGCTGTTAATTCCGGTTAAGCTCTTGTCACCTGCAACAACAGCCGGTGGTCCCGAGCTGTCCTCGCTGAACTCTGCGATCATATTGGTCAGCGTATGACGACCTTTGTTAAAAGCAGTCTGCTGTTGCTTGAACCGTGCGGATCGTGGCACATCGTGCATTCAACTGCGCCACCTGACGCGCTTGTGGTCCTGGCAGCGCAGGTTTGCAACGAACGCGCTTCATGGCACTCCATGCAAAGCTCGCTCGCCGGTTTTCTGAGCTGTGCGGCATGGGTTCCGGAATGAGGGTCATGACAATGGATGCACAAGCCCGCTGCTACCGGCCCATGGGTGAATTGGTTCGAAAGCGTTCTTTCATGGCATCGTCCGCACAAGGCGTTCTGCTCCCGCTGCCTTGGGATGGCTCCAAGCGAAGCAGTCACGACGACCTGCCGTTTTCCATCGACATCATGACAGGCAGTACAGGAGGAAGCCGCGACCGGACTGTGCACATGCCGTCGGGACGTGACAAAGGAATGACAGGAAAGACAGGCCTTCCCCGGCGAACTGATAAGCGAACCGTCCGCTGCCAGGTGTCCGATGCCGTGGCACTGCAGGCATGCCGTTCCGCAGCCGTCCTGGTGGAACGTCCTTCTGCTGAAATGCGGCGGGACCGCTGCCTCCCCAGAGGGGTATTTTCCGCTGAATACGGTCAACTCCTGCGAAGCGATCTTCCTGAGCTTCCCAAAGAACGCCTGCTGTTTAAAGAACGTCACAACGATCCTATTCTCACCCGGATGGAGTCCGACGTTCCGTACCGCGTGCGGCATCGTTTCCGCATTTACAACCGGACCGCGTTCGCCGCCGATGGTCAACTGAAAGAACGGCCCCGGCAATTTCTCCGCTGCCGGATTCAGCACCACGCTGATCGTGGCTCCGGCTAGCGACCGATCCCTGGGGTGCAAGACCGCCAGATCGGCCTGCTCTGCGGATGCGGCCAGGTGGATCATCAGGAAGCACGCCGCGGCAGCGGCGCTGAAGAACCTTCGCAAGGCCTTCTTTCCTTTCATGCTCATTTACCCACAGCCTTTCCCTTTGTTCCGGCCTCACCGTGAACCCCAGCGCCGCTGCCGTCTGCGCTGTTTTTTCCGTACTTGTTGTCAAGTACGAATCGATAGAGATCCCTGCACATCCGGAGCTTGCGGCCAAATACCTTTTTCGGTGTTTCAGGAAGCTTTTCGATCCTTGGTTCCAGCGCCTGGCAGCGAAAAAGGAGCTCTTCCAACTCCGCGGGGCTCATCTCCATTGCAGTGTCTACAAGCGAACAGATGTCGTCGAATTCCGTCCGCCAGTCTTTTTCTCCGGCGCCGATATCGATCGTTCCGTTCTGCCGCGCGGCCGCCGGGGACGAGAGCAGGAACACGGCAATCGTCGTGGCGCGTATCAGGAGCATGATCGCGCAGGACGCTGTCGGCACGGCAGTCCGTCCGCTGTCAGGATTCAGTGCGTGCATGTTTCACTGCTCCCTCATCGCGGGATGGCATTTTCTGCAATCGGTGATCGGGAACGCGACGGTCATGTGACAGACACCGCAGAATTCCCCGGACAGGATGCGTGTCATAAGAAAGTGCTTGGTCGTCTTTTTCTTAATATTGAAAATATCAGGATGGCAGTTGTTGCAGTCGAGCCATTTGATGTGACGGTCATGCGGGAACAGGGCCGGCGGGATATTCCACCATTCGGCCTCCAGCTTGATGCTTTTGTCGTAATTCATATCAGCGGCCTTGATGTGCAGCTCATGCTGCGGCGTGATCATTCCTTTTTCAAGCGCCTTGGACCAGTTCACCTTGTTGCCGGACGAGGACCGGGGCAGCCTGGCGAGTTCCTTGTATCTCCCGCTTCCCGCAGTTAGGTCGCCGGTATGACACTTCCCGCAATCCGCGCTGTTCTCATGTCCGAACAGGACCTTGCCGTCGTGTTCCCTGCCGTCATGACAAGCGCCGCAGTACTTCCCGGAACGGTTCTCGTTTTCCGTGATCTCGGTCGAGTTTGCCTTCATGTTGAACTCAAGTTCAAAATGACAGACCCGGCAGGTGTGCGTACGGCGATGGAGCCAGTGCGAAAAGATCACCGGCTTCACCCCCTTCAGGGTCGACGTCCGGTCGATGAGGATCGTGCCGTAGATCTCCGGCGGTTTCGCTTCAGGAAATTCCAGACGCGACGCGCCGCCCTGGGCTTCCGCAAGACAGGGAGCCGCCAGGCCGGCCGCCAGGATCAGCACATACCTTATTATACGGGTTGAGTATGGCATCGTTCACAATCCATAAGTGGGAATGCGACCTTCCCGTGGCACACGCCGCAGAACTTCCCGTCGAATATCTCGACCATTGAATATTTGGTGGTGCCCTTCTTCACGCCGATGAATATCTCGGGATGGCACACCTGACAACCGTTCCATGCCGTGTGCTTCTGGTGGGAAAAAATGATCTCCGGCATGCCGGCCACTTTCGGATTGAGCAAAAAGTCTTTTTGCACCGGCAAGGACGAGGCCCTCGGCGACACTCCCTCGAGATGCCTTACCGGCTTCACCGCCCCGGCTGATTCCGCCTTCACCCAGTCGATCCCGTTCCCATACCGCTCCTTCGGAAGGTCGCCGGTGACGGCAGCGAACGAATTTTCGAGCTTTACCTGTTTCCCCAGCGAATGACATCGTTCGCAACGTTTCAATTCGCCGGTCCTGAACTCCCGGGAGCAGGACTCGAACACGACCTTCCCCTGAAAAGGCTTTCCATTATGGCAGGAACCGCAATAGTAGCCCGCCATGTTATCCTCGGCACGGATGCCGGTCCCGCCCGCCTTCATGGCGAATCCGATGTCCACATGACAGACACGACAGGTGGTCTTGGTCCTGTGGAGCCAGTGGTCGAACTGCACCGGCCCCAGTCCGTAGCGTTCCGAGTTCGCCGTATTGATGACGACCTTTCCATAGTCCTGGGCAGAAGATCGTTTTTTCTTGATCCCGGTCTGGCCGGATACGGTAGGCGATCCGGCGAACACCAGGAAGCCTGCGAGAAGAGCGATACCCAAATATCTCATGACCTGCTCCTTTACACGTCCGACATCATGTGCTTTTCTTGCTTCAACGATACCCCCGGAAGGCGTAAATGTGGCGTTAATGGGTGTTAAGATGCGGTAAATTTCGGCCGGCGCACTCCGGGGAGGAGATGAACAGGCCTGGCAGGCGGATTGACAAGCAGCGGGACCTTGCGCGTGAACATGCGGGAAACGGCGTCCGTGACGACATCCGCGGCAATTCATGCTGCGCGCGCCGGATCCTGGTCGAGTTTCTGCAAGCTGGCGATGAATGCCTCCACGAGCACGGGATCGAACTGGGTCCCTGCGCAGCGCCGCAGCTCTGCGATCGCTTCCTGGCACGTAAACGTCCTGCGATAGGGCCGCCATGCCGTCATGGAGTCGAAGGCATCCGCAACGGCCAGTACCCGTGCCAGACCGGGTATATCCGATCCCTTGAGACCGTCAGGATATCCCGACCCGTCATAGCGCTCGTGGTGATGCAGGACCGCGGGCAGGATATGCCTCATCTGCTTGATGGGCTTCAGGAGCTCCGCTCCCCGCACAGGATGTCGCTTGATGATCTCGTACTCATCAGCGGTAAGACTGCATTCTTTGTCCAGTATCATGTCGTAGGTCCCCAGCTTCCCCACATCATGCAGCAGCGCCGCCATTTCGAGGGACCGGAGCTCAGGCCCGTTCATGCCCGTTTCCTGTCCCAGCATGAGCGCATATCGTGTGACCCGTTCGGAATGACCGGCGGTCCAGGAGGACTTTGCGTCGATCGCGCTGGAGAGGGATTTTACCGTTCCGAAAAACAGCTCCTGCATGTCCGTTACCAGGCGAATGTTCTCAAAAGCAATGCCGATCAATCCGGCCAGCTGCTCCAGGGATCCGAGGTCCTCGAACGTGAAGGCCGCCCGCCGCCTGCTCGCAAGGCTTACGAATCCCGCGGCGCTTCCCTTTACGATGAGCGGCGTGCGAAGCAGGGACCGGAAACCGTCCATCAGCAGACCGGCCTCCTCCTTCCGAAGCCCGTCGTCGGCCCCGATATCCGGATCGTAGCGCGTGCGGCAGGATGCCAGCACTTCCGAAGCGCTGGTATCGGAAATCGACAGGATGCGTCCGCCGGTTTCACTGCCGCCGCTGCCCGGGTAACGGACCAGCAAATGCTGTTCGACGTCGAGTATCATTGCCTCTGCCCGGTCGCACGGGATGACCTTGGTGATGTTCTGCAGCGCTGTTTCGACAACCTCCTTCGGTTCGAGGCTCGACAGGATGTTCATATCGATCTCATGGATCACTTTGAGTATTTCCACTTTATGGGCCAGCGCCATGGACCGTTCCATGGCGGTGTGGTAGAGCGACGCTTCGTCGAGCGCGAGCGACGCCTGTCGGGCGATGCCGCCGATGAGTTTCCGGTCGCGATCGCTCAATATCCGATGGTCGTCAAACCCCGCCACCAGCAGGCCCAGGGGAGCTGCCTTTCCCACCAGCGGAATGACGATACACATGGCATGACGGCTCATCCAGTCGAACGGAGCCTCGACGACCGTCTCGGCGGCGGCAGTCGCGCCGGTCTCGACCGGGACAACCGTGAATCGCCGGGACCGGCCTGCATCCGGCTGCTCCGCAAGGGCCGCCAAAACAACAGGCCGTTTTGCGGCAACCAGGGGAGCAACGCCGTCCCGCCGCGGGTCGAGCGGCTCGGTCTTGAACAGGGGCGTCACCACGGACGATAGACCCTGCTGCCGCTCCGGGCGGTAGCTGTTCGTTGCTCCGTCCCACAGATAGGAGAGCAGGAAACCGGCGTTCAGGACTTTCCGGCAGTACACGGTCATCCACTCCATCAGTTTGCCGGGATCCAGGCTGTCCGTCGCAGCCTCGGCGAGCATCAGCAGGTTCGCGGAGATCTCCATTTCCTGCTTCATCGCGTCCTCGGCCCGTTTCGTTTCAGTGATATCCTCGAGCACCTGGACGCAATGAAGAAGTTCGCCTGCATCATCATAAATGGGATAGGTCTTTCCCCTGAATACGCGGGAGAGCGACGGCATGGCCAGTTCCTCGACATAATAGTTGGGCTGTCTTGCGTCAAGCCTGATCACGTCGCCCCCCTCGACATCCACGGTGTTGTCGATATTCGGGAAGATCTCGGGAAAGGGTTTCCCGATGATATCCTGAAAGGGTATGCCGGCCACCTCCTGATAGGCCTTGTTCGCCCTGATGATCCGGCAGTTCTTGTCATGGATGAAAATGGGATCGGAGATCGTGTCGAAGGTGATCTCCCATTCCTGCTTGGCCCGCTGAACGTTCAGGAACTCCCGCTGGAGCAGTTGTTCGCTCTGACGAAGCGCCTCTTCCGCGAGCTTCCGGTCAGTGATGTCCATGACCACGCCGAGCACCGTGGAAACCGAACCGCCGTCGTCGAACATCGGCACGAGGCGCGCGAAGTTCCATACCTCCCGCGATCCCACGCAATGCCTGATGTCGGTCTCCAGCGGCGCACCGGTGGAAAACACCCGCTGGATCAGAACCTCCTGCTTCCGGGCGACGTCCGGTGGGAAGACGTCCCCATGCTTCTTGCCGGTCAACTCATCGGATTGCTTCCCGATCATGCGGGATCCGGCATTGTTCACAAAAAGAAACCGGAGGTCCCGGTCCACAAGGAAGATGGTGTCCGGTGTCGTGTCCACGAGCGTCCGGTACCGCGTTTCGCTTTCAAGAAGCGCCTCTTCTGCCCGCTTGCGGGCGGTGATATCGGTCACCAGCCCGTCGTAGGCAATGAGGATGCCCTGCTGGTCGTAGCGGGGCATGGGCGTGTTCCTGATCCAGCGGATATCGCCTGTTTTATGAATGATACGGTGCTCCAAGGGAGCGGGATTTCCGCCGCACAGCACCTGAGAAACCATGTGGAGGACCGCCTGACGGTCGGAATGGTGGATCATGCGAAACCAGAGATGAGGATCTGCATGGTACTCATCGACCGTATATCCCGTGACCGCGGCGCAGCCGGGGCTGTGGGAGGAAGTGACCGGCCGGTTGTCCCTGATGACCACGGAGTAGGTATAATCCGTAACGGAGCCGAGCAGGCGGGAATAGCGTTCATTGCTGAACGCGAGCGCTTTCGTGAGCTTTCGCCGTTCAATGACGGAGCGGACGGCGCCGAGAAGCGAAGCCGGATCGCCCCGGCCCGCAAGCAGGTAATCGCAGGCGCCGGACAGGAGAAGCGAATCACCCTCGGGACGGTCCCGCACCGCAAGGGCGATCACGGACGGCGATTCGCAGCCCCGGCTTTTGATCCGGGTGATGACTTCCCGGAGCCCGCCATTCATGCCGCTTACATCGAGGAACACGATATCGAACTGCCCGGATTCTATCGCATGCAGGGCGTCGGCGATATCCGGGACAACGGATAATTCGAACTGCTCCGCGAGTTCCCGCAGCGCATCCCGGACTGTCCCGGCCTCTCCGGATTCGCCTCCCAGAAAGAGGATGGAGTGGCTGTTCTGTGACACGATCCCCCCCTGAACCATCCCTGTCCGCGCTCAACAGTGCGAAAGCATCGCCGGCCCTCGACATCCCTTATGCTGCCCGGACGAAAACCGGCCCGGGACCGGGTCGATTGACGGCATACCGGGCGCATTGACAGAGGTCGGCGAACCGCGCCGGTTTGTGCAGATAATCGAAAGCGCCGGCGCTCATCGCCTGCAAATAGCTTTCGATCGAATGTTCCATCGTGACGATGAGGACCGGAAGGTTTGGCGCCTTCATCTTGATCGCCCGGAGGAATTCCATGCCATCCATGTCCGGCAGCAGCAACTCCGTGATGACCAGGTCCACGGGCATCTCATTCCGCAGGCTGTTCAGCGCGGTGCGGGCTTCCGTCATGACGAGAGCCATGAATCCCTGACCGCTGATCATCCCCCCGATGTCGTTTATCGCGTAATCAGGATCGACGATGATGACGGTCTTCATGATCCGCTCCCCGTCGATCGGTTCAGGAGCGGCCGCGCCGTCGTCTTTCCGGACTCCCTCGTTCACAATATTTCCCGTTTCCTCTGGCAGCCGCTGTCAGGACGCTGTCGCGGTTCCGGCAACGGCACAGGCGTCAGGCCGTTCCATACGGCGTACCGGTAATTGGCGCAAAGCCGGTACCGTTCATGCTTTCCGTCGGTGCAGTACTCGCTGCTTTCCTCGTCGCTCGGGACGTACGAGATCCGCGATGCATCGCAGGACAGCATGTATTTTCCAGCGGCAAACGGACAGGTCATGGCCCCCTCCTTTTTTGTCGTCAACAGACCGCCGTGCGTGATTGCAGCTCCATTCCGCTCAGATCAAATGCGCCGTCGGTCCTGATCATGCAGTAAAACGGGCACATACGGTGCCGGTCGGCCAGGCAATACTCCTGCTTCTCAAAATCGCTCGGCAGATAGTGCGCGCTGACCGCGGTGCAGATGATGCCGTTCCCGGATTTGACAAATCGGCAGTGCATGGACCTGTTCCTCCTCAAGCATGATGATTCCTGCGCCTTCAACAGACGCCCCACACGCATCCCCGTTCGCCATCCAGTCCGCAGCCTACGCAGTGCGCGTAGTTCGCGTTATGCGCCGCCTGCAGAAAGACCTCCCGGGAATGGCCTATGGGCGTGAATTTCCTGAGCTGTTGCCGGGACAAGCGGTAGGCCGAGCACAAAAGCTGCAAACATGCCGCGTCAACCGCAGTGACAGCCGAGCAGTCGATGGTGAGATCGGTGACGTAGCGCATGGCCTGGCACAGATACAGCTTCAGTTCCTCTACTTCCCCCCCCACAAGCGTTCCCTGGAGCCTGAGCTCGCCTGCCTGGCCGGAGTTCTTCACGACGAGATACATCATGGCAGTATCCTCTCCCCTGCCCGCATCGCTGCATTAATTCCTGCCGTCTGCGCTGAAAACGGAATCGAGCCGCTGCACGGACACCGCGCCGGACATCGTGTTAAAGTTGACCCTGCACCCTGTCCTGCCTCCGACGATCATCGAGTTCACCGCGATCCCGATGCGCTTCAATGCGCGCCTCGCAGCCTCTATGTTCTGCGGACCGACGGCGAGCAGGCTCCGGAGACGGCTCGGCGTCGTGAACAGCTGGGCGCCGCCGAACACCCGCGCTTCGATGTCCTCGGTTCGCAAGCCGGAGGACCTGAACCGGTTTACCATGGCGAGAACCGAACATTCCACGTAGTACCCCTGGCGCGGACACTCGCTCGCGCACACGCCGGCCGACGCGCAGAACGGCATCACTCCGTGGCACATGGCGCTGTGTCCCTGTCTGCTGTCGAAGAGCGTGACCGCCACGCAGGACCCCAGGACCGTCGTAATGGTCGAAGGCTGATCAGCAAAAGCCATCTCGCCCATTTTGAGGTAGATCGTCGGCTGTGTGCAGGACCGGGCTGTCATGCCGCCGCCTCCCGCTCCGGATCGCCGCGGTCACGGTCCCTGCGGGCGAGCTGAAGGATCCTCTCCAGACCGCCGAGGATCGCTGTTCCATAATAGCCGCAGCGGCGGTATTCACGGTCCCTGTCGCTGTCGGACAGCTCCTTCGTGCACAACGGCGGAACATCGCCTGCGATCCGCAGTACCAAACAAAGTGATCTGCTCGCCGGATCCTGGAATGGACAGATCATAACATCTCCCGCTTTTCCTTGAGCACGGCCCGTGCGGCCATCCCCGCCTCGGCCTTCCGCTCATCGCCGGGCATCAAGCTTGCTTTCGTCTTTTCCGCGTTTTCGGAAGCGGCAGCGGTTTTTCAGCGGCGCACGCTGTCCGCATGCACCCCGCTCCGCGACATCTGCCGTCGCGCATCGCAATCGAATACCTCCCGCAGGAACAGCGGCGGAACATGATGTATTCCCCCGCCGTCCTGCTGAGAAGGAGGCGTCCACAGATCCTGAATCCGGATATGGGGATATCGCTCCGAAATATGAGCGCGGAACTTCTCCGCCTGCACCCGTTTGCCCGACGCAGGGAAATTGTAAATCACATCCACTGACGCCACCTGCAGGACGTCAATCGCCGCTTCCTCGCTGCACGCAGTTATGATGGTCATGCCGTCACACTCTTCTACATGCACCAGCTTGTCAGCAGCCAGCCGGGCGGTTTCGTCGATCAGAAGGATGTCCCAGTTCGCGCCCGCCGTCCGTCCCGTTTGTTTCCGTCTGCACGGTTCCATACACGCTCCCCCTTCCCGCACGATCACGCTTGATCGTCAGGGATATACAGCGTCCTGTTGTTCGCGGACGCCCCTGTTCACGCCAGCCCCGCCGGCAAATTGCCTGTTTGCCTGGCATGGGAAGCCGAATTGATGATCCGGTGCAGTTCGCCCGGCAGCAGCGGCTTGTTCAGATACTCGTACACTCCCATGTTGACCGCGTGAATATAGCATTCCACGGAATCGCAGCAGGTCACCACGATCACCGGCACTGCCGGCGCTTCCTTCCTGACCGTCGCCAGGAACTGCTTGGACTCCATGTCCGGCATGGTATATTCCGTCACGATCAGGTCAAGGAGCATGCCGCTCTCGATGATGAACAGCGCGGATTTACCGTCCTGGGCGGTCACGATCCGGTAACCCGCCCGGCTCAACAGATCGCTGTGCTCCAGCAGGTGCTCCGCATTGTGGTCCACGAGCAATATGGTCTTCATGTTGACTACCTCGCTCCAGGGAATGCGCCCGCGCACGCCCGACGTCCGGGATGCCGGGTGCGGTACCGGCATCCACGATGCCAGGCGTCTTACCGGCAGGGAGTGTTCGCTCCGCTGCCTGACCACCGCGCGGCTCTGCTGCTGTCTTGCCATGTCCGTTCCTCCTTGCACGTTCCTTTGCTCAACATCCGGGAGCGTCCGGCTTTACGCCGCCTGGTGGTGAATCAGCGGGCACTCGGCGCCCGCGCCCACGATCTCGGCCAGCAGCACCTCGTCGGCGGAAAAGACCTTGTCGATATCCAGAATGATGATGAACTGGTTGTTGTGCTTCCCCATGCCGCGAATAAATTCATTCCGCAGTTTCGTGCCGATCTTCGGCGCGGGCTCGATCTGGTTCGATTCCAGGTCGACCACCTCCCGGACCGAGTCCGCCAGGCAGCCCAGCACCGTGGTATCGCCGTCCACACTCACCTCGGCGATGATCACGCAGGTGTTCACCGTCTGCTCGCTTTTCGGCATGCGGAACCGCGTCCGCAGGTCCACCACCGGCACCACGCTGCCGCGGAGGTTGATCACGCCCAGCATGAAGTCCGGCATGTTCGGCACCTTGGTCAGGTCGGTGAAGTCCAGCACCTCCCGCACCTTGTTGATGTCCAGGGCGAACACTTCATCGGCCAGCGTGTAGGTCAGGTACTGGGTCGTTCCTGTTATGGTCTCTGCGCTCATGCTATGCCTCCTGTTCCGAATTGGATCACGCCGCAAGATTCACCTATTCTTTATCATCGGCGCTTTTCACGGATGCGCCGACTTCCAGCACTCTGCTGATCAGCTCCGCTGACAGCAGGAATTCCGCTCCTTCCTCCAGCATAACCAAGCTTTAGAAATCGCAGCACGAGCAGGTTGAATATTTATTTTCCAGGGCCGGGCTCGTATTCCTGCCGCCGCCGCGCAGGGCGCCTTCAATGACCCGGCAGGACCGGCCGCCCTGCGCTCCTCCGTGTACGCCCTGCAGCGCCGCCATGGTCATCGCCGGGCACAAGCCCCGTTTTTCCCGGCGTTCCTGCAGGCCACGGCCGCATTTTTTATATATTTCCGGGAGTTCAGTTTTCTCATAGGGCCCTCGGCAGAAGATCCACCTGCCTCATTCTTTCCAGAAAGGGTCCGGAACATACGATCCGGCCGCGTGGCCGACATAGAGAAAACTATATCAGCCTCTTTTGGAAAGTGCGTCCCATCAATTCCGTATGTTTTAATCAGTAAAAGTACCTATTAAAAGCATAATTTTGATTTCCGCAAGATTGATAACCATCGGTAACTATTTGTTTTTTTACCACAGAGGCACAAAAAGCAGGGAAAGAATCTCCTAAAGTAGCAAAAAGTTTTTCCCTCTGCCTCCGTGCCTGTGGTGATTTTTTTACTTTCTACGACGCCATTCTGTTTCTGCTTGCAAAGGAAAGACAATTGCTTCCCCGAGGGAGGCAGCAGGGCTTTTTGACAACAGGGACAATGCTGATCATGAGAGGCACTTATGCTACCGTACTCTGCCTGACACCCAGCCTTTTTACCGCCTCCTGGTCCGTCCCGTCCAACCTGAAGAAAGCGACGGTTTCCTGAAGCTGCTCAGCCTGCGCAGCAAGCTCCTGGGCAGCAGTCGCCATCTCCTCGGCAGCTCCGGCGTTCTGCTGCACCACCTGGTTCAGCTGCTGGACCGCGCCGTTGATCTGGTCGGCTCCTGAAGACTGTTCCTTCGATGATGCGCTGATCTCCTGCACCAGTTCCGCCGTCTTCTGAAGGTCCGGAGAGCGCTCGCGTGGGTGTCCTCGCTCATCCGGGTCTCCAGTTCCAGGAGCTCCTTCATGATCTTTTCGAGCTTCCGGAATTTCTCGTCCGCAGTGCCCATATACATGGTCGATAAATTCAGGTCCGACGAGGACAGATCTATTGCCGACGCGATCGCTTTTTGATACTCCAGCAGATCGGCAAGTATTGTCTGGTAGATACGCTGTTCCTCTTCCGTGGCCGTGGCCGATCCGGCGCCGCTCTTCATGGCGTTCACCGAGCGCTCCAGCGTGGCAAGCTGCTCTGTGCCCAGCGCGTCGATCCTGGCGCGCTCATACCGGGCGACTTCCCAGCTCAGCAGGCGGTAGACATTCGCGTGCACCGCGTTCAGGTCCTTGACGACCGTTGAGCTGGACTGGTAGCTTTTGAACCGGACGGCGTAGATGTCGTGCAGCGCTTTCTTCTGCTGCGAGAGCCCGAGGTAGGAAACGAATCCGAACAGCAGCAGCAATACGATGATGAGCGAGGGGGCTATCAGCATCTTTTTCATCATCGAGAGGTCCCGAAATCTGTGTTCAGAACTCATGACGATCCTCATCCGGCAAACGGCAGGTGCGGCGGCAAGGTGCCGCCGGCCGCCCTGCCGCCCCCGCATCCTGAATAGCAATCCGCCTCGGTTTTTTCGCGGATTGATACGGATCTTGAAATACCTGCTGCTGCGTGAAAGATCACTTTATCCGCGGCCATCTGCCGTTTTCTGGCCCAGCCATCCTAAGTTATAAATTCCGCAGCCTACGATCAGATCTTCATACCGCTCGACGTAGGCCCGCTTGTCTTCGATCTTCAAAGGTGACACGCAGCGAGGACTTCTCAACGGATCAGCTTCACCGTCTCGTCATCTCTCGCCTCTCATCTCCTGTCGCTTGTCGCCATCTCAGAATTTCTCGAACTCCTCGTCCTTCCCGTCGCCCTTGCCGTGGCCGTTGTGACCGAGATTAAGCGCCACGCCCGCGGGCTGGAGCGCCTGCTTCGCCTTTGCCGCTGCCTGGGCCAGGTGCGCCACATGGACCTGGTGCGTCGCCTTGGCGGCTTTCTCCTTCTTGCCCGCGATCTTCCGCACCGCCTCGCGGTCCGCGCCGTCCACCTTGAAGAACGAGATCGTCTCCTGCAGCTGCTCGGCCTGGGAGCTCAGTTCCTGGGCA
>JAOUEV010000013.1 GCA_029858565.1 Nitrospirota bacterium | reverse complement strand
CTATACATAGCGTCATAAATAATTGCGCATAAGATACTAACCTGTTATAATCCCTGGAGAGGGAGGTGTGTTATGCGCAAACTTGAAATTAAAGATGCGGACATCATGCGGATTTCGGTACAACAAGAAATTCTGCGATCCGATGAGTCTCGATACGATCATAAGCTTCACGGAATCCTTTTGGTAAGCTCCGGCTACAGCAGCACGGAGGTGGCAAAGCTTTTCGGTCACAGTCCGCGAACTGTACAGTACTGGGTCCATCGTTTTGAGCAGAGCGGTTTTGCCGGTCTGCAAGAGGTCCAACGGCCAGGACGACCAACGGCCTTGGATTCTGGCATTCAAAAGCGTGTCGGGCGTGATCTGCGTCGCTCTCCGCGAGACTTAGGCTACTCTCAGAACCTGTGGGATGGAAAGCTTCTGAGCCATCATTTATCCCAACAGTTCGGGGTAAGCATCGGAGTTCGACAATGCCAGCGGTTGTTTCATCAATTGGGATTCCGCCGGAGAAAACCTCGCCCCGTTATTGCGCAAGCCGATCCTGTGGCACAGCAAAAGTTTAAAAAAACTGCGGCGTCTGGCGCATAGAAAAGATGTTGATCTCTGGTTTGAAGATGAATGCCACTTCCAACAGCATGGGTCACGATGTACTATGTGGATACCACCTGAAGAGACCGATCCCATTGTCCTGCACGCACCTACCCGAAAGAGCATTGGGGTCTTCGGAGCTGTCCGCAGCAGTGATGGATACCTGGTCACAAACCATGAGAAGAAGTTTGACGCCAAGACATTTCTCTCGTTCTTGCAAAAGTTGATACGTCATCGTCGGCAAGGCCGGAAAGTTGTCGTCGTGCTGGATAATGCTCGCTGGCATCATGCCAAACTTTTAAAGCCCTGGTTGCGAAAGCACCGACATATGCTGAAACTCGTTTTTCTGCCGCCGTACAGCCCTGAGCTGAACACCGCAGAGCGCGTATGGAAACTGACTCGAACTCTCTGTACGCATAACCGCTACTTTGCGGAGATAGAAGAACTTATCCAAGCTGTGTCGAAGCAATTTGAAACATGGCGCAAGCCAAATAATACGCTTCGTCGTCTATGCGCAATCATTTAGGACGCTGAGTATAAAAACATCGAGAACCTAGGCGCGTCCGTTGACAATACCGCGCGGGCTACAAAGATCGGCTTCTGGGGTATGGGTGAAGCCGCAGAAAACATGGCGCAGTCATGGGGTGTTCCGTTTCAGATGAGCCGGAAGCTCGGGGATTCTGTAGAGGTCATGGTTGCAAGGCTTGGCCTGGGGGCTGCGGCGTTTGGCGGGGTAGCGATTGCGGGGATGGCGCTCTATGGGGTTTACGGGATGATTACGGAGCGGCAGAGGCGGCTTGAAGAAGAAACGCGCAAGGCCATTGAAGCCAAGAAAAAACTTCGGGAAGAAACAATCATGGGAGCAACAGCGGCCGGTGAATGGTTGACCAAGGCCGATGAAACAATCAAGAAGACGCAATCTGTAATGCGCGCAGAGTATGATTTGTACCTCGTCGAGCACGCGCGAAACAGGGAAAAGCTCGGCTCGGGCATCCTGGCGCAGGAGCAGAAGATCCTTGATATCAAGCGGCAGTCAATGGATTTCGTTGTGATCGAGGGCGCGGCAATCGAGGTCGGGAAGAGCCGAAATAAGAATCTTCAGCTGCAGTTGCAGTATGAAGAAAAGAAGCTCCGGTTGATGCAGGAGCAGCTTGGAACAGCAGTCCGGGAAAAAACCTTTACGGAATTTACTTCCGACGGGAAAGCGGGAGAGCGAAGCGCTGTCGAGGTCCGGCTTTCGGATGATATCCGGTTTCAGGAGCAATATTCGGGCGCACTGGTTTCTCTTTCCAAGGCGCGCTCCGATTCGATGCAGGAAATCTTCCAGGGAGAGCTTGAATACTTCGATGCGGCGACAGCACATAAGCTGGCAAATGCTACGAGCGAACAGGACTATTATGATACCCTGGCGGTCCGGGAGATGGAGCGGCAGACAATGGTCTTGAACCACGATCAAGAGACAAACAAGCTGCGAGTTCAGGCCGCGCAGGATATGGCTACCGGCCTTGGCCAGACCTTCCAGACGCTCTATCAGCTCGGCGGCAGCCATGCGCGGAAGTATTTCACGCTCTATAAAGCTGCGGCAATAAGCGAAACGCTTATCAGCACGTTCAAGGCGGCTCAGGACTCTTATGCTTTCGGCGCGAAGATTGGCGGTCCGGCCCTGGGTGCCACTATGTCTGTAATTGCGACGGCGGCCGGCATGTCCAAGGTTGCGGCGATCCGCGCACAGAACTTCAACGGCGGTGGGAGCGGCGGCGCAGATGCAAGCGGCGGGTCCGGGTCTGTCCGGGACTACACAGGTGTTGGAAGGGACAACAACGAGTATCGCTATTTCAACTATGAGCAGTCCAAGTACGGCACGGGCTGGAGGCCGGGAGAGGGGCAAGCGGTGAACAATATCACGATAAACGCCGTCGATGCACGGAGCTTCGAGCAATTGGCGAACGACAATCCAAAGGCTATTGTGAATGTCGTGAAGCGATGGCAGCAAGGATATGTTTAATCGCTGTGTGAGGTGATGAGGGAAGTGCCGATTTCCTAAAGGGTGTGGTCTTCAATCAATGTCAACGAACGAATCAAGCGCGGGGAAAATAAAATCTTACACGATGGACACGCTTTAAAATTCATGGGTCCTTCCAGACCTCTACCCCATGCGGATCATTAAACCCGCGATATCTGTATAGCTGAACAGGGAAAAGCGGGCAATTCGTTTCGTCGAAAGAAAGGGATATTCAGAATGCAAGACACGGTGAACGTTGATACCATTTCGCAGATGCTTGATCTTACCCCGCGCCGGATTCAGCAGCTTGCAAAAGAGGGCGTGCTGAAAAAAGACGGCAGGGGCGATTATAACCTTGTCGAATCTCTGTTGTGCTACGTGAAGCACCTGGAAGCATGGCGGGCACCGGCGGAGATTCCCTGCAATGCCGATGACCTGGGGCAATATCTCGGGCTTACGAAAGGGCAGATATTCTATCTTGCGAAACATGGCGTGATTCCCGTTATTGCTCATGGCCGCTTTGACCTGGAAGCGGGGATCAAAGGATATCTTGCCTATATCCGGGAGCAGTACAAAGAAGGGAACACAGGCAAGGCAGGCAGACGGGCACCCTGGCAGCCACCGTCAATCGCGGAACTTGATGAAGCTGCAATCATGCCGCTGTCAATGGATGCGGAGTAGAGATAATGAATCACGTTGGATGCACAGACCCTTTGCAGCTTTCAAAGCGCCTCTTTTCCGAAAAGGAAGCGGCGCAATATCTCGGGCGGTCCCTGTGGGCTGTGCGGGAAATGCGATACAGGGGGAAGCTGCCATTCATCAAGGACGGGAAAAGGATACTCTTCGATATTTTGGATTTGAATACCTGGATTGCCGACAGCAAGACGCGGGCAGCATCGTGAAATTGAACTTGACGGCCTGCTAGCCAACGGACTATAATATAACCATGACGCCCGCGGACCTCAAGAAATGGCGGAAGAAGAATAACTATAGCCAAAGTCAACTTGCCAAAGTCTTGTGCGTCACCACGCTTACTATCAGCCGATGGGAGCGCGGTTATAGAGCTATTCCGCCTTTTCTGCACCTGGCCCTTGAGTGTACGAAAAAGCGGATTGGTCAGAAACCTCACGCGGGCAGACCGTCACGGGCAAGGGGGTGAGGCGGAATTGGGGACGCTATTCAAGTCGAAGTACAGGGCCGCCGATGGATCGGTTAAAGAGTCGCCTTATTGGTCGCTGCGGTATTACTGGAACAACCAGCTTATCCGCGAAACAACGAAAACCACGGATTACCGCGAAGCTCAGAAGATGCTGAAATCGCGGGAAGGCGCTGTTGTGGATCATCGCTTTCCCGGCCTGAGGATCGGCAAGGTTACGTTTGACGAACTGGCAACCGATGTTATCGAAGATTACCGGATGAACGGGAAAAAATCGATCGCACGGGCGCAGCGCAGCATAAACCATCTCAAGAAGTCCTTCGCGGGCCAACCTGCAGCAGAGATCACCACGCACAAGATCAACGTCTATATCCGAAAGCGGCAGGAAGCCAAAGCGGAAAATTCAACGATCAACCGGGAATTGTCGGCCTTGAAACGCATGTACTCCCTGGGAACGCGACAGACCCCGCCGAAAGTCATTAACCGGCCATACATACCGCACCTTAAAGAGAACAACGTCAGGACCGGCTATTTCGAGCATGAAGAATACCGGCGGCTCCTGGAAGAACTGCCGGACTACGTGAAGCCGGTTTTCATGATGGGGTACTACACCGGGATGCGGAAGCAAGAGATACTTTCCCTTACTTGGGAAAAGGTCAATCTCAAGGAAGGCAAGATCACGCTCGATGCAGGAACCACGAAGAACGACGAAGCGCGGGTGATTTACCTTGCCAGCGAACTCTATCAGGCCATTTACAGGCTATGGGGGAGCGCGGAGAAGGCAGAAAACAGGGCCGGAGAGGAAATCCCGAAGCATCCGCATGTATTCACGCTTCGCGGGCTCAGAATGGGGCATTTCTACGATTCCTGGGATACAGCGTGCGAGAAGGCCGGATTAACCGGTAAGCTGTTTCACGATTTGAGAAGGACGGCGGTCAGGAACATGATTCGCGCAGGGGTGCCCGAGAGAGTGGCTATGAAAATCTCGGGGCACAAGACGCGATCAGTGTTCGACCGTTACAACATCGTGAACGAAGCAGACCTGAAGAGCGCTTCGGAAAAGGTGATGGAACTTCACCGGCAGGAACAGGCGCGGATCGCGGCCAAAACCCCGATTGTGCGTGCCAATGTGCAAAGTGCTGGCAAAGTGGACGGTTCGGGCGAACCGGGCGCGGGTGAGAATTTATCACAACCGCTTGATATTATTGGTGCCGCTGACCGGGATCGAACCGGTACGGGAGTCGCCCCCCGAGGGATTTTAAGTCCCTTGCGTCTGCCAGTTCCGCCACAGCGGCGTGCAGATGGCTGGACGAATAATCGGCGAAACATCCAAACTTGTCAAGGGAAATCATCGCCGGAAAATGGCCATACTGCCGCTGTTTGCGGTCACTTGCGATTCGAGAGATACTCGACAAGTTTGTCCATATCCTGCTCGGACAGGTCCTTGAACGACGGCATGGCCGTGTTCGGATTCTGAGATGAGGGATTCCTGATCTGTTCCCGGATATAGGCGCTGTTACGCCTCGCTCCCACGGTCGTGAGATTTGGCCCTACGGCGCCGCCCCTGCCTTTCATGGTGTGGCAGTCCATGCATTTTTCCCGCTGGAAAATCTTCGCGCCTGCTGAGTTGTCAGCACAGGCGGCAACAGAGGCTGCAAGTATGATGGCAGAAAATGATGAAAACCGTAGGACGCGTCCTTTCATTTCATCCACCTCGCATCTGATCGATTGCTGAATCAGGAAAAAGCAGGGAAGGACCATGGCTGCGAAAGTCCTTCCCCTGCAGGGTGAAAGCGGACCGAGATCACTCCAGGGTGATGGCTTGCACCGGACAGCTGTCCACGGCCTGCTGACAATCGCATGATGCACAGCCAGCCGGGTCCTTGACCCAGGCTTTGTCATCCTTCAGTTCGAACACTTTGGGACAAAGTTCGACACACAGCCCGCAACCGATACAAAGGTCCATATTTACCGTTGGATCTGCCATAGTGAACCGCCTTTCTTCGGGGATGTTTATGTTCTCCGACAGGGAGTTATAGTACACGCCCAGTCTAACCCGGTCCCCAACGGCCGGCCATGACGTGCGTCATATTCCCCATTCCGAGTATATCACGGCTTTCCGAGCATCCTCGTGATACTGTCGCATACCTCTTCAGCAGATATGTTTTCCATGCACGCAAGGTGCCGAGAATTGCCGCAGGACCGGCTGCGGCAGGGAATGCAGGACGGTGTGCCGGCCTGCAGCACCATCGTACGAAGACCGACAGGCCCGGTGCGCAGGGGATCAGCGGCGCCAAAGAGCGCGATCACCGGCGCGCCGACGGCTGTTGCGAGATGCATTGGGCCGGTGTCGCCACTCACCAGAATATCGCTCTGCTTGAGTACTGCGGCAAGCACCGGAAGAGGTGTTTTCCCCGCGAGCGAGAGCGGATGAGACTTGCAGAGGGTTACGATCTTCCCGGCAAGCTCCTCATCTCCAGGTCCCCCAATGATAACGATGCGGGCCTGCAGACGCGACACTGCAAGATCGGTCAGTTCCGCGAACTTGCGGGCGGGCCATCGGTTGACGGGATGGGATGCGCCGGGATTGAGAATGACTATCGGTCCGGTGCCAGCTGTTGTGTCGTGTAGCAGACTTTTGGCGATCTTGAGCGCTTCCGGTCGGACGATAAAGTCCAGGTGAATATCGTCCGTAGTTATACCGAGCGGCGCAATGGTCTCAAGATAGTTTTCCACAGCATGGATGGTTCGCTTTTCAGCCTTGTGGTATACAAGAATGCGGCAGGGCAATGCTGCCGCAGCAAGGAGCCAGGTCCGGATATTGCTCCTCTGAAAGTTCAGTATGAGGTCAAACTTGCGCGATCGGAGGTCTTTCCAGAGGCTGAGCATTCCCGTGAGGGATCGGTGAAGTCCTTTTCTATCGTAGATGATCACTTCTGTGATGTTGGGATTGTTCAAAAAAATATCTGCTGAGCCGGCGGAGCCGACCATGAGCGTGATGCGACTGTCTGGATAGGCCTGCTTCAGAAGGCGGAAAACCGGAGTCATCTGGAGCAGGTCTCCGATCGCCCCGGGTTTGATGACCAGGATGTTCCGGTAGGGGATGATTTTCATGTCAGAAGTCGTTATTTTCACACCAAGGTGAATCATATTCCAATTCACCGGTAAGCGCAACATGAAAGGCAAATTCGGCGATATCGCCTCCGGCGGAAAGAAAATGTTCTTTACAAAAAGCAAGCTTTCCCCTATTATGAAGCCCGATGAACTCACGGAAATTGTTCTTGTTTTCCCGACAGATGGGCTTGCTTGTGGTCTCTTGCTCACTGCTTCTGACATTTGTATCAGGAGGCTCGGGAGCATCGAAGCAAGTACCCGAAATATCCCCGCAGAGCGTTCCCGAACCTGTATTGGCGGGTGAAAAATTGACCTATACCATCAGCTGGTCCAAGGTGTTCAGCGCAGGGACCGCGGTAATGGAGGTTCGGCGGGAAAAAGCGGACGGCAGGGAATTGCTCCGGATCGTTTCCACGGCCCGGTCCATCGGCATGGTGGATTCGGTCTATCCGGTGCGTGATACGGTCCAGAGCCTCTTCGATCCCCGGACCCGCCAGAGCTTGAGTTATTTCCTTGATCAGAGCCACGGGAAACGAAAGAAGAAGCGCGAGCTGCACTTTGACCGGGAGCGGAACAAAGTGACGTATAGAGCTGACGGTGTGCAGGAGGTCCTTGATATCCCGGCACAGACTCAGGATGCGCTTTCATCGCTCTACTATCTCCGGTCCCGTCAGGACCTGGAGCCGGGCAAGACCATTGTCTTCGACGTTCATGACAGCGGTAAGAACTGGGCAGTGGAGATTCAGGTCCTGGGGAGGGAGCGCATCAAGACCCCTGTGGGCGAGTTCGATACGATCAAAGTGAGGACCTATCCGAAGTATGAGGGGGTCTTCATGCACAAGGGAGAGATTTTCATGTGGTTGACCGATGACAGCCGCAGGGTCCCGGTGCTGATGAAAAGCACCATCACGATCGGTTCGATCGTGGCGACCCTGACCGAAATGATACCCGGGGGATCAGCGCGATGACGATGTTCGCAGAGGCAAAACGTTTGACAAAGTACATTGACCTGTTTCCTAAAACGCGGGTATTGGTCGTCGGCGATGTGATGCTTGATCATTATATCTGGGGCAATGTGTCCCGCATATCACCTGAAGCGCCGGTGCCGGTGGTCAATGTAACCCGTGAGACCCTGCTTTTGGGCGCTGCCGCCAATGTGGTGAACAATATCTGGTCTCTCGGAGGCATTGTCGGCGTCTGCGGTGTCATCGGACACGATGATGCGGGCAAGCGCCTCCAGCATATGATGAAGGAGAAGGGGATCGCCACGGATGGTCTGATCGTTGACACCCAGCGGCCGACGACCATCAAGACACGGGTGATTGCCCACCATCAACAGGTGGTGAGATTCGACCGTGAGACCAAACAGGGCATCGGCAGGGATGCTCATCGGCAGATCCTCAGCCATATAACCGAAAAGGCTGCGGAAGGGCTGGATGCCATAGTCATCTCCGACTACTGCAAGGGCGTTGTCACCCGTGACCTTGTCAGGGACATCGTCAAGCTGGCCCGGCGGAGGAAGATCGTGGTATCCGTGGACCCCAAGGTGTCCCACTTCGGCATCTACAGCGGCGTGACTATATTAACGCCGAACACCAAGGAGGCGTCCATCGGTTCACGCATCGATATCGAGGACGAAGCGAGTCTCCTGCGGGCAGGCAAGGGGCTTCTCGCGAAGCTTTCCTGTGAGGCGGTTCTGATCACTCGCGGAGAGCATGGCATGAGCCTTTTCGAACGAAGCGGCCGGGTCATCCATATCCCGACCGAAGCGCGGGACGTTTTTGACGTGACCGGCGCAGGGGATACGGTCATCAGCACGCTCACCCTTGCCATGGCCGCGGGAGCTTCCACGATAGACGCGGCCCGTCTTTCCAATTTCGCTGCCGGCATCGTTGTGGCAGTAGTGGGAACGGCCACCGTCACACCTACCGAGCTCAAACAACGGATCCATGACCGCAAAGGGGGCAGGGCTTGATGAAAGGGATCATCCTTGCAGGCGGGAGCGGCACACGCTTATACCCTATCACCCGAGGCGTCTGCAAGCAGCTTCTCCCGGTTTACGACAAGCCCATGATCTATTATCCCTTGTCGGTCTTAATGCTTGCCGGCATCCGTGACATCCTGATCATTTCCACTCCGCTTGACTTGCCGCGCTTCCGGGACGTGTTCCGGGATGGAAGCGACCTGGGACTAAGGTTTTCCTACGCGGAGCAGCAGAAGCCGAATGGCCTTGCCGAGGCGTTCCGGATCGGTGAAGAGTTCATCGGCTCTGATCCTGTCTGCCTGGTCCTGGGGGACAACATCTTTTACGGCCAGGGATTGCGTGAACTTCTTCAGCGCGCGGTGAACGACGTTAATACCGTTGGCGGTGCTACCGTGTTCGGCTATTATGTGAAGGATCCCGAGCGCTACGGTATCGTGGAGTTCGACCAGAGGGGAAAGGTGCTGTCGGTCGAGGAAAAACCAAAGAACCCGCGGTCACGCTACGCGGTGACCGGGCTGTACTTCTATGATAACGAAGTAATCAAGATCGCCAAAGGGATCAAACCGTCGCTCCGGGGCGAACTGGAGATCACTGATGTGAACAGTGAATATCTTGCCAATAAAAAACTTCGCGTCGAACTGATGGGGCGGGGTTATGCCTGGCTGGACACGGGAACTCATGAAAGCCTGCTTGAGGCAGGAGAATTCATTGCCACGATCGAGCGGCGGCAGGGGCTGAAGCTTGCCTGCATCGAAGAGATCTCCTTCCTGCTGGGATATATTGACAAACAGCAGCTGCTCAAAGCGGCCGATGATCATCAGAAGAACGCCTATGGTCAGTACCTGCGGATGGTGGCAGAGCAGGGGGTTCCCGGTGCCCTTTAAGTTCAATAGTTTCGATATCCCTGGCCCGGTCCTGGTGGAACCAGCGGTCTTCGGGGACGGGCGCGGTTTTTTTCTTGAGCTGTACAAACATTCGGATTTTGTCCGTGCCGGGATCCCCGAGCATTTTGTCCAGGATAATTATTCCCGCTCGTCGCGTGGGGTGCTGCGGGGACTGCACTACCAGAAAAACCCGAAGGCGCAGGGCAAGCTGGTCCGCTGCATAGCCGGAGAGATCTTCGATGTTGCCGTGGACATCAGGAAAGGATCTCCTTTCTACGGCAAATGGATCGGCCAGGAACTTTCCGCGGACAACCGGAAGATGCTCTATGTTCCTGCGGGTTTTGCCCACGGATTCCTGACATTGAGCGAAACCGCGGACATCCTGTATAAGTGCACCGAGGAGTACTCACCGGAGAACGACCGGGGCATCATCTGGAACGATCCCGAGATCGCCATTCCCTGGCAGACCGGCGAGCCGCTCCTGTCGGGAAAGGATATTGTCCATCCCCGGCTTCGGGACGCGGACATCAACTTCAAATACGCGGAATGAGATACCTGGTTACGGGAAAGAACGGACAGCTTGCGCGGTCGTTCCTTAGACGGTTCGAGTCTTCGGGAACGGATCATGCGGCGCCGGACGAGAACGTTGCGGATATCACGGACCCGGTCAAGATACGTGAGCTGATGACAAGCTATCGACCGGATGTGGTCATCAACTGCGCGGCCTATAATCTGGTGGACCGCGCCGAGGAAGACCGCGATACCGCTTTCAAGGTTAACGCGGTTGGGCCGGCCATCCTGGCCGAGGCAGCACAAGCATGCGGAGCGTATTTCGTGCATTTCGGATCAGACTATGTTTTCGACGGCAGCAAGGAAACGGGCCTGTACCGCGAGGATGACACCCCGAATCCGCTCAGTGTCTACGGATCAAGCAAACGTCAGGGCGAAGAGAACGCGCTTCGGAACAATGACAAGTCCCTGGTGCTTCGGCTCAGCTGGGTCTTTGGGGAAGGCAAGCAGAACTTCATTGTCAAGCTGATTGAGTGGTCAGCGCGCAGCGGACCCCTGAAGGTGACCTGCGACGAGTTCTCCGTGCCCACTTCCACGGAAACGGTCGTGGATGTGACACTGCGTGCTGTGCAGCGGGGCGCCACAGGGATGTTCCATTTGACGAACAGCGGATACTGTTCACGCTATGAATGGGCGAAACTCATTGTCAAAGAAATGGGGATCGATAAGTTCATCCGGCCGGTCACCATGGCGTCATTTCCGCTTCCGGCGAAGCGTCCGGCATTCTCAGCCATGGACAATCGCGCGATAGGAGCGTTGACCGGTATCAGCATTCCCTCGTGGGAAGATGCGGTGCGGTCTTTTTTAAGAGGACATTCGTGAGCAGGGACAATGCCAAGGGAACACCGGGAGCAGGAGCGGGACCGTTCCGCAATTCGACCATTCTCGTGACAGGCGGGGCAGGGTTCATTGGATCGAACTTCATCCGCACGGTACTGTCGCGTGATGATTTCCGCGGCACGATAGTGAATTACGACAAGCTTACCTATGCGGGAAACCTCTCAAGCCTCGTTGATGTCGAGGCGAAGCATGGAGGTAGCAAGTACTTCTTCGAGCGCGGAGACATTTGCGATGGGAACAAGCTGCGGGAGGTCATCGGCAGGCACAACATCACGGTGATCGTGCACTTTGCAGCTGAGAGTCATGTTGACCGTTCCATCACCGGACCAGCGGCATTTGTCGAAACGAATATCAACGGGACGTTCCAACTCCTGGAAACCGCTCGGGAGGTATGGAACAAACGGCAAGATGTGCGCTTTCATCACGTCAGCACCGATGAAGTGTACGGGTCTCTGGGACCAACGGGTTCATTTCTCGAAACGACACCCTATGATCCCCGAAGCCCCTATTCAGCCTCCAAAGCCGCGTCGGACCATCTTGTCCGGGCATATTATCATACTTATGGTCTTCCGGTCACCCTGTCGAACTGTTCGAACAACTACGGACCGTTCCATTTTCCCGAAAAGCTCATCCCGCTGATGATACTGAATGCACTTGAAGGAAAGCCATTGCCGGTCTACGGTGACGGTCAGAACGTCCGCGACTGGCTCTATGTGGTGGACCATTGCGAGGCGGTCTGGAGCATCGTGGAACAGGGCAGGGCAGGCGAGACCTATAATGTCGGCGGAGAATGCGAACGAAAGAACATCGAGGTAGTGTTGTCTCTCTGCGACACCCTTGACCGGCTCTGCCCGGTAACGGCCAATCCCCGCCTCGCAGGACGAAAAGATCTGGGAAGCTACCGCGACCTCATAACCTATGTTGCAGACCGGCCTGGACATGACCGGAGGTATGCCATTAACTGTGACAAGATCAAGTCCGAACTGGGATGGAAGCAGCGGCATACGTTCGAAACGGGTCTTCGCGAGACCGTACAATGGTATCTTGACAACCGTGCGTGGGTGGACACCGTGCGGAGCGGCGAATACCTGAAATGGCTGGATCAAAACTATTCAAAAAGATCTTCGTGATGCATCAAGGAACTGAAGGAGACTTATGAAAATATCGGTCATCGGCACGGGATATGTGGGACTGGTCACCGGGACCTGTCTTGCGGAAAGCGGAAACCGCGTCATCTGCATGGACATTGACGCCCGGAAGATCGGGCTGCTCAACGCAGGGACAGTGCCGATCTATGAGCCGGGACTTGAAGAACTTATCAAACGCAATGTGTCGCACGGCCGCTTGTCCTTTACGACTGATATAGCCACGGCGGTGCGCAACGCCGAGGTCATATTCATTGCCGTGGGCACTCCGCCGGGAGAGGACGGTTCCGCGGACCTGAAATACGTCCTTGCCGCGGCCCGTGAGATCGGCAGGCATATGAACGGATACAAAGTAGTCGTGAACAAGAGCACCGTGCCGGTCGGCACCGGAGATAAGGTCAGGTCCGCGGTGGCATCTCGCACCAAGCATGCCTTTGACGTGGTCTCCAACCCGGAGTTCCTGAAAGAGGGAGCGGCCATCGATGACTTCATGATGCCCGACCGGGTGGTCATCGGGACGGAAAGTTCAAAGGCCGCCGCCATCATGAATGAGCTCTATGCGCCATTTGTCCGGACCGGAAGGCCGATCCTTATTATGGACATCAGAAGTTCCGAGATGACCAAGTACGCGGCGAATGCCATGCTCGCGACAAAGATCTCGTTCATCAACGAGATGGCGAATATCTGCGCCAGTCTCGGCGCTGACATCGATAGTGTGCGCAAAGGCATGGGGTACGACAAGCGTATCGGTTTCGAGTTCCTGTTTCCCGGCGTGGGATATGGCGGCTCTTGTTTTCCCAAGGACGTCAAGGCCCTGGTGCAAACCGCGAAGGATTGTGCTGTTGAGGCTTGGGTGCTTAAGGCTGTTGAGTCAGTGAACGACCGGCAGAAGAGGGTGCTCTTTGATCTCATAAAGGGGTATTTTTCCGCGAAGTCCTCAAAGAGCCGTGGCAAGACAGCGAAACCGCTGACAGGCCGGACGATTGCGGTGTGGGGTTTATCGTTCAAACCGCAGACCGACGACATGCGCGAGGCGCCGGCGGTCGTTATTATAAATCATCTGCTTCGGGCGGGCGCAAAGGTTTGCGCACATGACCCTGTTGCCATGCCGGAGGCATACAAGATCTTCAAGAACCGGATCGTGCTTTCCGATGATGCTTATGAAGCGCTGAAGAATGCCGATGCCCTTGCGCTGGTCACGGAGTGGAACGAGTTTCGTACGCCCGATATCATAAGGATGAAGAAGTTGATGAAGCATCCGGTGGTATTCGACGGCAGGAACATCCTGAATCAGGAAGAATTTAAAAAGAACGGATTCACTTATTACGGCGTGGGACGAAAACGTTAGAACGAAGGGCGATGCTATCCTGCTCATCTGCCGGAGTCTAGACTACGGATCAGGGGCGTGTGCGAGAGGACAATATGAGAATACTGGTGACAGGCGGCGCGGGATTCCTCGGGTCCCATCTGAGCGAACGGCTCCTTCGGGAAGGTCACGAAGTGCTGTGTTTGGACAATTTTTTCACCGGCAGCAAGAAGAACATCTTGCCGTTCCTCGTGAATCCTGCTTTTGAACTGGTCCGCCACGATATTGTCGAGCCGATCCTGCTGGAAGTTGACCGCATCTATCACTTGGCTTGCCCCGCATCGCCGATCCATTACCAGTACAATCCCGTCAAAACGGCCAAGACAAATGTGATCGGAACATTGAATATGCTCGGACTTGCCAAGCGGGTCAAGGCGAGGTTCCTGCTCGCCTCGACATCCGAGGTCTACGGCGATCCCAAGGTGCATCCCCAAAAAGAGGACTACTGGGGGAACGTGAACACGATCGGCATCCGGAGCTGTTATGATGAAGGAAAGCGTGTTGCAGAGACCTTCACCATGGACTACCATCGCCAGAACCGGGTGGATGTCAGGATCATACGCATCTTCAACACCTACGGGCCGCGCATGCTGCCCGACGACGGCAGGGTGGTTAGCAATTTCATTGTTCAGGCGCTGCGCGGTAATGACATTACCGTCTACGGGCAAGGCCAGCAAACGCGATCCTTCTGCTACGTCGATGACCTGATCGACGGTATCGTGCGTACGATGGAAACGCCTGACTTCACCGGACCGGTCAACCTGGGTAACCCCGAGGAGTACACGATTCTCGATTTCGCGAAGAAGATCGTTGCCATGACCGGATCGAAGTCAAAGATCGTGTACAAACCGCTTCCGTCCGATGATCCGACGCAGCGTCAGCCGGATATCACCCTGGCGAAACAGAAACTGGGATGGCAGCCGAAGGTGAGCGTCGATGAAGGACTGAAGCGTACGATCGCGTTCTTCAAGGCGGAGTTGGCGGGGTAAAGGGTCGAAACATTCGAGGCCGAATATTATGAAAGATAAGAAACCCTCTATCATTGCCGTGATCCCCGCGCGATTTGGATCAACGAGGTTTCCCGGAAAATCACTTGCCTCGATCCAGGGCCGGCCGATGATCCAATGGGTCTATGAACGGACAAAAAGGTCAGCACTTCTTGATCGAGTTATCGTTGCGACCGATGACGTTCGCATCAGGGACGCAGTAATGATGTTCGGCGGAGAGGCGATGATGACCTCGGTAGACCATGCGACAGGAACCGATCGTATTGCTGAAGTTGCCGGAATTCTTGACTGCGATATCGTGGTAAATGTGCAAGGAGACGAGCCGCTGATCCGGCACGAAATGATCGACGAGGCCGTCAGGCCGCTGGCTGATGACCCCTTGATACCCATGGGAACCATAGCTACCTTGATCACTGACCAGAAGGAAACAACCGACCCGAACGTAGTAAAGGTCGTTATGGACAAGAAGGGATTCGCGCTCTATTTTTCCCGAGCCCCGATCCCGTGGGACAGGGATGGAATAGGGATATCAGGGCAGCTCGCTTCGCCGGTTGAACGATACAAGCACATCGGCCTGTACGTTTACCGCCGTGAGTTCCTGCTATCCTACGCGAAGATGCCCTCGACGCCGCTCGAAGAGAGCGAAAAGCTCGAACAATTACGCGCGCTGGAACAGGGGTATCGGATACGGGTGGTCGTAACTAAGCACCAGTCCTTTGGAGTTGACATCCCGGATGATTTGAGTAAAATACTGAAATGTCTTGAGGAAGGCAGGGGATAGCATGGCCGATAAAAAAGCAACCAAGTATATTTTCGTCACCGGCGGCGTGGTCTCCTCTCTTGGAAAAGGGCTTGCGGCATCGTCGATCGGCGCCCTGCTCGAAGCGCGCGGCCTCAAGGTCACCTTCCTGAAGCTCGATCCCTACATAAACGTTGATCCCGGCACGATGAGTCCTTTTCAGCACGGAGAGGTCTTTGTGACCGACGATGGTGCCGAGACCGACCTCGACCTGGGGCATTACGAACGGTACTGCACGGTCACCACGAGCCAGAAGAACAACTACACCTCCGGCAGGATCTATTATAACGTCATCGCCAAGGAGCGGCGGGGCGATTACCTCGGCGGGACCGTACAGGTGGTCCCGCATGTCACCGACGAGATCAAGCGCGCCATCACGGACCTTGCGAACGACGAGGATATCGTTATCGTTGAGATCGGCGGTACGATCGGCGATATCGAGAGCCTTCCTTTTCTGGAAGCGATCCGCCAGATGCGCTACACCCTGGGAAAAGGGAATTATCTCTATCTCCATCTCACACTGGTGCCTTACATCAGGGCCGCCGGCGAGCTTAAGACCAAACCCACGCAGCACAGCGTCAAGGAACTCCAGTCCATCGGTATTCAGCCGAACATTCTGCTCTGCCGCAGTGAAATGCCGATTCCCCGGGAAATGAAGCGGAAGATCGCGCTCTTTTGCAATGTGGACGAGAACGCGGTGATCACTGCGCAGGACGTGGAGACTATCTACGAGGTTCCACTCCACCTGCATGAAGAGGGCATCGACGATCGCATTGTGGAGATGTTAAATCTAAAAGCGGCTCCTCAGGGGGATCTGGCCAAGTGGAAAGCGATCGTCAAACGGGTCAAGGAACCCCTGAAAATGGTGACCATCGCCCTGGTTGGCAAGTATGTCGACCTGAAAGAATCTTACAAGAGTCTCTGTGAGGCCTTGACCCACGGCGGAATTGCCAATGATTCCAAAGTTACCCTCCGTTGGGTGGATTCTGAAGAGATCGAGGCAAAAGGAGCTGATGCCATGCTCCAGGGCATGGATGGCATCCTGGTGCCGGGCGGCTTCGGTATCCGAGGCGTGGAAGGGAAGATCGCGACGGTCAGGTATGCCCGGGAGAACAAGATACCCTATTTCGGCATCTGTCTCGGTATGCAATGCGCTGTGATCGAAGCTGCCCGCAACCTTGCGGAGCTTCCCGGCGCGAACAGCACCGAGTTCGATCAGAACACCAGCCACCCGGTGATCTATCTTATCGAGAAATGGTATGACTACCGGACAGATACGGTCCAGAAACGGGACAGCTCCTCGAACAAGGGTGGGAGCATGAGGCTTGGCGCCTATCCCTGTAACCTGACTGCAGGGACATTCGCCGGGGATGCCTACGGCGCTCAGAGCATCATGGAGCGGCATCGTCACCGCTATGAGTTCAATAACGCATATCGCGAACAGCTTGTTAAAGCAGGGCTTGTGATCAGCGGGACATCTCCCGACGGCAACCTGGTGGAGATCGTTGAGATCAAGGACCACCCCTGGTTCCTGGGCTGCCAGTTCCATCCCGAATTCAAATCCACTCCGCGGAATCCCCATCCGCTCTTTACGGCGTTCATCGATGCTTCGCTCAAGAACCGTGAGCAGAGGAACAAACCGTGACCAGGGAAATATCCTTCGCAGGTCGTACCATCGGAGGCAACCGGCCCATTGTCCTTATCGCAGGGCCCTGCGCTATAGAATCGGAGTCCTCCACGCGGGATGCGGCGGAGAGGCTTGTTAAGATCACTACGGAACTCAAGATCCCTCTTATCTTTAAATCCTCTTACGACAAAGCGAACCGGAGCTCGGCGCGCTCCTATCGCGGACCGGGTATCAAGGAAGGATTGCGGATCCTTTCGGTGATCAAGAAGGATCTGCAGGTGCCGGTCCTCTCGGACATCCACCGCTTCGAGGAGATCGCTCCCGCAGCCGAGGTGCTTGATGTGATCCAGATCCCTGCATTCCTGTCGCGCCAGACCGATCTGCTCGTGGAGACCGCGCGCACCGGCAGGGTCGTGAACATCAAGAAAGGACAGTTCCTGGCCCCCTGGGACATCAAGAACGCAATCGAGAAAGTGGAGTCCGCCGGCAATTCGAATATCCTGATCACGGAACGGGGGGTGTCTTTTGGATACAACAATCTGGTGGTAGATATGCGCTCACTTCCCATCATGCGTGATTTCGGCTATCCTGTGGTGTTCGATGCGACCCATGCCGTGCAAATGCCCGGAGGCGCCGGTACGGCGTCATCAGGGGACCGCAGGTTCGTGCCGCATCTGACCCGCGCCGCAGCAGCGGTCGGGATCGATGCTCTTTTTATGGAGGTCCACTCCTGTCCAGAAAAGGCGCTCTGCGACGGTCCGAACATGCTCAGCATGGACG
Organism: Nitrospirota bacterium; assembly: GCA_029858565.1. Classification (GTDB taxonomy): domain Bacteria; phylum Nitrospirota; class UBA9217; order UBA9217; family UBA9217; genus JAKAHZ01. The sequence continues at coordinate 43,684 of JAOUEV010000013.1, read as the reverse complement.
ACCTGCCCGCTTTGCTGAAGCAGGTTCAGGAGATAGAGAAAGCGGTGAAAGGATGAGCATTGAACAGGCAAAACGAGTCTTGCGGATCGAAGCCGACGCGATCGCCCGGTTGATAGACCGGGTCGACGCGGGCTTTGAGACGGCAGTTGATATGATCCTGAACTGCAAGGGCCGCGTAGTGGTAACGGGCATGGGGAAGTCGGGACATATCGGCAACAAGATCGCCGCGACCCTTGCATCGACAGGCACCCCGGCGCTGTTTCTGCATCCTGCTGAAGGTATCCATGGTGACCTCGGCATGGTAACGCGGGGCGATGTCGTTATCGCTATTTCAAACAGCGGCGAGACCGACGAATTGAGCCGCATGCTGCCGTCGCTCAAGCGGATCGGCATCAAGATCATCGCATTGACCGGAAACAAGGACTCTACTCTTGCAAAGAACAGCGATGTGGTCATCGATGTGGGTGTCGCCGAGGAAGCCTGTCCGCTAGGTCTTGCTCCGACAGCAAGCACTACCGCTACATTGGCAATGGGCGACGCCATTGCCGTTGTGCTGCTTGACAAACGAGGGTTCCGGGAGGAGGACTTCGCCTGTTATCATCCTGGCGGATCGCTCGGGAAACGGCTGCTTCTCAGGGTCCGTGATCTGATGCATACGGGTGATGCCGTTCCCATGGTAATTGAAGACACTCTGATCAAGAACGCAATCTATGAGATCTCATCCAAAAAGATGGGTATCACTGCGGTGGTGGATGGGCAGGGGAGGCTCGTCGGGCTGATCTCAGACGGCGATCTCCGGAGATGGATGGAACGAACGGAAAGGAACGGTGAGAACCTTCTGGCAAAGAAGGCGTTTGAGATCATGACGAAAAATCCCAAGGTCATATTCCGGGACGCCCTTGCCGCCGAAGCGGTCTCCATCATGGAATCAAACTCGATCACCTGTCTTCTCATCCTGGACAGGGATGGCAGGCCTGAGGGGGTGATCCATCTGCATGATCTCCTGAAAGCGGGGGTCGTGTGATGGCGATGAAATCAAAGAGCAAAAAGGGGCCGGCTCGGCCGTCTCTCAGGTCCAGAGCTCGCTCTGTGCGGATGTTGCTTCTTGATGTTGATGGTGTCCTGACCGATGGCCGGATAATCCTGGACAACCAGGGGAATGAACTGAAGGCATTTCATGTTCGCGATGGCCATGGAATTAAACTGGCACAGCGGGCAGGCATCATTATTGGGATCATAACAGGCAGAAAAGCCGAAGTGGTGAACGTTCGGGCCAGGGAACTTGCGATCGACGAGGTCCACCAAGGAGCCAAGCAAAAGATCGCGGTCTACGAGTCTCTTCTTGCAAAATACGCATTGACCGATGATCAGGTTGCGTACATCGGGGATGATGTAGTCGACCTCGATATTATGCAGCGGGTGGGATTTGCTGCCTGTGTCGCTGACGCTGATCCTTCAGTGCTGCCAGCGGCGCATCTGGTCACGCTCGCCGCTGGCGGACGGGGTGCTGTCCGCGAAGTGGTCAGTTTCATTTTAAAAAGCAAGAATGCGCTTCCAGCGGCATGAGACGCTGGTTCACCATAGCGCGAAAGCGCCTTAGCAGGATGTCGCTCGTTGTTCTTGTTGGCTGCATCCGTACCGTGGCAAGTTTTCTCCCTTTTCGCCTGGCTGTGCTGTCCGGCGGATGGCTCGGGTCGATAGCGTTCTATCTCCTTCCACGCGATCGTAAACGCGCCATGGACAACTTGACAGCGGTGTTTCCAGAAAAGGGACCTGTCTGGGTACGCAGAACTGCGAAAGCGATGTTTGTCCATCTGGGGAAGTCGCTTCTTGAGGCCGTCGCTCTTACCGGCGATAAGATCCAGGCACTCATCGAATGGAGAGGCCTCGAGAATCTGCATGGAGCGCTCTTACAGGGGAAAGGGTTGGTCTTCGTGACCGGTCATATCGGAAATTGGGAGATCATGGCAGGAGCGGTTGCAGCAGAATGCCCACTGAGCGTTATCGCTGCGCCTATCGAACCTGATGCCGTCAATGACACGATCATAGATCTGCGGGAAAAGCTGGGAGTGCGCACGATCGTCAGGAGCAGGCCGGGCGCCACAAAGGAGCTAATCAGGGTATTCCGCGAAAAGCGCGTTATGGGGCTGCTGATCGACCAGGATACGGATGTGGACGGGGTGTTCGTAGATTTCATGGGCAGGCCAGCCTGGACACCTTCAGCCGCGGCATCGATGGCGATCAAGTTCGATGCTCCTGTTGTTTTTGGGTATATAGAACGGCTTCCTGATGATCGTCACAGAATTACCATCGAAGGACCGTTGGACATAGAAAAGACCGGCAATGCGGAAAAGGATGTGTTGGTGAATACCGCCGTTCTGACAAAAAGAATTGAGAAAGCTATCTACCGTCATCCCGAACAATGGGTGTGGATGCACCGCAGGTGGAGGCGACAGCCGTGAATGTGCCGAACTTGCTGTCCATAAGCAGGATTCTTTCGATACCGATATTCGTCGTGCTCATGCTGCATCCATCACCGACTCGGGCATTGGCTGCCGGGATCATCTTTGCCCTGGCATCGATCACAGACTGGCTCGACGGGTATCTTGCCAGAAAGTGGGGCCAGGTCACAAAGATCGGGAAACTGCTCGATCCGGTGGCGGACAAACTGCTCATTGCATCTGCGCTCATCATGCTGGTGGAAGTGGACCCAACCCGAGCACCGGCGTGGATTGTCATAGTCATTATCGGCAGGGAGTTCGCGGTGACGGGCCTGCGGGCCATGGCCGCGAGCGACGGGATTGTGATCCCGGCCGAGAACATGGGAAAGTACAAGGTTGGCGCTCAGATAACGGCCATACTGTCACTGGTGTCCAATCACTACTTTGAATCCCCCTGGATTGAACTGCTCGGCAGTGCTGCGCTCTGGTCCGCGCTGGTCCTCGCCATCGTGTCGGGTGCGCAGTATTTCGTGAACTACTGGAGGAACCTCGATTGAGGTCGTAATGGATATCACCGCGTATATCTATATTGTGGCCGCTTACCTCATCGGAGCGATCCCGTTCGGACTGTTCTTTACGAAGCTCTTTGGCGGTATCGATGTCAGAACCGTAGGCAGCGGAAACATCGGCGCCACGAATGTGCTCCGGGCAGCTGGCAAGAAGGCCGCGGTACTGACACTGCTTGCTGATGGTCTGAAAGGCTTTCTTCCCGTCTATATTGCCGGACGGTTTTTTGATGATCCTGTCGTGCAGGTCGCTGCGGGCGTTACGTCGTTTCTCGGACATCTCTATCCTTTGTATCTCAGTTTTCGGGGCGGCAAAGGGGTTGCGACTGGATTCGGCGTTTCCCTGGGGATGGCGCCGTGGTTCGGCTTTATATGCCTTCTGACATGGTTGGGATCTGCAATCCTGTGGAAATATTCGTCGCTCGCGGCTCTTATAGCTTTTGCAGCCTATCCGCTCATGGTTTTTTCTCTGAAGCCGGATGACCGAGCACAGCAGCTCCTTGCGTTGTTCCTGTTCGCCATGATCTACTATCGCCATCGGGAGAACATAAAACGCCTTGTGAATGGTGAGGAACCGAAGATCGGTCAAAAGAAGCCTGTCACCGGTAGTACAACGGTTTAGAGCGCGTCACAGAATGGAAATGAGCCTCCCGGCAGCCGGTGACCATGACTCCTCGGCTGGCGGAAATTGTTCCTTTTAGCATAGTTGACTTCCCGTTCAGGTACTGATATTATTTTTTGCAGCTTCATGAAGCTGATGGCTGTACGCGAGGGATATGAATGGCGAACTTGATTACTTTGCTGACCGATTATGGAACCCGCGACTCGTTCGTGTCAAGTCTTAAGGGGACGATCCTTAAGACCAGTCCTCAGGCGCAGTTCGTGGATATCACTCATGAGATCGCTCCCCAGGACATATGGGAAGCGGCGTTCACCCTTCGCGAATCTTACACGCATTTCCCCAAGGGAACCATCCATCTCGCGGTTGTTGATCCAGGTGTCGGCAGCGGACGACGTCCTATTATTGTGGTTACTGAAAGCTATTATTTTGTTGGCCCAGATAACGGGCTCTTCAGCCTGGTCTATAGGGATGCCGAGCGGCTTCGCGTGCATCATATCACTGCGGCGCATTATTTCATATCCAATCCGGGCCCCACATTTCATGGCCGTGACATTTTCGCGCCGGTCGCCGGGTGGTTGACCAAAGGTATCCCATCAGGGAATTTCGGTGACGAGATAACTGATTTTGTGAAACTGAATGTTCCCTCGGTCAAGGGGACCGATACCGGTTTGGATGGTCACGTTGTCCATATTGACCGCTACGGCAACATGATCACCAATGTTATGTCCAAGGATCTACAGGCGTTCCTTCCGGAAGGGCAGCAAGGAACGGTGATCATTCAGATCGGTGGTAAGGAGATCCGTGGGCTGAAGAAGTTCTATGCGGAAGCCGCGCCCGGGGAACTGGGTGCTCTTATCAACAGCAACGGCCATCTGGAGATCTTCATGTTCCGTCAGAATGCGCGATCTGCCCTGTCGCTCAAGCGCGGTGAGGTTATCAGGGTTTTGTCGAAATCCGCATAAACTAAGGTTCGATCCCGGCCCGGTCTAAGTCCTTGTAACGCTGCCCTTCCGGCTTTATAATACCCTAACAATGAAATCGTTCCACATCATAACATTCGGCTGTCAGATGAATGAGCACGATTCCGAGCGCATGTCCGGTCTGCTTGAGCAGGAAGGGCTCTGTGCAGTTGATACTCCGGATGCGGCTGAGGTGATCATTTTGAACACCTGCAGTATACGGGAAAAGGCCGAACAGAAATTCTACAGCGAACTAGGACGATTAACGCGAATGCGAGACCTCAGCGGAAAGAAGGTTGCTATCGCCGTGGCCGGGTGCATCGCCCAGCAGGAAGGCCGTAAAATCCTGGCTCGTGTACCTTCAGTTGATATGATCCTCGGTCCGTCGGATATTGCACGGCTGCCTGGTATGATCAAACGCAGCAGTAGCACCGGTGGTCCCGAGATCGCGACAGAAGGGGATTCTGACTATCATGTCAGTTCCCTGCCGGCTGCGCGCAGCGATCGCATCAAGGCATGGGTGTCTATCATGTATGGATGCGATAACTTCTGCACCTACTGCGTGGTTCCCTATCTTCGTGGCCGCGAACGATCGCGCCCATCTGCGGATATCGTTCAAGAGGTCCGCGAACTGGCGGGCCGGGGGTATAGAGAGGTTACCCTGCTTGGGCAGAATGTCAACTCCTACGGAAAGGGTGGGGCTGCCGGAGACTGCTTCCCGGATCTGCTGCGAAAACTGAACGATGTCAGCGGCATCGAGCGGATCAGGTTTGTCACTTCGCATCCCAAGGACCTGTCCGACGATCTTATTCAGGCCTTCCGGGATTTGCCGAAAGTATGCGAATCCATGCATTTGCCTGTTCAGCATGGATCTGATAAGGTGCTCATGACCATGAACAGGAAGTATACAATAGCCGAATATCGGGACAAGGTCAGGAAACTCCGGGATGCAGTTCCGGACATGGTCCTGACAACGGACATTATCGTTGGTTTCCCTGGTGAGCATGAAGAAGATTTTGAACAAACGCTGCACTTGCTGGGCGAGATGCGGTACGATAATATCTTTGCGTTCAAATATTCACAGCGGCCGGGTACCGCAGCGCTCAAACTCGCTGGGCACATCCCTGAGGCGGTAAAAGAAGATCGTTTGGACAAGGTCTTTGAAGTACAGAAACCGATCACGCTGGAAAGGAACAACCGCCACAAAGGAACAGTCCAGGAGATCCTGGTGGAAGGGAAGAGCAAACGGGGTGGAAAACTTACCGGGAGGACCAGGGGCAACAAAATTGTGAACGTTGCCGGACCGGATTCCCTCGTTGGTAGTCTGGCGAAGGTGCGTATCACTTCAGCAGGCCCAAACTCTTTGGGTGGTGAGCTATGCGAATAGCATTTTCCTCTTTCGGGTGCAAGATAAACCAGGTTGAGACGGAAGAGATGGTGCGTGCAGCCGTCGACGGAGGGAGTTCCATCGTCCCCTTTGAGGACAGAGCAGACGTTTATGTCATAAATACCTGCTCCGTCACCGGAAAGAGCGATTACCAGTGCCGCCAGGCCATCAGGGCTGCTGTAAGGAGGGGCAAAGGAGCACAGGTCATTGTGACCGGCTGTTATGCAGAAATGCGGCCAGAGGAGATACGAAAGATACCTGGTGTGAGCGCGGTCATTAGCAACCGGGATAAAGACAGTCTCATCCCAGCGGTTATGACGGACCTGCGGAAATCCGCATCTAAAGTGGAGCAGGCCGATGTTCCTGTCCCGGGGGGAAGGACCAGGTCGTTCTTGAAGGTCCAGGACGGCTGTGATAATTACTGTTCTTATTGTCTCATCCCATATGCCAGGGGACGGTCGCGGAGCGTAGATTTTCAGCAGGTCGTAGAACAGTTCGATACAGCCGTTTCATCGGGAACTCCCGAAGTCGTTCTGAGCGGCATCCATATCGGGAAATACGGGCTCGATCTACAGCCCGGGAGAACCTTGTCAGAGCTTCTTGTTGAACTGCTTGCGCGAAGGAAGGAAGCCAGAATCCGTCTCAGTTCGATCGAACCCCGGGAAGTCTCTGTGGATATTGTGTCTATGGCAGGCAGAGGTCTGTGCAGGCACTTGCATGTTCCGCTCCAGAGCGGGGACGACACCATATTGAAGGCAATGAATCGAGACTATGATTCCGGATTTTACCGTGAGTTGATGCATTCCATTGCGGCATCAGTTCCCGGAATTGCACTTGGCGCTGATGTGATCGTGGGATTCCCTGGCGAAGGCGATCGGGAGTTTGAGAATACTTTGAGCCTGATCAGGGATTGTCCTATCACACATTTGCATGTGTTTACCTATTCCAGGCGACCCGGTACTGCCGCAGCAGCCATGCCAAACCAGGTTAATGAGGAAGATAAAAGGGAAAGAAGCAGGATCCTTCGTGAACTTGCACTGCAAAAAAACCTTATATTCAGGAGAAAGTTCGTTGGCTCCACACTCAGGGTAGCGATCGAGTCTGGCGAGCATCAGCAAAATGGTTCGATATTCAAAGGGATGACTGATAACTATATCAGAGTTACTGTTTCAGGAGCTGTAGAGGCAGATATTGGAAAAGAGATCGATGTTGCAATAAATGCTGTATCTGAGAGCGATACAATGGGGGCTTCTGTAACGCACTGATAATAAAGGTTATTGAAAGCCTATTTATTAAGCATTTTGCACGATTGGCTTATTATAGGCTTGAACTTTTTTATTTCCCACAGGTTTACTCACAACTTGTCAACAGGGAATGTGAAAAGTCAACATAACCGATTGCTTCATCAGATGTTTCACGCGCATAAGTTAGGATCAATCATCACAATATCTAAATCTCAGGTTAAACGATGGCCTGGTATTATGGACAATTGTTCCGTTTAGAGGAGAAGCCAACTTGTTTTCCGGTAGACGCGATGAGGAGTGTTTGAATCCATGGCAAACTATTTGCTGATCCATGGAGCTATGCGCGGTGCATGGTTATGGGACCGGTTGATGACGCGGCTCCTCCGAGGTGGAGCAAATCCGATTGCAGTGGATCTTCCCGGGCATGGGGACCGGTCAGACGACCGGAAGGGTCTCACCATGACAAGCTACATTGAAGATGTAGCGCAGTTTATCAGGCGTGAGAATCTTTATGATCTTGTACTGGTGGGACATAGCATGTCGGGTTTTGTCATAAGCAAACTTGCAGAGGATATTCCCGAAAGGATCAGACATCTGGTTTATCTCGCAGCGGTAGTGCCTTATGATTCTGTGGCGCTAATAGATCTTCTTCCCAAGGAACGGCAAGATGCTCTTCGCTTTCTGCGGGGAAAGACTAAAGAGGTATTTGGCACTATTGAAGCCTTGAGGCCGATGTATTTCACCGATCTGGAGGGTGCTGAACAAGAATCCTATTTGAGGCAGTTGACGCCGGAGCCTCTTGAGGTGTTCTTTGAGAAGATACGGTTTAAGATCTTTCCGAAAGTAACGATACCCCGAACGTATATTCAGGGATTGAGAGATAAAAGCTTGCCGCCTGATATGACCACACCTTTCGCAGAACGGCTCGGCGTTGTACCTCACAAAGTGGATGCGGGTCACGACATGATGACGTCGAGACCCGCTGAAGTGGCTGAAATTATGTTGGGCGTCCTTGATCCCCAGAACGGGGACCGATAAGCTGTTGAAGCGTTATTCCTTATGGCAATGTTTGCAGGAGGCTGCGTCCTTTACAGCAAAGGCTTTTTTCCCGTCATGGCAGCTGCCGCAGAACATCCCTTTGGTCAGTGTCGCCATATCCATCTTGTACTGTGATTCCCCGCCGCGCATCTGGAACGTCTTGTAATGGCAGCTATTGCATTTCATCCCTTTCAAGTTCACATGATATTCGTGCTGGAACACGACCTTGCCAGCGCCTTTCGGCTCGTAAGTCACATCACCGCCGCCGATCTTCGCCACTGCAGTCACCGGGACAAATAGAAGAGGGAATGCCAGCAGCAGAACTATTCCTGATCCGATTTTCATAAGGGTCCTTTCCTTAAGGTTGCTTTTTGTGGCACCGAGCGCAGTTGCGATCGGACGCAGCATCAAAACCCTTCATGCCATTGTGACAATGTTCGCAAAATCCCCGTTTCGTGATGGCCTCTTTCGTCATTTCATAGCCCGTGCCCCGCGCGAACCTGTTGAAATGGCATGCCGCACACTTTAGGCCTCGTGATTTAGCGTGGTAGTCATGACTGAATTGAACAGGATCGGCATTGGCAAGTTTGAATGTAATGTCGCCTCCGCCGATAGCCCATACGGAGGATGCTATGAACAAGGTTGTTATAAGTGTGATAAGAAGCTCGGCTCGCCGCATGATACCCCCTCTTATTTATGACACTTGGCGCAATTCTCCGAGCCTTTCACGTCGAACGACTTTTGACCGTTGTGGCATTTGCCGCAAAAGTCTCCTTTGGTGATCTTGGACATGTCCATCTTATAGGACCCTTGTGCCATTTGAAAAATCTGGTAATGACAACCGGTGCACTTGATCCCTTTTCCCTTAACATGAAGTTCATGGCTGAACGTGACGGGACTTGCGTTCTTCGGGGTGAACTTGATGTCACCTCCACCAACCTTCTGCGCAGCTGCTGCTATGGGAATTACGAACCCTAAAACTATCGCGAGTGTCAAAATCTTTTTCACCATGGCCGTGCAACCCCCCTTTCACGTAATGTAATCTTGGCTGAGATTATAGCATACCTATCCTGAAATACAAGCATTTCTTGGCATCAGCACGTTTCGGGACGTTCCTTCTGGTATAATTAATTCGAACGGCAAATCCTGAAAAAGAGGTGACATCATGCTGAGGGACAATACGCTAAAACTCATCAGGGATGCGCTGGTGGGAATGAAAAATCCCGTCCGGCTGGTGCTTTTTACGGGAGAAACGAATTGCGATGAATGTCACTCTGCCCGCGAGCTGGCCAGTGCGATCAAAGCGGCATCAGGCAAAATAGCGTTGGAGGTCTATGATATTGTCATGGACCGGGATAAGACCACTGAGTATGGTGTCAAACGCACGCCATCTTTCGTAGTCCAGTGTGCTGGCGGCCGAACAGTTTCGTTCAGCGGTTCTATGGAAGGTGTTTCTCTGTTGCTGCTGCTCGAAGCGCTCACTGCCGGATCGACGGACCGGGAATGGTTCCCGTCGCAGATCTCGGGAACCTTGGCGTTTCTTGAAAAGGGAGTGTCCGTCAAGGTGTTGCTTGAAAATGAGTGTTCTCTCTGCATGCCGGTAGCGCAGACCGCGGTGGGGTTAGCGTTGACGAACCGTCTTGTGTCAACTGAGATCATTGTCGCAGATGAATACCCTGAACTGCTGTCGAAGCACAAGGTCAGAATTCTCCCCTATACGCTTTTTGGAGAGGCACTCCATCTAGAAGGACATGTGCCTGAAAGTGAATTTCTGGAGAAGATATTCCAGGCCGAAGGGCAAAAGGCGAGCGGACTGGACCGTCTGTGCTTGGTATGCGGATCGCAGTCGCCGGATATTATATGCGGCAGCTGTAAGACAAAAATCCAGGCGGAAGCAGTGAACCACAAACGCAAGGATGAGCGGCTGCAGGAAAAAGGGATGGCTATCGATAGTCATCAGCATGGCCGTTGATCGCTCTGGAGCAAGGAACAGTATGACGATGCGTGCTTTGTTTCAGGATGGAACTGAGGGCGGAAAGGTCCGGTGCGGACTCTGCAGGCATCATTGCCTGGTCGAGCCTGGTAAGCGGGGAATCTGTGCTGTCCGGGAGAACCGCGACGGAGTGCTGTACTCACTTGTATACGACCGCGTAATCGCGCAGAACATAGATCCCATTGAAAAGAAGCCGCTCTTTCATTTTTTGCCAGGCAGCAGTTCTTACTCAATTGCCACACCGGGGTGCAATTTTCGCTGCAAACATTGTCAGAATGCGGACATTTCGCAGTTGCCGCGCAACCATAAGGCCGCGATGATAGGTACAAGCGTTTCCCCGCGGCAGATCGTTGATGCTGCTGAGCGCTCGGGATGCTCCAGCATCTCGTATACCTATACGGAGCCGACCATATTCTATGAACTCGCCCTGGATACGGCGAAGCTTGCTTCTGAACGAGGGTTGCGAAATGTATTTGTTACCAACGGTTATATCTCTGCCGAAGCGCTCAAAGATATCCGCCCTTATCTCCATGCTGCCAACGTCGATCTGAAGGCATTTACGGACGAGTTCTACAGGAACGTGTGCGGAGCGCGTTTGGATCCGGTCCTTGAGTCTATACGGCTTTATGCGGAACTCGGAATCTGGACCGAAATCACAACGCTTGTGATACCCGGTCATAATGACAGCGAGGAAGAATTGACCGCAATCGCGCGCTTCATCCGGTCGATTTCGAAGGATATTCCCTGGCACGTGTCAAGGTTCCATCCCACCTATAAAATGACCGACAGAGACAGTACTCCTATGGCAACTTTAAAACAGGCAAGGGAAATTGGTTTTCGCGAGGGCCTTCGCTATGTGTATGAAGGGAATGTGCCGGGAGAGGGTGAAGTGACATTTTGCGGCAAATGCGGAGCATCAGTGATCAAGCGGTTCGGATATACTATCCTGGAAAATACTATCAAGGGGGGCGCCTGCGGGGTGTGTCATGAGCCGCTCGCAGGTATATGGTCATGAAAAAGGATGCCGATGACGTAAAGGTTGCTCCTGTTTGCAGCCAGGATTCATGATGATAGCATACGAGACATTCGAACATGAGGCCGATATTGGAATCCGGGGGAATGGTGCGACTGTTGAGGAAGCATTCGCACATGCAGCAATGGCACTCTATTCAGTTATGGTAAATCTCTCCCGCGTAACTCCCATTGTTTGCAGGGAAGTGGAAGTTGAGGCGCCGGACAGGGAATTGCTGCTGGTCGAGTGGCTGAATGGCCTGCTCGCGCTCTCAGATATAGAGCGTCTGGTATTCTCCCGGTTCCAAGTCATTATCGACGGATGCAGATTGAGAGGCATTGTCTGGGGTGAGCCTCTGGACCGCGAGAAGCATGATGCCCATGTGGAAGTAAAAGGGGCCACCTATCACATGCTATCGGTGGTAGAACGGAACGGGGGCTACTCTGCGGAATGTGTGGTAGATGTTTGAACATAAGCCATCGGGGTATTGTGCAGACATCGGGAGATTGGATCGTTCTAATCAACGCACAGGTCTTTGAGTAAGTTTTCAAATATGGATATCCGAGTACTGGACAAGATCAACGAACATCTCTGGGAGATTCCCAGGACCGGCGATATGCGGGTGCCCGGGAGGATCTTTGCATCGGAAAAACTTGTCCTGGAAATGGACGAAAAAGTACGGGAGCAGATCACGAACGTTGCGATGCTTCCCGGAATACAGCTTGCATCAATGGCAATGCCTGACGCTCACTGGGGCTATGGTTTCCCCATCGGGGGGGTCGCAGCATTCGATCCCGAAGAGGGGGGTATCATTTCCATGGGAGGGGTGGGTTTCGACATTTCCTGCGGGGTCAGGACCATGAAAACAGGCATGTCGCTGGAAGCGATCGCACCAAAGCTGGAACGGCTCGTGGACCAGTTCTATAACCGCATTCCTGCGGGGGTCGGATCGGAAGGTCTCATTGCGCTGAACAGCGCTCAGATTGACGAAATGCTGATGGGCGGGGCCGAGTGGGCTGTAAAGAGGGGATATGGTGTATCCGAGGACCTGGAGTATATAGAGAACCACGGCCGGGTGGAAGGGGCTGATCCGGATGCGGTTTCCGACACGGCCAAAAAGCGACAGCATCGGGAAATGGGCACACTGGGCTCGGTTTTCTTTAGTTTTTAATTACGATATATTTAATTAACGATATAGAATATCATAAGACCATTAATTTAATGGTCTTTTTTTTGTTGGTGATCGTGATATATTACCTCCGCTCAGCTAAAAACCGGTCTCTCTGAGTCTTTGTTATGGAGGTGGTACTTTGGGTAGACAGTTAACAGTTTCAACCTATTTGGTTAAGGAGGCCCTTCTCCCTAAAAAAAGAAATGGTTATCTACAGCGGTGGTATATATATCGTGATTTTTTACCAGTTGACTCTGTAAATCAATTCTTAGACAGGAAGAGCGCCAATTCTGCAGGAACTGGGAGAACTTATGCTTACAGTTTAGCCTCATGGTTAAATTATCTTCATATGCACAAGACAGAATATTTTGATGCGACTGTTGCTGATCTCGAAACATTCAAAGATTACATCGCATACGGATTACACAGTAATAAAACGGTGCTGAAAATCAACTCCGACATTACCTTTCGGACTCTCGTTGGCACAATCACTGCGATTCAGGAATTCTATCGATGGTTTGATGGATACGTTAGCATTTATTCACCGCAGACATCGGCAAAAAAGAAGTCGAGAGTACGGTTTAAAGCATCTCGAGGTTTTAAATATGGCATGATTTACGATAAGTCAGCTGATGAGTTTATCGATATTGAACACATGAGACTCAAGCCATCTGGATATAAGAAACATTGGCTTACAAATTCAGAGATAACGACTATTCTTGAACAATTTAACACAGTAAGAGATAAATCAATATTTATGCTGCTATGTGAAGGTATGCGTATCGACGAAGTTCTTAGCGTTAAGTATTCATCGTATAATGCAGGAGAGCTGACACTCAAACCTTCACGCTCAAAAGGTCGTCCCAGTACAGAAGAAGATTTAATACGTACTGTCGCCTTTCACGACATACGAACAGGTCACTTTCTTGATAAGTACATCACAACAGAACGGGCTGATGTCGAGAGTGATCTTGGTGATTATCTCGAGTGGATGTTTCTAAATCTTAAAAAACGTCAGAACTCTTACGGCAAGGCAGTGAAATATCGGAACTGGTGGGGTGTTCTGAAGACGGCCGTAGAGAAAACAGGGATTGATTCTTCTGAAGTAGCAACACATGTTGGTAGGCGAACTTTTGTTCAGGGCTTGCTTGAAGCTGGCGAAAATCATGAAACTATTCGCCAACTGGTTGGGTGGGCATCACTTGCGCCATTAGAGAATTACAGAAATCTGCGAAGTAAGGTAATTATTAAAAACGCTGCAGAAAAGGCTCGTAGGCGCGTCAATATGGAATCGAGAAGTAAATGAACAATTTGGATATCGTTAAAAATAAATCAAAACATTGGGGAGGAAGGAGCCAGCCAATATATAAGCTGTGCAAATCATTCTCACGTCTCGAAACGCTGGATCATTTTAATGAGGAAGATTTATTTTTGCTGCTCATTAAAAGTCACGAACGCAGTATAGGGCCTATCTATAGAGATTTGTTATTTGCTATGAAAGACCGATTGGAAACTGATGAGCCGATTCATGATTTAATAGGACGGCGCTTCGGTATAACGAAAATTATCAGGGTCGGTTTTACATTATGGCCAGTTGCGTTCCGCAATTACTTGTCGCGCCAAGCATCGCTACTAACGAAAAAAAGAATAATCATCAGAGAAGCTTCTTTCTTCAATGCTGTATTCAATGCGGCAGCTCAATCCTATCGGGCAGGTGCTAACGATGATAGCTGGGATGATTATCGTAAGCATATGAAGTGCATTTATGAAGTGATTGGCGATGAAGAAAGGAAGCAGCGCGTGGTGTTGCCATTATCAAATAGCGATGCGATGCGACTGGATCTAGATCTATGGACTGTTTTCTGGACTAATGCTGAAACTAGTCTGCAGAGTGCAACTTTTGATTTTTCGGTAATAAGGAATCATCATTTCAAGATAGCATTCAAACGGTACCTTGCTAAAAAAAGGTGGTTTAAGAAAGTTGATAGCTTCCGGAGCAATAATATTGTCGGTATGGTAGCTAGAGCGCTCAATTTTTTGTCGGAGAATGCCGGAGTAAGTTATCCTGCGGCTGTCTCAATAACTGACGTCAGAAAGCTCTTAAACTATCTGTCCTATGAGGCAACATCGTACAAGGGTAAAAAATTAAAGATGGCTTCAATCCGTGGCCATTTTAAGGTTTTAAATCAAATGTGGGACTACTTAATACAACTTGAAGAGAAAGTGCTCAATGAACAGCCGACAATCTCAACTAATCCTTTCAGAAGTGTTAGCTTTAAGAACATGCAAGACTATTATGACTCAGCTCAATACATTGCTGAGGAGGTTGTAGAACAACTACTGCTACATCGCCTGGAATTGCCCGACGATGTATGCAACTGCTTAGTAATCATGATGGGGCAAGGTTTACGCTACCAGGAAGCATCTCTTCTTGAAGAAGGGTGTTTGACGTATGACGATGATCTTGGAATGCATATACTTAGATTCGTGTCTCCTAAAATATTAAAGAAACGTCGCAAAAGAGGGCTTCCCGACTATCATGAAATAGGAGTGAAAGATCTTGACGTGGTCAATGCAATTCATGCACAGGAACGGCTGACAGCTGATCTCCGGTTACTGGCACAATCTAAACTTATCTTTCTTAGAAAGACAACAGATTATACGAGTAAGATTAGTGTGCTTAGTGCGACAGGATTTACACTGCCAGTTCGCATGCTTATTGCTAAACATTCTATTACGGATCATGATGGAAATATCTGGGATTTTAATTCGCACCAATGTCGTAAAACTGTCGCGGTGAACATGGTCGAAAATAAAGCATCTCCGATTGAAGTAAGACAGTTTCTCGGCCACCTTAGTCAGAGGACAACAGATAGTGTGTATGCTGAAGTTCGTAAAATGAATTTGGCTACTATGAACCATGAGTTCTTTGAAAAGAAATTTATGACAAAGATATCTGAAGAGCACTTAAGTCAATTTAGCGAAGAAGAACGTAAAGTCCTGTATGCCGAGTTTGCCTTGGGAGAGCGAGAAGTTGAACTAGGACAGTGCATAAAACATGCAAGCGAAGGGCCCTGTGGAAAAAGAGTTGGAAGAACTAATTGTGCTATATGTACCTACCTCTGTACAGGCCCGAAATATGAAGCGAAGTGGAGACTTCTCTTCGAATCGCAAAAACGTGAAGTTGCTGAGTTTATAGCAGTATATAAAAAGTCTGGGATATCTGAAGAGGAATACCGATTCTATCGCGAATATCAAAAAGCGGAGAAGTTGCTCGCCGAATATGGTGCTGCCCTAAATAAGATATTAGATGAGTGCAGTAATTAAGTTGGGTTGTCGTCATTCGTGGAGTCGATCATGAAGATAATCAAAGTCGAAGGCGGTTTGATGATCAAGAGTTGGAGTGATGTGCTTGAAGTTGGGGCACTTGAACAAGCTAGAAATCTTGCACGTCTTCCGTTTGCATTTCGTCATATTTCTCTCATGGCTGATGCTCACCAAGGTTATGGGATGCCAATTGGTGGAGTTATGGCTACTGAAGACGTGATCGTTCCGAATGCTGTTGGTGTTGACATCGGTTGTGGAATGTGCGCAGCAAAGACATCGCTGCATGAAATATCTGTTGATGCATTAAAAAAGATAATTGGTGAGATCAGGAGGCGGATTCCTGTTGGGATGAATAGGCACCGAGATAGACAGGATCCCGTATTGATGCCTGCTGGCAATACGGATATTATTGTTGATCGTGAATACGGTCATGCTCTTCATCAGATTGGGACATTGGGCAGCGGAAATCATTTCATTCAGTTTTCTATGGGAAGTGATGGGCATATCTGGGTTATGGTTCATTCCGGAAGTCGAAACCTCGGAAAACAGGTAGCTGATTTCTACAACAGGAAGGCTGTTGAGCTTAATGATCGGATGCGCATATCTGTACCAAAGGCGTGGGATCTTGCATCACTACCGATAAATAGTGCGATAGGTCAGGCATACCAAATCGGAATGACATATTCGGTTGATTTTGCTCTTGCTAATAGAAAGCTGATGATGAACCGAATTGCTGAGATAGTCTACGATACTACGGGTGGCACTTTCGATGAAATGATAAACATTGCGCACAATTACGCAAAGTTGGAAAGCCACTTTGGGAAGAACGTCATTGTCCACCGCAAGGGTGCAACATCTGCTCGTGATGGTGAAATTGGTATTATACCTGGATCGCAGGGGACGGCTAGCTATATCGTGCGCGGCAAAGGCAATAGTGAAAGTTTCCAATCCTGCTCTCATGGAGCAGGCCGAAAAATGGGTCGCAAACAAGCAGAGAGAACATTGAATCTTGAAGAGGAAAAGAAGCGTTTGGACGATAAGGGTATCATACATGCTGTTCGAGGAGTTAGAGATTTAGATGAGGCGGATGGAGCTTACAAGGATATTGATATTGTGATAGCGTCTCAGGCTGACCTTGTAGATATTATTGTTAAACTCGATCCTCTTGGTGTTATTAAGGGCTAGGATATCAGAATGCTTCCAAACATTGCAATTGCAGACGAGTTTACCTTTGATATCCAGGAAGAACTAAGAAATTTTATGACCTCAGTAACGACTGTCTCGTCTTTTAATGATGGGATATGGTTCTTTGATGTTATCAAACGCTCAGCGGGGCATAGTAGCGACGATTACAAGATTTACTTTGCGAGTGTCCCGGAGGTATACAGCGAAATAGTTCGCTACTGGGTTATATTGAGGATCCGAAATGGTATTGCTGTACATACGCAGGCATTAAATGTCAGTGGTATTGCCCACTTTTTGATCTTTCTTGAAAAAGAATGCGGTGCCCCAGATTTATCGGATGTTAACAGAATGACTATTGAGGCTTATGAGGAAAGCCTCTACGAACGTGCTGATATTAAGAAAGCTTCCAAAGAGATCTATTGGACTGCAATGGCAAACTTCTTCAAGGATATGCAAACATGGCCGCAAATGCCCATTAATTATCCTGTAGCACCTGGTAATCCGTTTATCCGAAGCGAATTAGATCGTCAGCACAATGAACGACTTGTTCCGGACATCGTCCTTGATCAACTTGATCGTATCTATCGTAATAGCAATCTTCCTCTAGAGGACCGACTTATATATTGGATTCTTCGAAGTATCCCCTCGCGTGTTCAGGAAATAACATCTATCAAACTTAGTTGTATTCGGCCATATAGAGACGGTTATGTCTTAACTATTCCTCAATACAAACCGTCAGCCCAGTTGCGCGAACCGCAAAGTAAGCTTATCCATATTCTCGACAAGGGACATGGAAAGTTCTTACTCGATCTGGTAAAAGAACAGCAAAGAGTATCGACTAATCTTCAAATCGAACTTTCGGATGAGTCTCAAGGATATTTAATGGTTTCCCCTTATAAAAGGATGTCAGCGCGGTATAAGGATGGAAAGATGGCTTGTAGGTCTTCTTATAACAACCTGACTGGTCCGTTCGTGTTGACGGGACCTGTCGTGCGGACGCGCATGAAGAAGGTTTCAGAGTATTTCAACGTATGTGATGAAAACGGTGGATATTATGATGCCATTACACATTGTTTTCGGCACAACGGTATCACGGAGCGTCTCTATGAAGGATTTAGCTATGTCGAAATACGTGACATGTCAGGGCATAAGGGCAACGAGATGATTATTGATACATCCTACGTGCACGTTAAGGGCAAGGAAGTTAAAGCTCTTGCAGCAAAAAAACGCGCAAGAGGTGAGCTAGGAACGCCAATTCTGTTTAGAGGAAGAATCCTGAATCTGTCCCCCGAAAAAGAAATGAAACTGCTTCGGAACCCTAGAGCATACCGCATTGGAAAATTAGGCATCTGCTCAGACATCACCTCATGTAAAGGTGACCTTTTTGAGTGTCTTGATTGCGACTTCCTTGTTCCTGATGCTGAAAACAAGGATTATTACATGGAACAGTGTGCCATATGGCTTGAACGTGCTTCCCTCCATCTCGAGAAGGGCAATAAGAGCTTGGCTGAGCATGCACAAGGCATGTCTAACCTCTTTCAAAGTCAAGTTGATAAGATCAGTCTCAGCATGGTAATGAATGCGTCTAAAGAACAGGGAGGAGACGATGCCTAGGAAAATACCACTGAAACTCCAAGAGGTACAGCAAGCCCATAGAGAGAAAACTTATAAGAAAATAGAAGCTGCTGTCTCTTTATTAAAGACGGAAGGTCGTATTATCACTCGGTCGAGAATCGCAGAAACATCTGGTTTAGCTGCGTCCACGTTTTGTAAGCAGCATGTAAAAGAATTTCTGCTTAAACGGTTTGGTATTGGTGCAAAGGAGATACTGGTATCGTCTCTGCGAAGCAGTATTGTCTATGATGAAAACAGATTTAATGAATTGCTGCGTCAAAACGATGACCTTGCAAAAAGGTTGTTGAGAACTGAGCAGCGGCTTGATAATGAGCGTCAAAGAATAAAAGAAGTCATCGCTTGCCGTGATGCTCTCGACCATGAAGTCAAAGTTCTCCGAGGAGAACTGGATATTGCAAAACGCAAAATAAGAATTATATATGGAAAAAAGGGACTCGATAAATGAGCGAGGCGTTAGGGTTCAATCATTCTGATAAATATAGTAATATCAATAATCTTGATCTGTTTATTTGCACATTGGTAAATATGTCCGTTGGACAATCGAACTTGATCGAGAAATCCTTGATGATCTTTATAAACGAGGGGTAATCTGTATTTGACCTGATTATTGAATTATAAATGCAACTTGCAATTAGCGAACTATCGCACGTGCGATCTTGATGAGGAGCTTCAACTTAGCCTCGTCTGCCTCTTTTATGAGGTTTACTGCTGATCGAACGAGATCAGCTTTTTTCGATTCCTCGACCACCTCAAAGAAATCCTTCATATCGACGCCCAAGGCTTTGGCAATCCGATCAAGAGTATCCAGGGAAGGATAGCTGCCGCCTACCTCGATGCGGCTAAGATGCTTGGTGTCGATATCGATTTTCTCCGCAAGTTTGTCCTGAGAAAAACCCTTCAGCTTCCGTATTTCCTTGATTCTTGCTCCCAGTAATCTTTTTGCCGTTGTCTTCATGCAACCTCCCTAGTTGTTATCTTCGACTTTCAGGGAGATTTTTAACACAACATAGGGAGTAGATAATTATTGACAAATTCGTCATATAATGTAGACTTAGGCGCGTACCTTCGAACCGCCAAGCTTTAGAATCCGCTAAATAAATGACCTGTGGAAGGAGATTTACAATGTCTCGCAAGGCAAAGACTGAAACCGGGAAGGCCGGCATTTCCATTGATCCCTCGGCAAATATGAGCCTTTCTATCAACTATGGCGATGTGATCGCGAGTGTCAGGGCGGATCGTGATAAATATGTAGCTAAGATTACAGGAAAGATCGGCGCGATTGAAGGCTTGCCTTTTCATCAGTTCGTGATTCGTTTTATTAAAAGCATCGAAACGGCTAGCGGAGTTAATGATCGGGCTTAAGGGCACAACGGGCAAATACATATGACAGTCTATCATGAAGGGTTGAAGCGTCTCTTCAATCCCATCAGCTTATCTCGTGTAACACTGACCTGGATATTGAACATATTGTTTTTTTGCGCTAGTGTTTTTCTGAATGCAATGCTTGGCTATATTCTGGGACTGGTGATAAGCTGGATGTTCTGCAAGCCGATATCTGTGGGGCTTGCGCTTTTCGGTTTTCAAATACCAATCATCGGCATTCATAAGGTCGGAGCTGTTTTCGGACTAACAATCGGCTTTATCGCGCCATTCTATCGGTTTGCGCCATTAATCAGGATTAAAGAATGGTGAAGGCCGCACGGCAGAGATAATCACTGACGTTTCTAAGTATCCTGATCCCTGAAAAAAACCCCCTGTGCGTTCACAGAAGCCGTTTTCCTGCTCTAGCCGGACCATGTGCTGCCATTCGCTCTAGCTCATCTGCAAGTCAATTGAAGCCTGCCTAACAAAATACGCTCCGGCCAGCAAAGTATTGACGTTATTTGTTGAGCCAAATTTATTGCTTGAAGAAAGACAATATTTAATATATTCTATGGCTTACGTACGAATCAAAATTGACCGTTCTTTGCAATATATTAGGAATGCTCACAGATTATCATGCCAAATACTATGCGTACGAGCTGACGAAACGCTGCGCTTCTGACAATATCGAGAAGCTTGCAGGCGCCTTGGTTGATGCTCAGGTCGACCTCAATCCCCACCAGGTAGATGCTGCGCTCTTTGCTTTCCGGTCCCCTCTTTCCCGAGGTGGCATACTGGCAGACGAGGTGGGCCTGGGAAAGACCATCGAAGCGGGCCTGGTCATCTCCCAACATTGGGCGGAACGACATCGGCGCATCCTCATAATCACTCCAGCCAACCTCCGCAAACAATGGCACCAGGAACTTCAAGAGAAGTTTTTCCTCCCGTCCGTCATCCTTGAAAGCAAGTCCTTCAACGAATCGATAAAGAACGGCAACTTCCGACCCTTCGAGTCAGGCAAGCTTGTCATCTGTTCCTATCAATTTGCGCGGAGCAAAGCTGCGGATGTGAACGCCATTCCCTGGGATCTTGTGGTGATCGATGAAGCCCACCGCTTGCGGAATGTCTATAAGCCATCTAATGTAATCGCTAATACGTTAAAGCAGGCGCTGAAGCAGGCACCCAAGCTTCTACTGACAGCCACGCCGCTTCAGAATTCACTTCTGGAGCTCTATGGCCTGGTTGGATTCATCGATGAGCATACTTTTGGCGATTTGAAGAGTTTCAAGGAGCAGTATTCTGACTTGAGTGATAAAAATACGTTCACAGCACTTAAGGCCAGGCTTAAGCCGATTTGCCATAGAACCCTTCGACGGCAAGTCTTACCCTACGTGCGGTTTACACAACGGTATTCAATCGTTCAGCCCTTTACGCCTGAGGAGAGCGAAGATCGGTTGTATAATCTGGTATCCGATTATCTCCGTCGCGACAATCTGCAGGCTTTGCCTACGAGCCAGCGGTCACTTATGACCCTGGTCCTCCGCAAAATACTCGCGTCTTCATCATTTGCAATAGCTGGCTCGCTCGAAACCCTGAGCAAGCGTCTCCACCTTCGCCTCAAAAAACAGGAACCGGAAGAGCCATTGGCGGATGAACTCGACAAGGAGTATGAAGCCCTTGGTGAGACAGCGGATGAATGGACTGATGGAGAGCAAGATGCGCCATTGTCTGCCGAAAATCTGGCAGCGATCGATCGCGAGATCAAAGATCTCGAAAGCTTTAGGCAGCTCGCAATATCTATCCAGTACAATGCAAAGGGAAGAGCGCTTCTTAAGGCTTTAGAAATCGCTTTTGCCAAGGCGCGTGAGATCGGTGCCGAGGAAAAGGCGATCATCTTCACTGAATCCCGCCGTACCCAGTCCTACCTATTGCGCGTACTTGCAGAAAGCCCCTGGAGCGAAGGTATCGTTCTATTCAATGGGACGAATACCGACGACAGTTCACGCCAGATCTACAAGGACTGGTTCAAGGAGCACGAAGGAACGGATCGAATCACAGGCTCCCGCACAGCGGACATGCGGTCGGCGCTGGTTGATTACTTCAGGGAAAAGGGGCGGATCATGATCGCCACGGAAGCCGGCGCCGAGGGCATCAACCTTCAGTTCTGCTCCCTTGTGGTGAACTATGACCTGCCTTGGAATCCTCAGCGCATTGAGCAGCGCATCGGACGCTGCCACCGGTACGGTCAGAAACACGACGTTGTTGTCGTAAATTTTCTGAATCGGAACAACGAGGCTGATCTTCGGGTGTTCCAGCTCCTTTCCGAGAAGTTCATGCTTTTCGAGGGCGTGTTCGGCGCAAGCGATGAGGTCCTGGGGGCTATCGAATCCGGCGTGGACTTTGAAAAGAGAATCGCCGACATCTATCAACGCTGTCGCACTCCTGAGGAAATCAAGGCATCGTTTGACCAGTTACAGCTTGAGCTCAACCTCCAGATCGACGATGCGATGACGCGTACTCGGAGACAGCTGCTTGAAAACTTCGACGATGAGGTGCGGGAAAAGCTTAGGGTAAGCGATGAAAACTCAAGGCAATATCTAAACCGCTATGAGCGGCTGCTGATGCAGATTACGCGTTATGAGTTGCGGGATCATGCAGAGTTCCTGGATGAGTCGACATTTCAGCTGAAGGCCAGTCCTTTTGGCGACGATATTCCCCTTGGTCTCTATGAACTACCGCGTCGCTCTGGTGAGGCACATCTGTACCGTCTGACTCATCCGCTCGCATCGGGGGTCCTCGAACGCGCAAAGAGCCGGATTCTGCAGGCAGCAGAGATCACCTTTGACTATAAGGGCCATGAGGGCAAGGTTAGCATGCTGGAACCCTATATTGGGCGCAGCGGTGAACTACTTCTTAGGCTCTTTACCGTGGAATCACTCGATCAGGCAGAAGATCATATCCTCTGCGCGGCGATTACTGATGACGGACAGACTATGGAGGAGGACCTGGCGCAAAGGCTACTATCCTTGCCGGCAAAGGCCATTCCCCTGTTGACATATATGCCTGATAATGACAAACTACAAGCGATTATCGCCTCGAGGCAAAACTCCATCCAGAAAACCATATCTGAAAGAAATGCCCGATTCTTTGAAGTTGAAGCAGATAAGCTTGACGGGTGGGCGGACGATCTCAAAGTGGGGCTGGAGCGGGAGATAAAGGATATTGATCGACAGATCAAGGAAACCAGACGTGCAACGACGGCGGCGCTTACCTTAGAGGACAAGCTTGTTGGGCAAAAACAGATCAAGGCGCTTGAACATCAACGCAGTCAGAAGAGGAAATCGCTGTTCGAAGCTCAGGACGAGATTGACCGCCAGAGAGAAAAACTTATCGGTGAGATAGAGGGAAAGTTGAACCAGACTATATCGGCTGCAAACCTGTTCAGTCTTCGCTGGACACTCAATTGAGGTAAAAACGTATGACGAAAGCGGCTCACTTCCAAGTTGACTCGCGATTAGCATCCTTGCTGGGAGAAACATACTCTTCCACTGAAGATGCTTTGAAGGAGCTGGTAGACAATGCCTGGGACGCAGATGCCACGGAGGTATCGATTACATTACCGGCGCCGAATACATCTGATCCTATTGTTATTATGGACAACGGGACTGGTATGACGGAGCGCGAAGTGCGGGCGGAGTATCTTTTTGTCGCGAATGACCGTCGGAGCCGCAAAGGTGATCGAACGTCAGGGAAAAACCGTCTTGTTAAAGGGCGTAAGGGTATTGGTAAATTTGCAGGTCTTATGGCCGCAGAACTGATGTCGCTTCAAACAAATGCACGAGGTAATACAACGACAATTACCATTGACAAAAAGAAGCTAATCGAGGCAGGCAAAGACATAGAACGCGTTCCTATTGATGTTATCTCGACGCCCTGCAATGCTGATCTTTGCGGTACTGTGATTACACTTTCTCACCTGAATCAGGCACTAAATTTCCCTATGCCGGAAAAATTCAGGGAATTATTAATTCATGACTATGGCAGAGAGACGGATTTTGCAATTCGAGTGAATAAAAAGCCCCTGGACATCGAGGACTTGTCTGGGCCGACCATAACGCATGAAGTGACCCTGCCCGGTATCGGCCCTGTTAAGCTTCGCTTTACAGTGTCAGATGGCAGGAAGCAAATTAAGAGATCCGGTATTGTGGTACGCGTAGCTGGTAAGTCGATTGGCAAACCTCGCTTTTTTGGGCTGGATAAATCCGACGATTTCCCTGCTAAGCTGCTCGGGAAGATTTACGGCGAAATTGAAGTCGACGGATTGGCCAACGACATAACAGCTGATTGGGCAGCTATTGTTGACAATAGCAAGGGTTTTGATGTTGTTAAGGAATGGGTAGTTCCTCATCTGCGAGCCGAAGTTAAGAAAGTTTACGGACAGGAAATACACCTGGCTCAAGCCAGGTTAAAGCAGAAAATCCAAAAGAGACTTGAAGCTCTGCCTGAATACAAGCGCGAGTTCGCAGATCGAGCAATAAAGAGGATCCTTCAGAAGTTTTACAATGAGAGCGAAGATCGGGTTGAACCCATAGTGTCGGTTGTTCTCGATGCAATGGAGCGAGATGAGTACCGAGCTGTCTTGGAAAACATCGACGAGGCTAGTCACACGGATGTGGCCCACCTTGCTGCGGCGCTAGAAGAGTTTGGATTATTGGAAACGGCAATCATGAGTAGACAGCTTTCGCAGCGCCTTAATTTTCTCGACTATGTCGATGCATTAATTGCTGATCCAGCAACGCTTGAAAACCAGGTGCATAAAGCCGTCGAGAACAGTCTCTGGATGATAGGGACGGAGTATAGCCTCATGTCGTCGAATAAAACACTCAGACGTGTTGTTGATGAGTATCTCGGTCAGAAATACAAAGGGAGCGATCCGTCAGACCGTCCAGATCTCCTTCTCGTCAACAATGTGCTGAGTAGGCATCTTCTTATAGAATTCAAACGCCCATCACATGAAATCGGGCTGAATGACTACCAGCAAGCGACAAAATATCGTCATGAGATATCAGCGCATATAAGCTCTCAGATCGATGTCCTTATCATTGGAGGGACAAAGGGGGCAACAGTATCCGCTCAATACAAAGAGCCCGGCGTTGAAATTGTGACGTACAACGATATTCTGAGCGGCGCTCGGAAACAACTTGATTGGCTCATTCAGGAACTGAAAAGAAGTTAAGCATGTTGTCGTGTGTTTAGGGAGCAGAATATGAGTACCGAACCTACAATCAAATGTCCGAAGTGTAATGCTGAGATTAAGCTGACCGAATCGCTTGCGGCTCCGTTGATCGAGTCAACTCGACGGGATTTTGAGCAGCGCTTGGCTAAAAAGGATGCGGACATTGAAAAACGAGAGTCTTCTCTTCGTGAAAAAGAAGAAGCCCTTTCTAAGGCAAGGGAAAGCATTGACGACCAAATCGCGGAAAGACTGAAGCAAGAACGCATAAAGATCGCCTCAGAGGAGGCGAAAAAAGCAAAACTTGCGATAGGCAATGACCTTGAGCAGAAGAACAAGGAAGTTTGCGACCTTCAAGATATCCTTAAACAACAGAATGAAAAGCTTGGAGAGGCTCAGAAGGCTCAGGCTGATCTTATCCGCAAACAGCGCGAGCTTGATGATGCCAAGAGAGAAATGGAGCTGACCGTTGAGAAGCGTGTCCAGGAGGGATTAACTGCTACCCGTGATCAGGCACGCAAGGAAACGGAAGAACAGATGAAGCTGAAAGTGATGGAAAAAGAGCAAACCATCACTTCTATGCAAAAACAGATCGAAGACCTTAAGCGGCGAGCAGAGCAAGGGTCTCAGCAGCTCCAGGGGGAAGTCCAGGAATTGGAGCTTGAAGGACTGCTTCGGGCTAAATTCCCCCGGGATGTCATTGAGCCGGTACCCAAGGGAGAGCATGGTGGCGATATATTGCAGCGTGTTGTAGGACCGCTTGGACAGGTGTGCGGAACGATTCTGTGGGAATCAAAGCGAACCAAAAATTGGAGCGATACCTGGCTTCCGAAGCTCCGAGAGGACCAACGGACAGCGAAGGCAGAAATGGCGGTGATTGTCAGCCAGGTACTGCCGAAGGACGTAGCCTCTTTTGATCTGGTTGACGGCGTATGGGTTACTCCTCCGAAAACCGCACTACCCGTGGCGATAACTTTGCGTCAGACTCTTATCGAAGTAGCTGCGGCAAGAAAAGCTACTGAAGGCCAGCAGACAAAGACTGAGATGGTCTATCAATACCTCACCGGGCCGCGGTTCCGTCAGCGAGTCCAGGCTATTGTGGAAGCGTTTTCATCCATGCAAGAAGATCTTGATAAAGAGAAGAAGGCGATCACAAAACAGTGGGCAAAGCGTGAAGAACAAATTGGTAGAGTAATGCAGTCAACCGTCGGTATGTACGGCGACTTGCAGGGCATTGCGGGGAAAACCTTACAGGAGATAGAGGGCCTTAGCTTGAACGCTTTAGAGGCTCCTGAGGAGCTTACGTAAGCAATATGCCACTTGAAATTACGACAATTGTGAGAAGTCTCCAGGACCATCTTCAAGAGGGTTTGCTCATGGTTGTTGGTACTGGTCTTTCAATCGCAGAAGGTGTTCCGGGGATGGGAACACTTGCAGCATATCTAAAGGCAGAAATGCCCAAGAAACTCTTGACAGAGCCAGACTCCGGTTGGGATGCCATTGTGGCATCTCTAGATGCTGGGGATCATCTTGAAGCTGCAATGGAAAAAGTTACGTTGAAATCAACGACCGTTGAGTCAATCGTATCCATTACTACGGACTTGATTCTTGAAGCAGAGCAGAGTGTATTTAAGCGTGTATTAAACGGGGAGCGACAGCTACCATTTACTACGTTTATTAAACACCTTATGAGAGCCGGTAAGCAGTTTCATCTCATCACACCCAACTATGATCGCTTAATTGAATTTGCAACAGAAGCAGCTGAAGTCGGAGTCAATTCTAGGTTTACCGGTTACCTACATGGTCATTCAGATCCGAGAAAAGCAGCAGATGCTCATAGAGAAGCATACTATGCTGGGAAAAATGCTGCGTTTAGACCCCTGCGGTGTCTTTGTGTACATAAACCACATGGTAGCTTAGATTGGTTTGAAGTAGATGGCAAACTAGTGCGGTGCCCAGTGAATATAGGGAAAGCACCACTTATCATTACTCCCGGCGCGAGTAAGTACCGAGAGAGCTTTCGGTGGGCTTTTGATGAACAACGAACTTCGGGTAATAAAGCGGCCACTAATGCAACTCGTTTAATGTTTATCGGCTATGGTTTTAACGACGACCACTTAGAGCAATATGTTTGTCCCGGATTGAAGCTTACAAAACCTACTCTTATCATAGCAAAGGAGCTAACAACCAATGCTATGAAAATAGTTGAAAATAGCAAAGACTCAGAAGTTATTGTGTTAACCTCAGTTTCGGCGACGGATTATCGGACTCGTATTATTACGTCTAGCGGAGAGGAACTTGTTGTGGACGATCAACTCTGGAACCTCGAAGGGTTCAATAAAGGAGTACTCTAATGCCAAATGCAGCAATGTCTTTTGAGTCGGAACCAATTGGAAGAGTAATGTCTGTAGATACAATGCGAGTATTTATCCACGTTGACGACCACGAACTACTCAAGCAAGTGATGGTAGGAAACCTGATAGCCATACAAGGCGCTACTGGTCATCAGTTTCTGATCTCAATTGTAGAACGCGTGACACGACTACCATCGGATTCACTTGCCGCGACTGAAGGAGCCGAAGAGGAAGCTGGTCCTCAGGCAGAAGAGATTCAGGATACAATTAGAGCGGTCCTCGTTGGGACATATAGATCAAAAGATGGTGCTGGTGGCCCATCATTCAAACGCGGTGCCGATTCTTGTCCACAGATTGATCAGCCTGCTCACCTTATTCAAGGTACTAATCTAACTGCGTTCATGGGAGTATTGTCTCAGGATGTACCCACGGATAAAGCGCTAAAATTGGGTCACTTCGCAATAGATCCGACTGCTCAGGCTGTCGCCGATGGTGACAGATTTTTTCAACGACATGCCGCGATATTAGGGAGTACCGGGAGTGGCAAAAGTTATACAGTTGCGGCACTCCTCGAAAGAGCTAATACGCTAAACCACTCGAATATTATATTGCTCGATATGCATGGTGAGTATGCTTCTCTCGCGAAAGGACAAAAGAATGGCTATGCCGCGTATTTTAAGGTAGCTGGACCAGGAGACTTGGCTAAACCGAAACCAGAAAGTCTCTTTTTGCCATACTGGCTTCTTAATCGTGATGAAATGCTTACCATGTTATTAGACCGAACAGACCAGAACGCACCAAATCAAGCGATGATCTTCACTGGATTGGTCGGTGAAAGTAAGCGAAAGAGATTGCAGGAAGAGAAAATGAAAGAAGTGGAAGCTACTTTCACAGTTGATTCGCCAATCCCATACGATCTTGCTTCGGTCGTAACAGAATTGGATCGGCTCGACAATGAGCGAGAGCCTGGAGCGCGCGCTGGAACGGATAGAAAGGGCGAGTGGAATGGCAAGCTTACCCGCTTCATCAGCCGGTTGCGAGCTAAAATTGAAGATCGCCGTTATGGATTTCTGTTTCAGCCTCCGAAAGAGTCAAATGTTTACACATGGCTTCAAGGTCAGGCAGTTACTTTTCTGTCTACTACATGCACGACCGCATCAGGCATTAAGGTAGTCGATTTCTCAGAAGTTCCTGCCGATGTCCTGCCGACTGTAGTAAGTGTTTTTGCCCGCGTTTTGTATGATGTTCAATTTTGGATGCAAGCATCTTCGAGAACACCGGTTTGTCTTGTCTGTGATGAAGCCCACCTTTACCTGCCTGTTCGTGCTGATGCAGATGCTGCATCAAAACGCGCTCTTGATACTTTTGAGCGTATCGCCAAAGAAGGTAGAAAGTATGGTTTTGCGCTACTCGTAGTTAGCCAGCGCCCATCTGATGTGAGCAGAACAATCTTAAGTCAGTGTAACAATTTTATCGCATTACGGCTGACAAATGAGCAGGATCAGTCCGCGGTGAAATCAGTTATGCCCGATAGCATGGCGGGAATAGCCGATGTCCTGCCACTTCTCGATATTGGTGAGGCGATAGTACTCGGCGACTCCATATTGCTTCCCTCAAGAATTAAGCTAGATAAACCAGTTGCGACACCACTTAGCTTGACAAAGAACTTCTGGCGTGAATGGTCTGAAAAATGTTCCAATGCTGACGCTATTCGCGCCGCTGTAGAAAATCTTAGACGTCAAGTAAAGGCGTAAAACGAAAGAAATGAAAAAACAAAAACTTGAACTAACATGGATCGGCAAAGAGAACCGGCCGAAGCTGGAGCCGCGCATTTTGCTTGAAGGCCCAGAGAAGTCTTATCATGCTCCACATCGGGTGGCGAAGAAAGATATTTTCGATAACCGACTGATCTTCGGCGATAATTTGCTGGCATTGAAAGCGCTTGAGCAGGAGTATGCCGGTAAGGTGAAGTGCATATTCATTGATCCGCCTTACAACACAGGCAGTGCCTTCACGCATTATGATGATGGTGTTGAGCACTCGATCTGGTTGTCGCTGATGCGGGACCGCCTGGAGATTATTCGACAGTTGCTTTCGGAGGATGGTTCGCTGTGGATTACAATTGACGACAACGAAGTCCATTACCTTAAGGTATTGTGCGATGAGGTGTTTGGACGGACTAACTACAAGACTACTGTTACATGGCAGCGTAAATATAGTGTCAGCAATAATTATCAAGGAATCGCGACAATTTGCGATTTTGTACTCGTTTATGCCAAGAGCGATAAGTTTCAAAACAACTTACTTCCGAGAAGTGAAGAGTCTACGGCGCGATACAACAATCCAGACAATGATCCTCGTGGGCCGTGGAAAGCGGTTGATTATCTGAATCAGGCAACTCCTGAAAAACGGCGGAATCTTTGCTATGACATCGTCAATCCGAATACGGGCGATATTATTAAAAATACTAAGAAAGCTTGGAAGTATGACCCTGATACACATAAACGTCACGTCGAAGAGAACCGTATTTGGTGGGGACGCGATGGGCGTAACACTGTTCCTGCACTAAAACTATTTTTATCTGAGGTGCGTGATGGCATGACGCCACATAACTGGTGGCCTCATGATGAAGTCGGGCATACAGATGAGGCGAAAAAAGAAATGATTGGTTTGTATGGAGCGCGCAATGTCTTTGATACCCCTAAGCCCGAGCGTTTGCTTCAACGTGTTCTTGAAATTTCTACCAAACAAGGTGATCTCGTCCTCGACTCTTTCGCCGGCTCCGGAACAACTGGCGCTGTAGCTCATAAGATGGGACGGCGCTGGATCATGGTGGAGCTGGGTGAGCACTGCCACACGCATATCATTCCGCGTATGAAAAAGGTAATCGACGGTCAGGACACAGGTGGCATTACCGAAGCCGTAGACTGGAAGGGTGGAGGTGGATTCAGATATTACCGCCTTGCACCATCTTTGCTAGAAAAGGACAAATGGGGTAACTGGGTCATCAATAAAGAGTACAATGCAGCGATGCTGGCAGAAGCTCTTTGCAAACTTGAAGGATTCACCTATGCTCCGAGCGATGCAATCTACTGGCAGCATGGCCATTCGAACGAGCAGGATTTCATTTATGTCACGACCCAGAACCTGAACCAAGACCAGCTCCAGGCTCTATCCGATGAAGTCGGGGTGGGGCGGTCACTTCTGGTCCTATGCTCTGCATTCCGAGGGAAATCCGATCGGTATTCAAACTTGACGATTAAGAAGATCCCGAATACGGTTCTGAAACGCTGCGAATGGGGGCATGACGATTACAGCCTGCAGGTTGAGAATCTGCCTAAAGCTCCTCCGAAGAAGGGGCAACAGGGATTGTTTGACGAGGAGGATGAATCATGAACCGTCATGTGAATGCTATTTCAGGACGGCTCAGCCTCCGGCAGCCACAAAGACGCTCACTTGAAATTCTTGACCGTATTACCGAGATCGTACCACCTCGCAAGGGAGCCGACATCCAAGCAGCGCTCGAAACAATCAAATCCGAATTCCCGACTGTCACAGACTTTGAACGAGATTTCCCCTCACTCTGCTTTGCCCTGGCAACAGGCGTCGGCAAAACACGCCTCATGGGCGCATTTATCAGTTATTTGCATCTTGCTCACAACATCAACCATTTCTTCGTCCTTGCACCGAATCTTACGATCTACAATAAGCTTATTACTGATTTCACACCAAATACCTCGAAGTATGTGTTCAAGGGGATCGCTGAGTTCGCTGTTGAACCGCCCAGCATCATTACCGGGGATAACTATGCGTCAGGCCGGGGTATACGCGCTACCTTGCCCGGTATCGATCTGTCGGTCCATGTAAATATATTCAATATTTCCAAGATCAATTCCGAGGTCAGGGGCGGCAAATCGCCTCGTATCAAGCGCCTCTCTGAGTACATTGGAGAAAGCTATTTCGAATATCTTGCCGGACTAGACGATCTTGTTCTCATTATGGACGAGTCGCACCGATATCGCGCATCGGCCGGCGTGCGCGCGATCAACGAACTCAAGCCGATTCTCGGCCTTGAGCTGACGGCTACACCCCTTGTAGAAACGCCGAAAGGTCCCCTCAAATTCAAGAACGTGATCTATGATTATCCCCTGGCAAAAGCGATGGAAGACGGCTTCGTTAAAGAGCCGGCTGTAGTTACGCAGAAGAACTTTGATCCCAAGCAGTTCTCTCCGGAGCAGATTGAGCAGATCAAGCTCGAAGATGGCATCCGGATCCATGAGAATACCAAGGTTGAGCTCGAAACCTATGCCCGACAGGCCGACCAGCGGATCGTGAAGCCTTTTATGTTGATTATCGCCAGGGATACAACCCATGCGAGCAAGTTGATCGAGCACATCAAGTCAGATAAGTTCTTTGAGGGGCGATACAAAGATAAGGTGATCCAGGTCGATTCAAGTAAGACCGGGGCCGAGGAAGATGAGATGGTCGAGCGCCTTCTGAAGGTCGAGAGTCCTGACGAGCCAACCGAGATCGTTATTCACGTTAACATGCTTAAGGAAGGCTGGGACGTAACGAACCTTTATACCATCGTCCCTCTTCGGGCCGCTAATGCACGAGTCCTTATCGAACAGTCTATCGGGCGCGGTTTGCGACTGCCTTACGGTCGACGAACCGGCGTAAGCAGCGTGGATCGCCTGAATATCGTTGCTCACGACCGCTTCCAGGAGATTATCGACGAGGCCAATAGACCAGATTCAGCAATTAGATTGCAACAGATCATTTTAGAGCCATCTGCGGATCAAAAATTGAAAACTCTCGTTGTCCAATCGAATCTTGCAGCTCAAATAGGACTTGCGCAGCAAAAGCCGATTGCCGGCCAAACAGAAGCACCTGCCGCTCCGGCTTTTGCAAATGAATCTGAGCAGAAGATAGCCCAGGCAGCTGTGAGTGTTATGAAAAAATACGAGAACCTGCCTTCTGCCAGCCATCTTCTGAAACCTGAGGTCCAAAAGAGGATAGCTGAGGAGGTTGCTGCCTCGGTGGCCTCCGCGCAGCAAACATTGCCAGGCGTTAAGGAGTCTCTTGATATCTCCGCTGTCGTTGCCAAAACTGCCGAACTTGTCGTCAAACAGACGATCGATATCCCTAGGATCCTTGTTGTGCCGAAGGGCCAGACAACTACGGGATTCAATAAATTCATACTCGATTGTTCCGGGATCAATTACCAGCCGGTCGAGCGGGACTTGCTGATACAGGCCTTACGGACCAATGAGCAGGAGACGCTTTCATTCGGAGGAAGCAGGCAGCAGGAACTTCGAATGGAAGACTATCTTGTACGCAATCTCATAGATTTTGACGACGTCTC
The DNA here is from genome assembly GCA_029858565.1 of Nitrospirota bacterium. GTDB lineage: Bacteria > Nitrospirota > UBA9217 > UBA9217 > UBA9217 > JAKAHZ01. Next base: position 10,790 of record JAOUEV010000013.1, on the reverse strand, counting down.
CTATGATGAGCATGCTGATCTGCTGTATGATCTGTCCGGCCAGGTCGTCAAACATCTGCGTTCGTACTTGTCGGATGATGATGCCAAGAACGTCTTGGTTTATCACCAAAAGCAGTTGGCCGCGTTTATCCATGTTCAGATGCAAGCACATCAGTGGGAAAAAGCAGTAGACTACGAGGTGGTCGTCAGCAAGGGATTTCAGGAAATCCGGGACACCGCGTATTCCTACGGCGGTCCTGTTTACGATTTCCGCAACACGGTCGATGATAAAAGCCGGATGGCACAAATGGTATTCGGGGGATTCAAGCATTGCCTCTATCCTTACCAGAAATTCCATTCTGATACCGAACGGAAGCTTGCTGTCATCCTGGACCGTGAGGTTCTCAAGTGGTTCAGGCCGACAAAGGGGCAGTTTCAGATCTACTACAAGTTTGGCGTCGAGAATCTCGAATATGTTCCTGACTTTGTAGCTGAAGCCGATCGATGTATCTATATACTCGAGCCTAAAGCACGGAATGACATGGAAAGCCCAGATGTTCTGGCGAAGAAGGCGGCGGCTGTAAAATGGTGTAGTCATGCCTCTGATCATGCTGCATCAAATGGAAGCAAGCCCTGGGAGTATGTTCTCATCCCCCATGACGTGATCATGGAGAATATGTCGATAAGCGGCTTGGTGAGTCAGTTTAAATCATAGGAGATCCCGGGCCGTGGTCCAATGGCCGATGGAGGCGAGATGGCAAACCTATTCTGGAAGAGGAAGGGAAACAAAACGCTTAATTTGCTTTCGACGCCTTTTGATACAGAAGAGGCTTTCGAAAAAGTAATCTTTGAATCAAAGGAAATTCTCGAAGATATTATCCTTATCAAGCGCCAAATACGTGGCGGTAAAAAGGCCGGCATTCCCGACATCATCGGAATAGACAGCGAGGGCAATGTTTGTATCATCGAAATGAAGAATGTGTCCGTCAATTCATCCATCATCCCGCAAGTGCTCGCTTATGGTATTTGGGCTCAGAAAAATCCCGATTCCATCAAGAATCTCTGGCTTGAAGCCCCGCGCCGCGAAGATGAAGTCGAGGTCAATTGGGACAACTATGATGTGCGGGTCATAATTATTGCCCCATCAATTGAACGTTCGACGCTGGAGCTCATTAATACGATCAATTATAAGGTCGATCTGATCGAAATAAAGCGGTGGGTTGAAGGATCAAATCATTTCTTGCTCGTGAACAAGCTTGAGCCCGAGCAGAGCAAAAAGACCGCAGCCGTTAAAGGACTTGAAACCTATGATCGCGCTTTCTACGAGAAATATCGAAACAAGAATAGCGTAAAGGCCTTTCTCGCTTACGCCGAGGAAACGGGAAAGCTAGTCAAGAAGAAAGGCTGGCCTCTTGAGATGAAATACAACAAGAACTACTGTGGTTTTAAGCACGGCTTCTTTAATGCGTTTGGCATCCACTGGATCGGGTCAAAGTCTTTCTCGTTCTTTTTTAAACTTCCGAAATCTGTCGCCGAAAAGAACCAGCCGAAGGGCATCAAGATGGATAAATATAGCGAGCAGTGGAAGCAGGCTGAATATAAGATTGACCCTGGTAAAACCAAAGTGAAGGCTTTTTCCAAATTGTTCGAAAGGGCAATGGAATCTGTTTCTAGCGCTGAATAAAATGTGCGGCTAATTTATGAATTTAAGACGTGATATTAAAAGTATTGAGACCTTGACCAATGGATCTCGGCTTTCAATACCTGAAGAACCTGGCGTGTATGCATTCTGGTGGATCGATAAGCGCTCAAGGCTTCTGACAGCAAATACACACATTGTTCTGGCAGGTCCCGGAGGCAAAGAGGTTGACGTTCATTTTAAGAACTGGTGGCCCAAAGATCTGGCTTATCCATGCCTCTATGTCGGAAAATCAACAAATTTGAGAAAGCGTTTTGCGCAACACTTGCTTCGAGGTTCTGCGGGCCGCGTTCACAAGATTCCCAAGACAGGCAGAAAACAAAAGGCGGCCACGACCAGCTGCCAGTTGCGATACGGAATTGAACATATCTTTCCAAACGAAAAGAAACCTTTGGAGCTCATTGCCAAGAGCGTCGGATTCAGTTATGAAGTCTATAAACCGGAAGATATTGCGGAAAGATTTTTTAAGGAAGACTTGTTGATCGGCAAGTGGCGGCCCTGGTTCAATGTCGACTCCGAGAGATAACGAATGCTCCCATAGAAATAGCATATCGCAAACTGTCTACAAGCCCAACCTGAGAATTAATCGCGCTGAAGACCATTTCGATGCCCTATTACCCCCCTATTGAGGCTAAATGTCTCTGGTACTGTCGACAATTGACGAACTGGAAAAACATCCTGAACACTGGAAATCACCTCATGGCATCAAATTGGTTATAGTTCCGCAGGGATGCGCATTACAATGTGACTCTTCATCGCTCAAGCAAATATATAAAAGCAGAACACTCTTTACTTTTGTTTTAAATACTCCAAATTAGATTTTGAACGTGCCTTCAGAATTATCAACGGTTACTAAATTTTATCTGCTAGAATGAATATCATGAATATTCGCGATATAATATTACAAATATCGTGAATAACAATATCGTGAATTATAATTACTAAATAAAAGCGGCGGTAACCACTATCTCGAAGTGCAGGCTATCGATGAAGTGTATGACGACAAAACCGCCCTTGCCATGGGGCTCCGCAGGAATGATGTGGTCGTCTCGTTGCACTGCGGGTCCCGGGGGCTGGGACACCAGATAGGCACCGATGCTTTGAAGAAACTTGCAGGCGCTGCCAGGCGTTTCCAACTGCCTATCCGGGACCGCGAACTGTCGTCGGCTCCGATAACCTCGCCGGAAGGGAAGGATTATTTCGGCGCAATGAGCGCGGGGATCAACTGTGCGCTAGCAAATCGACAGATCATCACGCATCTGATCAGAGAGATATTCGAGGAGATCTATCCTGAGGGGCGTCTCAAGATGCTCTATGACGTCAGTCATAACACCTGTAAAGTGGAAACACACGTGATCAATGGGAAGAAAAAGAGGGTTTATGTTCACCGGAAAGGGGCAACCCGAGCCTTTGGCCCTGGGCGGCCAGATCTGCCTCTGGAATACCGCCATGTTGGGCAGCCGGTACTGATCGGCGGGACCATGGGCACCTTTTCCTACATTCTTGCGGGCACCGAGGAGGGAATGGGAGTAGCATTTGGATCGGCATGCCATGGCGCGGGACGGGCAATGTCGCGTACCCAGGCGAAGAAACAATGGCACGGCCGCGATATTGTACGTTCTCTTGAAACGCAGGGGATCATTGTTCGCGGACATTCCTATTCCGGGATTGCGGAAGAGGCGCCTGGTTCCTACAAGGACGTATCCGAGGTGGTCGAAGCCTCTCACCAGGCAGGACTTGCCCGTAAAGTCGTCCGGGTGCGACCTCTTGCATGCGTCAAAGGGTAGACTGCCGGACCGACAATCTATTTTCGGGGATGGGCTTTCTTGTAATCCCGGGGTAGTTCTTTGAGACCCTCAGGCCCCCAAATGCCGGCGCCGGATTTTTTTGCTGACTCCAGTGCCTGCACAAACCTGCCAGCGTATCTGCTGTTCGGCTGCAGGGTGAACAGTACGGCATAGCCATCGCGAATCATGCGTTCATTGAGCATGTTTCGGCGGTCAGGTGTCCAGAGATACACCAGAAGACGATCATACTTATCATACGGCACGATATCGGTTTCGATAAATACGCGGCCTTTGATCTCCCGTATCAGGCCTTTCAGATAGGTACGGCTCATCTTTCCCCACGGCTCCTGCCCCATTTCGGGCGCATCTATCCCGATGAGTCTGGCTCGGACAGATCTACCATCAATGCTAAGTGTTACCGTATCGCCGTCGTGCACTCTGGTCACTTTCGCCATAGTAGGCGATTCGGCTGTGCTCTGCGTGGGGAAGGAAGCTAACAGAAGCAGCATCGAGAAAAGAAGCGTGGAGGTAATGCGGAATGTCCCGGAAGGTCGTCTTCCCGGGCAGCAGGTGATGTGCGTGAAGGTTGATGATGATCTGATGCTCATGTTCCCGTAATACGCCGGTCATCACATGTATGTCAAGCAAAACCGTCCTCGTGGTGGTAAACGTCGGTGCTGCTGTACTGTCGGTGCTGCTGTACTTGAGTTTTAGAAGACAAGATGCTATCATTGTAAAATCACAAAAGAAGTTTCTATCGTGCGGAGGTGCGTCATGCCCTATGCTGCAAAAGATTATGCTCAACTTGTCGGTATGAAAGGGTTCAGTGAAACGCTTCTTAAGAACCATGTGACGCTCTATCAGGGATACGTCGCTAATACGAACAAGGTCGGCGATATACTGCTTCAGATGCTAAAGGATGGTAAAACTGCCGTGCCTGAATATGCAGAGCTGAAGAGACGCTTTGGTTGGGAATTCAACGGCATGCGTCTTCATGAGCTGTATTTTGATAATCTGAAAGGTGCGGGTCCCCTAAGCCGATCAGGTAAACTTGCCGGGAAATTGGAAAAGGAATTTGGAAGCCTCGAAGCTTGGGAAAAGGATTTCAAGGCCTGCGGTACCATCAGGGGAATTGGCTGGGTAGTCCTGTATTTCGATCATGCAGGCGATCGCCTGTTCAATTCATGGATCAACGAACATGACGTCGCCCATCTGACGGGATGTTCTCCGCTGCTCATTATGGATGTTTTCGAGCATGCCTATTTAACTGATTATCAACTGAAACGAGCGGATTACATTGAGGCATTCTTTTCGAATATCAATTGGAATGTTGTTGAGTCACGACTTTCCTGATTCGGACAGTGCTGATCATAGTATTTACCGGCGACGACCAGGGGAAAGCGAATGCGGCGTTCAGCATTGCAAAACGTTCCTCACATCATCTCCGTTGTGGGAAAAATACCTTGACTCATTCAGTGCTATATGACATCGTAATTGCGAATCATTCGGCACATCGTTCATTTTGCCTGCTCTTGCTTCACAAAAACGTGCTATCCATCAATAAGGCAATTATATTTCTAAGGAGGTTGGTCATGACAGCGAAAGGATTGTTAATGTTTGTTCTTGCAGCAGTATTGCTGGTCGGGGTGTTGTCAAATCCGGTGCATGCCCAGATGATCGGAACAGTCAAGGATGTTGAGACCTCGGTCGGTTCCTCGGGCAAGATCGACTGGACCACCAGTGTGATCACTGCGGTAGGCATCGGTGCGCCACCGGCGAATCCGGCGAATCCCGCCCAGGCCCGGGCCATGGCCGAGCGGGCAGCGCAGGTCGTCGCTTATCGGAATCTATTGGAGTCCGTAAAAGGGGTGCGCGTGGATTCTCAAACCACGGTCGAGAACTTCATGGTTACCAGCGACGTGATCCGCACCCAGGTGAGCGGTTTTGTCCAAGGGGCGATGATCATGGACAAGAAGTATATGTCCGACGGATCGGTAGAGGTCACGGTCGGTATGAAACTGACCGGCGCGCTTGCTGACCAACTGCTTCCCAAGACACCTCCCGCCGCTCCCATGGCGGTCGCACCGTCTGCATCAGGACAGGCCTTCACGGGTCTTATTGTTGACGCGCGTGGACTTGGCGTACGTCCGGCAATGGCCCCCAAGGTGCTGAACGAGGATGGGAAGGAAGTATACGGATCAGCATGGATAAATCGTGATTGGGCTGTTCGCGAAGGAATGGTTGGTTATTTGAAGGACCAGGGCCAGGCTCAGCAGAACCCGCGAGTGACAGACAAACCGCTCATGGTCAAAGCCATAAAGACCACCGGTGATGCAAGGGTAGATGTCGTCATATCCAACGCAGATGCCGCGATGCTGCAGGGTGCTGCACAGAACCTGAGCTTTTTGGAGAAATGCCGGGTCATCATTCTTGTCGATTAAGGATCGACCAGGCCAATCCGGTTGCAGATCAACTCATCCAATGGAGGTCTTTCCATGCATAGCAGATTCTATCGTTTAGTCGTTCTTCTGGCGGCTCTCGTTGCCCTGGTGGTTGGCGGTTGCGGCCCGAAGGCGGCACCATCGACATCAGTGCTTGATACGCCCGAGTATCACTATAATCAGGGATTGAGGTATCTGGAAAAAGACCAGCTCGATGATGCAATGCGTTCATTTGACCGCGCGGTATCGCTCGATCCCAAGTCCCCGCTCGGCTATATTGGCAGGGGGCTTGCCCTTGGAAAAAAAGGCGACTTCAGGCAGGCTTATGAAGCCATGGAAAAAGCAAAAGGCCTCGAGACAAAAGGCATCGAATCACGTGTCGGTATGATCCGGCTCTATGCGCTCCAGATGGAAAAGGACCAGAAACTGGTCGGAGAGCTCGTCAAGTCCGCGGAGCGGGAGTTCAAGGCCGCGAACGAGAAAGAACCGAACAATCCACGGCTCTATTACTATACCGGAATGTGCTATAAGATGGCGCTCGATTTCGACAAGGCAGCGGCCATGTTCCGTGCCGTGCTTGATATGAATCGAGATTTTGTCGCCGAAGCCAATGCCGAGTGGGCGGTGATCCAGAAGATCCAGCGCGCGGCGCCGGGCAGTGAAATAGGCAAGAAGATCGCATTGATCCTCAAGATCGACAGGGCGGATGTTGCGGCGCTGTTCGACCAGGAGATGAACATTGAAAAGCTTTTCACCAAACGGGGGACCAAGACCTATGATACCTCGTTCAAGGCCCCGACCGAATCAAGCACGCGGTTCTCACCGGAAAGTACGGTGAAAATGGCTGCGGCGACCGATATCCAGGACCACTGGCTCAAACCGAGCATCGAGACCGTGCTTAAGTTGCAGATCCGTGGACTAGAAGCTGGACCGAACCATACCTTTGAACCAGATAAACTGATCACCAAGGCAGAGTTTGCCCTCATGCTCGAGGACATCCTGATCAAGGTGACAGGTGATGAAAAACTGGCCACCAAGTTCCTGGGCGCCACATCGCCTTTCCCCGATGTGCGGAACGATCACTACGCATTCAGCGCCGTTATGACCGTAACATCCAGGAATTTCCTGGAAGCGGACAAAGCGACCGGTGAGTTCCGTCCTGGAGACGCAGTGACCGGAGCGGACGCATTACTTGCGATCCGTGAATTCAAGAGTCAGCTGAAATTCTGAAAGTAGGTAAACGGCCCGCTCTCCTTCAGGTGGGGAGCGGGCTCTTTTTATTATGTACAATATAATACGCTATATCCTACAGGTCATCATTGTCACCGGGGCAATCCTTATTCCAATCAGTGCTTCTGCGGATCTTAAGATCCTGGAAGGGGAGCATACGGTGATCTATGACATCGTAAATCCACGCGGTGTCGCATTCATTCCCGATTATTCGAACGAATCCTTCAGCCAGAAGGTGATCAGTCAGGATGAGTTCAGCAAGCGTGTTCAGGTCACGTCCCGGATGACCCCCTTGAAAACAAGGGTCCCTTTTCCCATCCCCTCAGGGCTGATCCCGGCGAACTATCGACAGTATCTCGCATCGGAAAAGGACCGCCAGTCGAACGATGGCGCTCTCATGCGTAAAGCACAGGAAATAACCGCGGGAAGCCGGTATGCTCATGAAGCAGCGAACAGCATTCTCTCATGGATTGCCGATAGTCTGACCTTTGATTCGTCCATTACTGTTCCTGCTGATGCTGTTTCAGCATTCAAATTTCGCAAGGCCTATTGCGTCGGCTACTCGAATCTTGCTGTCGCAATGCTCCGTGCGGCGGGCATTCCTGCACGGGTCGCCCACGGGTACCTGCCGCCGGGATACGAATGGGGATTTTCCAAGGAATATTGGGGCGTAAAGGTAAACGACGGCGGTTTTCACGCTTATCTAGAAATATATTATCCTGACACGGGATGGGTCTTCAGTGATGCCGAGCATTCCCAGCATTTTGTTGATCCCTTCCATATCATTCTTCGTCTTGACGGTATTGAAATGCCCGGTGTCTACAAGGGCGGTTTTCTCGATGTGGACAAAGCCACCTTCTTTACGATCTTTAAGGAGGAAGACCGTACCGTGATGGTAGATGAACTGCCGTTTCCTAAAGAGAAACGGCTTGGGCGACGACTGGACGACAGACAACATACAGCTCTGATTTCAGGGCAGGTGCACGCGTCTTCAGGGGGAACGGTCGCAAAAGGGACAGCGGTGCTTTGGAAAGACGGTAGGGGCACTCAACATCCTTTCAGCGATGGAAGATACGTTGTTGCGGTAGCCAACGCAGGAAAATATCGCTTAGAATTGAAGGGTTCCGGATTCGCAAAATCGTCCTATGCTGTAGATATCGAGCAAGGCAAGGTATATCGAAAGGATTTTATCCTCGCTCCAGGTGGCGTTATCCGGGGAAAGGTGACCGGCTCTAACGGAAAGCCTCTGGACGAGGGAGATGTCTTTTATCGTGATGGTACCACTAGCTTCGGCATACCTATTGATCAGGATGGCACCTACCGGATAGAAGGGCTTTCTCCCGGACAATACAAATTATCCGTCACCGTAGGAGGCAGGACCGTGAACCAACAAGTTTCAGTGATCGCGGGCAAGGAAACGGTCCAGGATTTTACTATCCCGTGATCGTTGGATATCTACAGCGTAACCTGAAATGGAGCGTCACATGAAAAAAGTAATTGGGATTTTCACGGTTCTCGTGCTGATACTCTCGATGACCGCACCGGCGTGGACCCAGTCGTTTAGTCCCTCTGATGCCGTGGAAACAGTCGGTCAGGGGTCGATCAACTGGACAGCAGGAGAGGTCTATGCAACCGGTATAGGCGTTCCACCACCGACAGCCGTGAATCCAGCGCAATCCCGCGCCATGGCGTCCCGCGCTGCACAGGTCGTCGCCTACCGCAATCTCCTGGAGATCGTCAAAGGCGTTCGTGTTGATTCTGAGACGGTCGTCGAGAATTTCATGACGAAAAGCGATATTATCAGAACACGCGTCGACGGTATTGTAAAAGGGGCAAGGATCGTCAAAACGCAGTATATGTCCGACGGCGCAGTGGAGGTGCTGGTTGCCATGCCGCTCGCGGGTGCGCTCATGGATGCCGTTGTCCCGGATTCTTTTGGAGCCAAGGGGACTATGCCATTACCTCCACCTTCCTATAAAATACCATCGACTGTAGAACAAAAACAATCGATGCCACAGCAGCGGCCACCGGCGGTCCCACCTTCGGTACAGCCTGAGAAACGCCCTGAACCTCAGAAGCAGGAGCCAAAGGCACAGGTCCCTCAACCGGCACCGCAGGAAAAAAAGCCGGAACCGCCGAAGACCGTGCAGGCACTGCCAGCGACACCATCGTCGGGCGCTGATCAGTCTTCTGCACAGTTTAAAGGCGGCAAAGCAACAGGCATAGTCATTGATGGCAGAGGGCTCGGTCTGAAGCCTGCGCTGTTGCCGAAGATCATAGACGCCCAGGGCCAGGAGATTTATGTCGGACAAGTTGTTACCAGAACGAATGCGGTGGAGCAGGGCGTCGCTGGATACGCGAAGGATGTGAACGCTGCAGCTAATAATTTCCGTGTCACTGATAACCCGGCCGTGATAAGAGGAGTAAAGGCAGCAGGTGCCGCGAGGACCGATATCGTACTTGGCCAGTCAGATGCGAATATGCTTCGGGAGCTGAGCAAAAAAGGTGATTTTCTTCAATATTGCAGGGTCATTATAGTTTATTAGTACTGAACGAGGTGTTATCGTCCTCATGCGGAAGTCATGTGGGGACAAACTGCAGGTGATCACCATGCTACTGTGTTCACTGTGTAGCAGGAAGCATACATAGTCTGGAGGATTGTATTATGAGTATTAGAAAAAGACTGTTCTATTTGTCAAGCATCGTTCTGTTCGCATTCTTTCTTGCAGCGATATCACTGCATGCCGACGATAGTCAGGCTGTAGCCACAATGGTGGATGGTAAAGCTTATGTTTATGCCAAAGGTGCCGGGAAGGCAGGTGCCGTTCTCAGGAAGAATGATAGGGTCCAATCGAACCAGGAAATCAGGGTGGGGGAACGGTCCCGGGTGGAATTGCGATTTCCTGATGGAACGATCATGCGCTTTGCAGAAAAGTCTGTCGTAAGGATGGAAGACCTTTCCTTTGACGCGAAAACACAAAATAAGAAAGTAAAGGTAGATATGGGAGGTGGCAAACTTTGGGCGAATGTGAAGAAGTTGGTAACCTCCGATTCGAAGGTCGAAGTCAAGACGGTGAATGCCGTTGCCGGCGTGCGCGGAACGGTCTATCGCGTAAATGTCGAGGATGACAATTCCGCCATGATCAAAGTGTATGACGGTTCCGTGTATGTCGATGGAAAACAGCAGGGTACGTCGCAGAAAACGCCTGCGTCAGGGCCTCCGGTCCCGGTTTCCGGTCCCCATGAAGTTCCGCCTCCTTATCATGAAGTAACGATGGAGGAGTGGCATGTAATCGTGAAGTCCTTTCAGCAGATAACGATCTCTCCGCAGGGGCTTGCCTCAAAACCAGAGGAATTCAATGCCCAGCAGGATATGGATGACTGGGTGAAGTGGAATCAGGAGCGGGACCGACAGCTTGCCTTATAAAGAATGAAGACGATCATAGGAATCAGAAGGCCGTTCTTGAAGAGGACGGCCTTTTCTTTTGTGCGCCCAGCATGGGCGCACTCTTGTGGGTGTGAGTCCCACCGTAAGCTGATCACAGCGAACGAAGCGAAGCGCAACTGCATGAGGGCGACCAAGTGTGGGAAGGAAGCGTGGAGCGAAGCTGCGAGCCGATGAACAATATTCGGATAGAAGGCGCTGCCTCGTAG
>JAOUEV010000126.1 GCA_029858565.1 Nitrospirota bacterium | reverse complement strand
ACTTCGCTCTGCGCTTCCTTCCCACACTCGGTCGCCCTCATGCAGTTGCGCTTCGCTTCGTTCGTCGTGATCAACTTACGATGGGACTTGCACCCATAGGAGTGCGCCCATGCTGGGCGCACCACAACAAAAAGCCCCTGTCGCATGACGACAGGGGCTTGGCTGTTAACCTATCAGTAATCAGCTAGATCTGCTTCATCTCCTTGCCGCAGCCGCACTTGCCCGGCTTGTCGGAGATGGTGTTGCACTGGCAGTCGCCGCCGCAGGCGCAGACATACTTGCCCTTGAGGCTCACGACCTTGACCGGTTTGCCGCAGCCGCATTTGGCCGGATCGGTCTTGCTCAGTTCGCAGGTGCACTCGGCCCCGCAGCGGCAGAACTTGGCAACATCTTTCTCAATGGCCAGCACATGCGTTCCCATCAATTCGGTTCCGCAGGTGCATTTGCCCGGCTCCTTGGAGATCGAGTTGCAGTGGCAATCGTCCTTGCAGTTGCAGACATAGAAGACCTTGTCCTTGTCCGCGGCAATGACCATGCCGAGCGACGTGATGATGAATCCCGCGATCAATATGAATATCCATGCTCTTTTCATGATGCTCTCCTCTCGAAATCGTGATGATCTATAAGGGAAACTATAACCGCTTGCTCATTGACTGTCAAGCGGTCCAGGCTCTTATATTCCGCCCGCTGCACGAGCAAATCAGGCGCGGCAATCGTGAACACAGATCGCTTCGTTTCGCTCGCAATTGCAGCATGCACAGTGGGAAGAAAGGACGCAACTAACAAAGCCCCTGACCATACTGGCCAGGGGCTTGACGATAATTCATATTTTCAGATTTCAAGTCCGCAATCCGCAATCCGCAATATTTCGCCTATTCCTTGCTCTTCGGCCGTTTGTTCGCCTCAAGCACACGCTTCCGGAGCCTGATGGACTGCGGCGTGACCTCCACCAGTTCGTCCTCCTTGATGAACTCCAGCGCCTGCTCCAGGGACAGGAGCCGCGGGGGCACCAGGTGGAGCGCCTCGTCAGCGCCCGACGCGCGCATGTTCGTGAGCTTCTTTTCCTTCACGCAGTTCACGTCCATGTCGTTCTCGCGCGCGTTCTCGCCGATGATCATTCCTTCGTAGACCTGGATGTTCTCCTTGATGAACAGCTCGCCGCGGGGCTGGAGATGGAACAGCGCGTAGGTGGTCGTCTTGCCCGCCCGGTCCGCAACCAGCGCGCCGGTCAGCCGCTTGGCGATCGGTCCCTGCCAGGGCTCATATCCGTCGAAGAGGTGGTTCAGGAGGCCGGTGCCGCGCGTGTCGGTCAGGAACTCGGAGCGGAACCCGATCAGCCCCCGCGCGGGAACGCGGAACTCCATGCGCACCCGGCCGTGGCCGTGGTTCGTCATCTTCATCATGCGGCCCTTGCGGGTCCCGAGCTTCTGGGTCACCACGCCGATGAAATCCTCGGGGCAGTCGATCACCAGGTTTTCCATGGGTTCGTGCACCTTGCCGTCGATCACCTTGGTGATGGTCTCGGGCTGGGACACCGACATCTCGTAGCCTTCGCGCCGCATCATCTCGATCAGGATCGCGAGCTGCAGTTCGCCGCGGCCCATGATCTTGAAGCTGTCCGTGGCCTCGCCCGGCTCCATGCGGATCGCAACGTTGTAGAGCAGCTCCTTTTCGAGCCGGTCGCGCAGGTGGCGCGAGGTGACGAACTTGCCCTCCTTGCCCGAGAAGGGCGAGTTGTTGATCGAGAAGATCATGGAGATCGTGGGCTCGTCAACGGCGATGCGCGGCAGGGCAACGGGATTCTCGGGGTTCGTGATCGTGTCCCCGATGTTCACGCCTTCCATGCCGGCGATCGAGACGATGTCACCGACCGTGGCGCTCTCGGCGTCGGCCCGCTTGAGCCCCTGGAACTGGTACAGCGCCGTGACCTTCTGTTTTCGCACCTGGCCTGCCTGGTCCACGATGGCCACGATCTCGGCCTGCTTCATCGTGCCCGCGAACACACGTCCCACGGCGAGCCTGCCCACGTAGTCGTTGTAGTCGATGTTCATCACCAGCACCTGGAGCGGCGCGTCAGCTTCGCCCTTGGGCGCGGGAATGGTCTTCACGATGAGATCGAAGAGCGGCTGCAGGTCCTTTGCCTCGTCCTCCATCTTGAGCTTTGCCACGCCTTCGCGGGCAATGCAGTAGACGACCGGGAATTCGAGCTGTTCGTCGTTCGCGTCCAGGTCGATGAACAGGTCGTAGACCTCGTTCATCACTTCGCTCACCCGGGCGTCGGGCCGGTCGATCTTGTTCACCACCACGATCGGCGGGAGGCCGAGTTCCAGCGCCTTCTTGAGCACGAACCGCGTCTGGGGCAGCGGCCCTTCCGACGCATCCACGAGCAGCAGCACGCCGTCCACCATCTTGAGCGTCCGCTCCACCTCGCCGCCGAAGTCCGCGTGGCCCGGCGTGTCCACGATGTTGATCTTGACGCCGTCATGGAACACCGAGGTGTTCTTGGCCATGATCGTGATGCCGCGCTCGCGCTCCAGGTCGATGTTGTCCATGACCCGTTCGGCAACGCGCTCGTTGTCGCGGAATGTGCCGCTCTGACGCAAAAGCATGTCCACGAGCGTTGTCTTGCCGTGGTCCACGTGCGCGATGATCGCGATGTTCCTGAGATTGTCCCTGGTTATCATGTTCTGTTCTTCTTCCCTTTCCCTGCAAAAATAAAAACCCCCTGCACAACCCTGAGAGGACCGGGTCCGAGAGGGGGATCGCTCAAAGCTGGGCTTTATACCACTAAACAGCGCGGAAAGTCAATGAAAATCAGCTTCTGACGCCTGTCCGATGCCTGAATATTCCGCCTGTTTCCGGCGATGTTGTGCTGCTATCGCCGGCACATTCCCCGTCGTAACAGGGAGTATTGACCATGACCGGTTTCCCGGCAATTCTCCTTGTCATTTTCTCCCTCTTCCGGCGGCGTTCTACCGTACCAGCGGGATCCCCATCTTCAGTGATGGTGATGGTGCCCTTCGGGCGCGACAAGGGGCCGCAGTTTTCCAAATGCCTTCAACACCACCTCGGACAGCGCAGGGTGAATGTGGATGCCCTTTGCCAGGGACCAGATGTTCCCGTCGTTCGCCATGGCGTTCACCACTTCCTGGATCAGCACCGAGGCCTGCGGCCCGATGATATGGAATCCCAGAACCTTGCCGGTCTTCCGGTGCACGATCGCCTTGGCAAAGGCCTCCCCTTCGCGCATTGCAGAACCGCGCGCCACGTCGGTGTACTTTGCCGTACCGACCATGAGCTCAGCTGCTCCCATGAGCTTCACCGCTTCGGCCTCGGTAAGGCCCACGGAAGCGATCTCGGGCCAGGAAAAGACCGCGTGGGGAACGGTCAGATAGTTCATGCGCTCCTTCTTGCCGCGGGTGGCGTTGTGGAACACCAGCTCCGCCTCGTGGTTCGCCGTGTGCCGGAACATCTTCTTGCCGATGATGTCCCCGAAGGCCCAGATGTTCTTCTGCGACGTCTCGTAGAACTCGTCCACAACGATGTAGCCTTTTTCATCGGTCTTGATCCCGCCGGACGCGACCATGAGGTTGTCGCTGTTCGGCGTCCTGCCAACGGCGACCAGAAGATGCCGCGCCGTGAACTGCAGCTGCTTTCCACTCTCCCGCTCCAGCGCCGTGACGGTCACGGCCGTTCCGGCCTGCTTCACCTCGATCGCCTCGGTGTCCGTGTGGACCGCCATGCGTCCGGCAAGGGACGTCCTCAGCAGCGCCGACACCTCGGGCTCCTCCTCCGGCACCAGCCGCTTGTTGCGCTGCAGGACCGTCACCTTCGTTCCCATGGCTTCGAAGAAATGGGCGAACTCGCAGGCGATGTACCCGCCGCCCAGAATGATCATGCTCTCGGGCAGTTCGTTCAGGCCCAGCGCATTCTCATTGGTCAGGTAGGCAACGGTCTCGATGCCAATGATCTTCGGGATGCGCGGACGGCCGCCCGCGGCGATGAAGATGGTCTTGCCCCGAACCTGTTTGCCCTGCACTTCCACGACACCCTCGCCGATAAAACGGGCCTCGCCGGGGAGATAATCGAACTCTTCAGCCGCGCGCAGCGCCTTTTCCATGGGATCATGGCTCTTCCGAACGTGGCCGCGCATATGCTCCATGATGGCCCTGAAATCGACGCTCCTGACCTCGGCCGAAATGCCGAACTTACCCGCTTCACGTATCTCCATCAGTCTATCCGCCGGATAGACCAAGAGCTTCGTGGGTATTCAGCCGGTGTTCAGGCAGGTGCCTCCCGCGGGCCCCTTGTCCACGACCGCCAGGGTCTTGCCCTGTTCCAGCACGTCGTTGATCAGGTTCGCACCGGCGCCTGATCCGATGATGATCACATCATAGTCCTTCATTCGATTTTCCTTTCATCGCACCGGCTCCCGGTCGCGGATCCAGCCGCCTTACCTCCCGGCATGTTCATTCCACAGGAATAATGGTCCTTACAGCCGAGCAACCGGACCTTGACACCTTTCCACCAGGGGGCTATAACATGCTGAGCCGGCGTTCCCGCGGGGAACGCCTTGCGATCACCGTATGCACACACCGCTTTCCTATACCGACGCGATCGAGCTGCTGGACCGGCTCGGTCGGGACACCGCCTGGTTCCGCCACTGCATGGCCGTTGCCGCTGTGGCCGACGCCGCGGGGGCCCTGCTGGAACAGCGGCTCGCGATCGACCGTGAGCGCCTCCGCGTGGGCGCTCTGCTGCATGATATCGGAAGATGCAGGACCCATGACCCCATCGGCCACGGCGTGGAAGGCTACCGGCTCCTG
>JAOUEV010000057.1 GCA_029858565.1 Nitrospirota bacterium | reverse complement strand
GGGGGGGGCTAGAAGCTTCGGTCTTCTCACGCCAATATCAGCAAAGCCACAACAGGTATGGTCAAAAGCAGGGTACTGACGATCCACCACGATGCATCCTTATCCCCCTTCACTCTCCCCTTCAACGCCTTGATCACGGAATAAAGCGCCCCGATCCCGCTCCCGAAAGCGATCACGAATGCCAGCAAGCCGCGGGTCTTGCAGCCCAGCAGGTCGACCGGGGAAAGTGCGATCGCGAAGAAGAGGGCGCTTGTCAGAAGAGGATAGATGATGTGGCGGCTATGGGATTTTTGAATCATGTTTTCTGTTTTACTTCCTGTCGTTGTTTCAAAGCATGCATTTCTTCTTTCTCATAAAGTACAGATAGAGGATGTCCCCCTGAGTGAGTTGCTTCATGTCCCTGTCTCTCCACGCTTCGGCTTTTTGATCTATCTCATGGTAAGGTTATTCTTCATCATCCTTGCTTAATGGGCTGCTAAGGTCGAGGATGAGGCTGCCGGAACGCTTGCTTGACCACCACGTTCTGGACTCCTGTACCAGTGCCTTGATCTCGCTTCCCTGCAAGTTCTCCGCGTAGCCGTCAATCGTCCTTTCGTCCGGCAAGGATTTCAATCCATAATACTTCTTCCGGTATTTATTGAAGGACTTCAGGCTGTCGGCGATATTCGACAGCCCCGGCCCAATCCGGACCGTGCCTGCTCCGATCGCTTTGAGCCAGGCATCGCACAGCCACAAGCGGCGCTCCATCTCCTCCCGGATCCATGCGGTCTTGTTCTCCTTGCTCACCAAGTCCTTATACGAGGTCGTTCTCAGCGTCGAAGGGTACTTGGCCAGGTATGCTTTGATCACTTCGAGCGGCTTCGTCTTGCCGAGTGTCGAGTCGTGGTATTCTATATGCACGACAGTATTCCCGCTGAGCCATCGGTATTCCGCGCCGCCTATGAACCGCGTGATGACCGCGTTCCCTTCGATGGTGTCCAGGATATAGGTCCGTGCGGGCTGTCCGTAATTCCGGAACGCCGCGTCCACCTCATGGGACAGCCATTGGTCCGCTTCGTCGCCAGCATGGCGGGTAACCGTGACCGTCGGGGACGCCGTGCCCTTGCCGCCGTGGTAAAAAACCTTCGCGGTCACGTCCCCATGGAAGGGGAAATGATCGACCTCGGCCAGCGCACCGCTATTGTTCTGCGCGAGAGGGCCGCCGACCGGAGGGAATCCGGGGATGAGCTTCTTGGGCGTCGATAAAGTGTAGGTGCCTATGTCCTGGAGGATCAGCAGGTCTGTGGCATCCTGCGTCGTACCAGGAACAGCGTAAAGAACGGACACTACTATCGAGGCAGCATAAAGGATCATTCGCATGGTCGCTTCTCCAAAGGCACGACCCGCGGTCAGGGCGTGCGCCTCTCAATGCACCGGTCTGCGTCAGGATGGCCGATCGCTCCGAGGGATCCGAGCGCGGCGGACCTCACAGACTGGTCCTGGTCGAGAAGCACGCCGCAGAGGGGCTTGATGAAAGTCCGGCTCTTGTAATACCCGAGGATGACTGCGGAGGTTTTCCTGACCTCTGCGTCCAGGTCTCCCAGGAGCGGCACGAACCGGTTTCCCGGGATTTCCATGTCGGCGACTGATCTGCCGTAATCGCTCAAGGCGCGAAGGGTCGTCACTCGGACATCGCGGTCCTTGTCCCCTAGGCCTAACAGCAAGACGGGCGCAAATGCTCTGTTGCTGACATTTTCCGGAAGCGCTACAGCATTGCGGCGAGCGATCGGGTCAGCCGATCGCATTATAGCGATGAGGGGTTCCACAGCCGGTTCTCCGATCATCTTGAGCGCCTTGCCTGCCTCATGGCCGTGTGCGGGGTCCGCAAGCATCCCGGTGAGGGGCTTTACAGCCGCCGCTGACCGCAGCGAGCCCAATGCAGATGCAGCCGCAAAGCGGACACGCGTATCCGCATCGGCCGTTGCCGCTATCAGCGCGTCAACGGCGCGGGGGTCGCCGATCCTGCCGAGTATGGTTACCGCCTGCGCGCGAATATTCGGCAAACCGTCCTTTGTCAGGCCGATGAGCGCAGTAACTGCTGGAGAGCCCATCTCGATGAAAATCTGTTGAAAGATAGTGTCGCCCTTCTCCCGGAAGGCCTCGGCGAGAGGTTCCCCTGCTCGGGGGTCGTGGGTCTTCGCGAGCGCAAAGGCGGCGAGGATGCGGGCTGGGCTCGAGCGGTCCCTGAGCTCATCGATCAGCGGGGCCACCGCCGGGTCACCGATTTCGGCCAGTATGTCGCCTGCCTCGTGGCCCTGGTTCGTCCGGGGGTCCTTCATGATCTTGATGAGCGGCCCGATGGAAGCCGGGTCCTTCAGGCGCTTCAGCGCCCTCGCTGCGGAGCCTTGGAATCGCCAGGTTTCGTCGCCCGTCCGGCCGCTCGGATGCTTCTGCATGATCGCGAGGAGTGGCTTGATTGCTCGCCGGTCGCCGATCTCACCTAGTGCGCTGATGGCCTTTTCGCTCACCTCGTGATCGCGGTCGCCGATGGCATCGATTAGCGCCGGGACCGCGCTTTGTTCCTCCATCAGCCCAAAATCGTACGCCGCGACCCGCCGGACCCCAGCTTCGCTGTGCTTCAAGGCCCGGAATCGGTTCTCGATTATAGGCGCGAACTGAGCTTCCGGGAAATGCGGATAGATCTTCCGGAGCGCAGCCACGGCCCGGTCTTGGACATAGATATCGGGGTCCTTCAGGAGCGCCGCAAGCGGTCCGATGGCCCGCTTGTCCCTGAGCGTGCCGAGCGCCCGAGCGGCAGCCGCACGCACATGTTCCTTCTCGCTCTGCAGGAGCGTCAGGATCGGCTCGACCGCGCGCGCATCACGGCTGTCATAGATATTGACAAACTCAACCAGGAAGGACAGCATCTCCGGATCCCTTTCCTTGACTAGCGCATCCAGGAACGGCTTGGCGATGCGCTCGTCTTTGGAGAAGCTGTAGATGAAGCTCTTGGCAACCGCTTTTCTGACCTCCGGATCGCCATCACCGAGCGCGGTCAGGCCTGCCTTCATCCCTACCGCGGAATGTAGGTTACGGGCTAGGACTCCGACGGCGGCTAGCCGAACCTTCTGGCTGGGATCATTGATCAGGGAAGCTCCCGCCTCGGACTCCTGCTCACGGCTTGCGCGGCTGTACAGCCCCCAGAGCGATCTTTCCCGCACTTCCGGATCTGGGTCCTTGAGGGTCCTCTGAAAAGTGCGCACGATGCGCAGGTCGTGCAGTTCCTTGAGTATGGTCACTGCTTTCAGACGGACTTTCGCTGACCGGTCGGTCGTCGCACTGATAAACTCCTCGACGAGCCAGGGATATGCCATCTTGTTCAGGCCTTCGAGCACGCTGGCGCGGACGGACTCGTCCCGGTCTTGGAGCAGCGGCAGGCAAGCTTCGAGGATCCTCATGTTCTTGAACGAGCCGAGAGCCGAAGCAGCCGCTCCGCGCACAGTCGGGTCATTGTCTTTCAGGAGCTTGAGGAGCGGGGTCTCGGCTTTCGCGGCCTTCATGTTCCCGAGGATGGTCGCGGCCGCCTGGCGCGTCCGGGGATCAGGGGACCGCAGGCAGGCGATGAGCGGATCCACGACCTGCTCGCCGATCTGCTGGAGCTTATACCCTGCGGTTTCCCTGAGCTGCTGCTGATCGCTGCCCACCAGCCGCACCAGGCCAGCGATCGCTTCGGGCGACTTCATGGCCGCCAGGATCTCGATGACCTTGTACTTGAGGCTCCAGTCGTTCCCTTCGATCTGTTTCACCAGCTTCGGCACGGCAGAGGGACCGATAGCAACGAGCGCACGGTAGGAGGCGGAAGTGACCTTGTCATTCCTACTCTTGAGGCCCAGGATCAGTCCGTCGATCACCCGCGGGTCGCGAAGATCACCCATGACCAAAAGCGCCTTCTCCCGCACCTGTTCGTCAGGGTCCTTGAGCAGCGGAACAATGCTGTCCGAGGCGCGGGAGGACTGCAACGCGCCCAGCGCTTCGAGCGCGCTTTCCCGCACGCGGGCGGCACGATGCTGGAGCGTCCGGATGAGCGGGTCAATTGCAGCAGGGTCCTTGATCCTCCCCAGACTGACGCAGGCGCAAATGACGACATCGTCCCGCTGGTTGTTGAGCGCCTTCAGAAGCTTCGGCAGCGCAGGCTTGCCAATAGCAGCGAGCGTGTCGGCGGCCTTGTCACGGATGTCCGCAAGCGGATCGCCGCAGGATTCGATTAGGGCGTCGGTCGTGGAGGCATCGGGATGCCGGTTCAACTCCTGGATAGCATTCCAGCGGATGTCCCACTCCGGGTTCTTTAGGTCGGTCACAACGCTTTCCCGATCCGCTGCTAGAGCAGCAGGCAGCGCTGTGGTAAATGCCAGAAGAAGAACCGTTAGTGTTGCGAGCGTGAATATTTTCATCGGAATTTCTTTTTTTAATGACCTAGTATTTGGTCGAGATAGTAGGGACGTTGTGTCCCACCTGATGTACATTGCCCCCAAATGGGAAAATCCATTTAGAAAAATAACGTCCCTTCTCCGCCTTCGAGCAACGTCCGTCCAGCTATCCGAGATCCTATCATAATCGCTTCGGATGCACGGTAAACTCAACGTGCGTTTGCGCTTTGTAGACGATCTCTCCGAAACCGGGAGTGCCCTCGCCTTTGCCGAATTCACCGCTCACATCGGACGCCGAAGACAGGGAACCATACAGCTTCTTCGGTTCCTGGGTGAATCTGACCGGCTGCCCTTCCGTTACCGCTTGTTCAACGACGCGAACGGGAGACAGGGAAATGCCAAGTGACTTTTCGTATAGCTGCTTCTTCGCAATGACATCATCAAGCGATCTCTCCAGCGCTTTTGTTTTGCTTGGCTGCTTTTTCGTGTGTTTGAGTTCGGTCCTCAGGAAATATACTTCCTTGATCGTATCGACGAGATTCGCGATCAACAACAGTTGGGATTCCTTATCGATCGTGATCATGATCTCGTTGGTGATCCCGTAGCTCGTAGGTTTGTCTCCCAGCCAGCTGTAGGAAGGCGTCGATGAATACTTCGCCATCTCCACGTTCTCTTCCGGAACGCCTGCGGCGAGCAGTTTGCTTTTAACCTCTTTTCGTATCGCAATATTTTTGTCGAGCGCGGCCTGGAATTTATCCTCTTTTGTTTTCACCATGAGAGAAACTATGGCCGTGTCCGCACGCACGCGTTCTTCGCCGGTTCCTGATATTACGATAATCGAGCGTTCATCCAAGAGATAGCTTCTCAGCTCTTCGGTCGAACCTTTAAGCTCGGGTCCTGCGAAGACAGGGATCGGGAGCAATAACAATAAAACCGCGATAGAAATCCTCTTCATCATATGTCCTCTCTTTTGGCCGGCCGGCCTTGCTTCGTTAAAATAGCAGGGGGAATCTTGGATACGAACTTATAACGTGTGTCCTATATTAAGTGCATCGCTCCCGAATGGGAAAGTCCTTTTAGGATACAACGGCCCCCTAGCTGTCCATTCTCAATTGAACATTCCTGGCCATCGCAACCCGTCAGTGGCGAAACCGTGATCAAAACGCTCCAACAGAATTTCGGGTCTAAAGCCGCCATTGCCAAGAGGCACATGACGCTGGACTTTTGTACCCATAAGCCAATTATTATCGGCATCTCGCTTGAAATAGATAGCTTGCTCTATTGATACATTTCTTGTTTCTATATTAACCAAAAAAACGATATCATCTGTTCCCTGCAAATTCCACGTTCCCAGTAAATTGGAATTTGCTAAAGATACAGGCTTTATCACAGGAAGCTCGTATTTAGCAACCCCAACAAATGTTTGACCGCCTGATTCATCATTTTTTTCTCTTTTCATAATAGTGATCCTTGCGTCGGTCAAGGGATGTTTACCAACACATATAAGGACAATACCAGATGTTGGCATGATTCCTTTTTTCGTTCTCACACCGACATCAAGGTATGCCCAGCTTTGGCCACCGGTGAGCTCAGCCAAAGAATTTTCTATCAATTTCTTATTTTCCTCACTAAGCTGCAAATTCTTAATGGTCAATTCCGCAATTTGCTCATTCTTCTCATTTAGCTTGCGCTCATTTTGAAGAGCTTCCCGCGCTGCCCAAAGAGCACCAAGACACACCAACAAACTGCCAATAAATATCACTGATGCAGGAATACCAAATTGTGATTTAAAAAACTCGATGAGATTCATTACTTATTATCCTCTTACATAACTATTCTCGACCTCATTGCTATTAAAGCGCAAGCTCGTGTCCCGCAATAATGCCCAAAGGAATTGCAGCCACGTAGGTTTCACAAAAGACGCTCTGCCTAACCCGGCTGCGGTAATTACACGAAAGCACATTACCTCATGATTTCTCGTTTTTTCAATTTAAAGACTTCAAGTGGACATTACTTCAAAGCATTTAGCGGCTTTCGATAGCGATCATTTGCGCAAATTCGCGAATCCCACGCCATTCTGAACCTTGAAGCACCGCAAGATAATCTTTAAATGCACTCGTCATCTCGACATTTATATTACCATTTCTAGCTTCAATGTGGCATTCAAGTACCAACGCAAGGCGGTCGCAATCCTTTACGAGAGAAGCAACAGTATAATTTTCAGAATCGGAGAGTTCATCGAGCAAGTGTTTCTTGGACATATCGCCACGAAGTCCCTTAGGCACTTGTTCTGATAAAAAAACATCTATTAGAGTGGCTTCAACCTTATCCCATATACCATCACAGGACCTGTTGAGGATATCTTTTGCAGGAGTGATAATGTCCCCCGTCAATGTCTCTGGAAAGCCTTGGAACATGGCGCGCAATATTGCATCTAAGACCGTTCCATCTTTTATCTTTTTATCAGAATGCGCGGACAACAGCGCAAACATGAGCGACAGAATCGTCACCACGAACGTATGACTTAGTACAGAGGTCTCGACTGTCCTGTTAATTCGGTTCCATCGTCTTAGATACTTGAGGTTCTTAACGGTGCCAAGGTACAATCGAATTTCTTCGTATACCTTGTTATAGCGTTTGTCAGGATCCAGTTTGTTAAGGCGTTCTTCAATATCCTTGTGTATTATCTCATAGCCACGACTAGGATAAACTTTTTCATTTATTTCGCATTCATCAAGCGCAACTTTATGTTGAGCAAAATGTACAAGTTCTTCCACTTCTTCCCTATCACGCCCTTCGAGTCCATCCGAATAGTTTCCATGAATAGTCATGTAGCATTCTATGGTTCGGAATAATTCTCTAGGGAAAAGGCGTGCTGTTTTCTTTGCATATTCATTGATTAGTTTTTCGTATGATTGTTTACCCTCGCCATCAGATATCAAGCGCAATACACGTCTCGATTTCACCGGAATGTCTGCCAAAAAATGCTTGTTAAGGGATTTTAGCAGCGCCCTCATCATCGCGTGTTGAATCTTATCGTCATTCCATTCAAGTTCTCGCGCAAGTGCATATGTAACATGCGTAGTATAGGCAATATTTTCAGCTTCTGTCCAGTTTTCTATCCTTGGCATGACATTCCAGCGCTGAAGACTCATCAATGTTTCAATTGCAGCGATTACTGAGGTCGCCATTTCTGAATACTCCTTTATGGGAATACATGGGTAGTGTAGGGAGAACTGGGGCCAACTTAGGGACATTGGTTCTCAGAGTACATTGTGAATATATATTTGATACTGCGGCAATGCACCGTAGGAACCAGCGTCCCCTTATTTACCTTATCCTCTCCCCTCGCGGGAGAGGGCTGGGTGAGGGGGGCTTGCTACTCTCGTATTTTCCCGCCCCCCCATAAAATGATCAACTGCGCGATTCAAGCCCGCTGGTCTCCCCGACGCGGTGGACCTTCATCATGTTCGTGCTGCCTGCCACACCGATCGGCACGCCGGCGGTCAGGACAATGAGGTCGTGTTTGCGCGCGAGCCGTTTCTTGAGCATGATCCGTTCCACGCTCATGATCATGGCGTCGGTGGTCCGCCGCGGCTTCAGGATCACCGGGATCACTCCCCAGTAGAGAGCGACCTTCCGCGCCACCCGTTCGAAAGGCGTGGGCGCGATGATATCCGCGTCAGGCCGGTGCTTGGAAACGAGCAGCGCCGTGCTGCCGGACTGGGTAAAGGTCACGATCGCCCTTGCCTGCTGCTCCTGTGCGGCCCGGCAGGCGGCGTGGGCGATACTTTCGCCGATCCCGCCGATATGCTTGTCCGGCGGCAGCTGGGTGAGCGAGGTCTCGGCATGGGCGGCGATCCTCGCCATCACTTCCACGGCCAGGACCGGGTGCTTTCCCACGGCGGTCTCGCCCGACAACATGACACAGTCCGTGCCGTCCAGGATCGCGTTCGCCACGTCCGAGGCCTCTGCCCGCGTGGGCTGGGGGGCCTCGATCATGCTCTCGAGCATTTGGGTCGCAGTGATAACCGGTTTCTCGGCCTCATTGCAGGCCAGGATGATCCGCTTCTGGAGCAGCGGCACCTCCTCGGGCGACATCTCGACGCCCAGGTCTCCCCGTGCGATCATGATGCCGTCCGCGGCAGCGATGATCTCCGCAAGGTTCCGGATCGCCTCGGGTTTCTCGATCTTCGCGATGACCGGGATCCCCGCACCGGCGACGCGGATGAACCTTTGGGCCGCCTGGACGTCGTCGGCCGTGCGCACGAACGAAAGAGCGACGTAGTCCACGCCCTGCGCGATGCCGAAACGCAGATCGTCCTTGTCCTTGCGCGAGAGGGACGGAAGGGTCAGCCGGGCGCCGGGCATGTTGACACCTTTGTGGCTCTTCAGGACCCCGCCGCGGACAACCACGCATTCGATCGTGTCCCGTCCCCGCTCCATGACCGTCAGGGTGAGCCGGCCGTCATCGAGCAGGACCGTGTCGTTCGGCTTCAGGTCCCCGGTGAGGCGGGGATAGGTGATCGAAATGAGCCGCTTTGTGCCCACGACGTTCTTCGTGGTGAGCGTGACGAATGCACCCCGCTCCAGGAGCACGGCGTCGTTCTTCATCCTGCCGACCCGGAGCTTCGGTCCCTGAAGGTCCTGGATGATCGCGATGTGGCGGCCCAGCCGCTTCGCTTCCCTGCGGACCAGGCGGATGCGCTCGCTGTGGGCCTTCCGGTCACCATGGGAAAAATTGAGCCGGACGACGTCCATGCCCGCCCGGATGAGCATGGCGATCATTGCCGGCGAACTCGTTGCCGGGCCGATGGTGGCGACGATCTTGGTGCGTTTGCGCATGACAACCTCTGAAAGCAGTATGGGAACACTTGGGGATCAGGCCTGAAAAGATGAGATATTCCAGGCTTGGTTAGTACGTCACCCCCCATTATCTTTCTTTATACACCGTATCCACCGCCAAACCCGCCGCAAGCAGCAGCATAGCCTGCGCCGGCGTCGCTTCCTGGTTCAACGCGATCATATAGTTGTCCGCAGAGGTGAAAAGCTCCCTGCCGATGCCCGCCCACTTCTTTGTGATGGTGCCCAGTTCCCGCTCCGACTTGTTCAAGAAGCGGAAGTTCCAGCCTTTCCAATCGCCTTTTACAAAAGCGACCTCGTTGTCAGCGGCGTCATAGACATAGAAGGCCCCGCCCAGGGAGAACACCTTGCTCTTGAGCCAGCCGATGATTGCTCCGCCCTTATCGTGAATATTGACCCGGGACCGGAACAGGGTGACGCCGCGCTGGATCGAGAAGAGCAGTTTGCTCTCATCTTCGTGATTTTCTCCCTCGTACACAAAGACCTTTGTGGGCAGGAGACGTTTATTCACCAGAAAACGAAGCACGTGAATGAGCGTTCCCGGTTTCTCCCTGGCGATCCCCACCTGTTTTTGCGTCTCCGGGTCCAGGATGTCATAGGTATCGGACAGTTTCATGAACCCCACATGCTCGCGGATAAAGAAGTTCTTTCTGTTCAGCATTCGGCGGTCTCCTTGTTGAAATAAGTATTGATACATACGGACCGAGCCCCCTCACCCTACCCTCTCCCCCGAGGGGAGAGGATCAAGGTGAGGGGCCCAGGTCAGTTTATTGTCGCGTCCCACAAGGGCTTTCCCAGGAACATGGCCAGGGTTTTGGCATCTTCGCGGATCCTCTCCAGGTTCCCGTGATCGATGACCGTGATCCGTTTGGCGTCGGCCATCACCAGGTTCATTTCATAACTATAGTAAGAGTTCTTGCCGGTGATGTACTCGGCGATCAACTGCACTGCATGGATCTGATCGAGCCGCACGAAGTCTCTCCTGTTCCTGCTCATGACCTCGTCATCAGGCCCTTTGCGTCCTTTCCAAAACACGCCCCGTCCTTTTTCGAACACAATAGGAGCGGTCCCGGCGTAGAACAGGTACGCGCCGACGGCTATGAAGATCCAGCTTATGCAGATCGGGATGAGCAGACCCATGTCAAAAGAGCCTCGCTTGCCAAGGAACCAGGGGATGGAAATGGCAAGGAACGCTCCGAGACCGGCGAGAAAGAAGAGCAGATAAAAGAGCAAGGCGCCGAAGGCAGCACGGAACTCGATCCTGGTCGTGCTCGCCATGGCCAGCTTGTGCGTCCGGAAACTGGCGCCCCCGCGCTTTGCCGGCGTCCACTCGGTCTGTGATGCGATCTGATCGCCGAACCTGGCGGGATCAAAAGGCACGGGAACAACGGTCATCATTTTGAGAACTTGTTTCAGTTTCTCGAACATGCTTTCCCTTTCCCGAAACCTTCTTCCGGCGATGCCCTTCCCTTATGGCGCAACGACCATATTCCTTATGGCGTTGTATCCGAATAGCAACAGCAGCCCCACCAGTACATACACAATGATCCAGATGATCGTGCTTCGTTGGGACGGCTGTGTTTCGGTTTCCCCGCCGATCTCCCGCAGCACCTCTGCCTGCGCTTTCGGGTCCAGAAGATGAAGGTTCGGAAGGACCGTTTCGCGCAGGAACTTCTCGCGATGGTCCGCGAACGACGATCCCGCGGGATCTCCCCCTATCCCGCCGGAAACGGAGGTCGTGACCGCGGCCACGGTCTTGTTCCTGAACGCTTCGGGATTTTCGTTCAGCTGCCGGATCATTTCGCGGAACTCCGGCGGCACGTCCTCGATGCGGTCGTAGCGCTTGCCGTTGATCTCGTAATGCACGGTCTTGCTTGTTCGAATGATGCTCATGCATTCTCTCCCCGGGAACCGCCCCGCCTGCGACAGCGGATACCAGCATGCTCAAAGGATCGCCTGCAATGACAGGGAAGAAACTCTTGTGCGACGACTATAACACAAATCAAGGAACACAAAAAGGGCAATTTTGGCCAAAACCGAGACCATTTTTTCTCGTCGTTCCTGATGGGCCGGGCCTGTTTCCAAAGCGCGGGAACCACAAGAGCGACGTTCAGCTGACCCTGTCGTTATACCTGTTCTCGCACGAAGTCACGAAGCCGCGAAGCAGGGACCGTGCAACGCTTTGAACGGCTTTCCTTCGCGCCTTCGTGGCTTCGTGAGAATATCGAATTGTTTTAGTGGCTCTATCCTCAGTCTTTACAGAAAAAGGGCAGGCGATCCGCCTGCCCTCGTTTACTATCTAGCCTGATAATTGTCCTCCAAATTACTCCGCACTCCGCAGTTTACATTCCGAGTTCCGCATCCCGCATTCCAAAATCATCTATTCGCTGTTCCGGCTCCGGTATACGTCGCATAATGCCTGTCCGTCCTGTTCTTGTACCCCCGTGAGAACCTCCTGGCGATCATATTCAGCAGCGGATCGGTAAAGCCGTTCAGGAATGCGTAGTTCACATTATCGGAAATATGATGCTGACCGTGATGCTTTTTCGTGAGGAACAATCCGAGATATCGTAAATACTGCACGATCCTTGAATCCGTGACATGACAACTGTAATGAGACACCTCCGCAACCGATGACAGGATGCCGAAATAGACCATGATCCACGAAAGGACCGGAGGGACAGCCGCTGTCCTGATCAACAGAACCGCCAGGAGAAGATATCCCACAAGCCAGTTCTTTGCTCCGGTCTCATTGAAATAGACCAGCAGGATATTGTTCTTCTTGTAGAGCGGCGTCCGGTGGTGCAGATGGAACGCGGCGACAAGCGGGCCTGCAGGGGAGGTATAGTCGTCGTTCCCGTCCATGAACAGATGGACCAGGCCGTTCAGGAAGTCCGCTGCCAGATAAGCGGCGAAAAAGGAAAATATCTGCAACGGCAGGCCGATGGAAAGAGGATGGACCAGATAGAGCAAGTAGATCTGCAGCGAAACATTGACCACCGATACCGCCTTGTAGATCACTTTATAGACAGGGACCTTCTCGTAGCGTTCCATGGCTTCGTTGAATTCCCGTTGCTTCAGTTCCAGCGCCTGTTCCTGGTCCATTGCTCACCTTTGTGAATCTCATCGGATCACGCAATGGATTTTAACATGAAGTCATTGACCGGGAAACGGTAATTTATGACTCAGAGCGAGGTTCAGAACCATGATCGTTCCAGCTCTGTGAAAGTTATTGTCCGCACTCTTTTTTCCGCCTTGATCCGATCTTCTCAACGTCCAAATTGCCTTTTCCCGAATTCCTATCCAAGTCTATTGTTTCCGTTCGTATATTTGCATAACGCTTAACCTATTGTATTTAAATGCTAATAATATTACTTGACAAGAACACACTCAAGTATTATATTTTGAATTAGCACTCGTAGATACAGAGTGCCAGTAAGTATAAAACAAGAAGGAGGAACAACATATGATATGGTCGGATATCAGCAGGTTCAACAGAACATGGGATCCCTGGTCGGAACTGGACAGGATGCAGCGTCTGTTCCGCGACCTGGCAGTCCCCGCAGCAGCTGCGGAATTTCCCGCAGTGAACGTATGGGTGACCGGAGACGAGGCCGAAGTGACAATCGAACTTCCGGGCGTTGACCCCAAGGATGTGGACATCTCGGTTGTTGGCAAGACCCTCACGCTCAAGGGCTCCCGCAATCCCGAAGAGGCGAAGGACGAGGAATCCTATCACCGCCGCGAGCGATGGAGCGGCTCGTTCAACAGGGCGGTCGACCTCCCCTTCCTGATCAATGCGAACAAGGTGGAGGCAAGGTTCAGCAAGGGGATTCTGACGATCACGCTTCCCCGCGCAGAAGAGGACAAACCCAAAAAGATCAATGTGATATCAGCATAGGAGGTGAAAGACCATGGCAACGACAAGGGAACTGCAGAAAAAAGAGGCTGAAATGCCCGATGGCGTGGAACGCACCCGTCCCAGGAAGGCATATACCCCAAGCGTGGACATCCTGGAGAAAAAGGACGAGATCGTCGTGACCGCGGACATGCCGGGGACCGACGAGAGGTCCGTGGATATCTCACTTGAAAAGAACGTGCTCACGATCTACGGAATGACGGACCCGGAGCAGCAGAAAGCGTCACGGCCCTTCTACGCCGAATACGGGGTCGGAGACTACCAGCGGGCATTCACGATCTCCGAAGAGATCGACCGGGACGGCATCAAAGCCACGGTAAAGAACGGTGTGCTGCGGCTGGTGCTCCCCAAAGCGCAGGCAGCGAAAACAAGGAAGATCGAGGTGCAGGCAGGAGCGTAAGAGACTTAGCATATGCTGTCATCAGCCGGCTCATGTCATGTGGGCCGGCTTTTTTATTTGAACACTTCCCTCTTGTAAGCACTGCCGAATAATGATATAGTAGAAAAATAAGCCGATTGTGATATCCCGGGACGATCAGGTGAGAATAAGACCCTTTTACATACTGACGGTGACAGCGTGGATGGCCTGCTCTCTTTCGCCGGCATACGCTGACATTTACGAATACGTGGATAACAAGGGCGTTGTCCACTTTACGAACGTTCCTACTTCAACCAATGGAAAACAGCACGCCCGGATCCGTTCCGAATCACGGCAGCAATCCATAGCAGACGCCGTTGCAACCGCCCCCTTAAAGCAGCCGGTCAGACAGGAAGCCCGCGCAACCGTCGGCAGCGGCATGCCTACCACCGCATATACCCGATACATCAACGATGCCTGCGAAAAACATGGCGTCGATCCCTCGCTGGTCCACGCGATCGTTAAGGTCGAGTCGGACTTCAATCCTTTTGCCATATCGCGAAAAGGCGCCATGGGGCTCATGCAGCTCATGCCCCAGACAGCGTCCGACCTGAACGTGAACAACTCCTTCAGCCCCCGCGAGAACATCGAGGGAGGCGTCAGATATCTCCGTACCCTGCTGGAGCGGTACGAGGGCAACGTCCCGCTCGCGCTTGCAGCCTATAATGCCGGCGAGACCAACGTGAAAAAATGGGGGACTGTTCCTCCCTTTAAGGAGACGCGGGATTACGTCAAGAAGATCATGAAGCTCTATAAAGGCGGGGAGACCGCCTTCGCTCCCCGTCATACGATCTACGTGGGCTACTCCGCAGACGGCGTTCTCCTGCTCACTGACAATCCTTCGAACCATCAGGACAAACAGCTCCGCCAGAAAACGGGCCGGAGCCTGTGAAAAGACAGATCATGGCAGTAGCAAGCGGTAAGCTGTAAGTCTTAAGCGATAAGCAGTACAGCGTCCCCCCCTCTCACCCGACCGTCTTGCAGTACGATACAGGAAATCCTCAGTCCTATTCCGCATTCGGCATTCCCCATTTCCCCTGTCACGGCAGTTGGCTCAGCCCCTGCTTCATTTTCCACAGAAAGTACCGTTCAAATCCGAACTTCAGCCACTTCGCCCAGATCGCTTTCTTCGTATAGGAGCTTTGGCGCGGGGGCAGCACCGGATAGGCTTTCATCAGCGCCGCGGTATTCCCCATGTCCATGAGACAGACAACGCTGAGCTCGTCCGCCTGGGGCGGCGTCTTCCCTGTAATGTCGGACAGAATGGTCGCTGCCGCGGTCTTTGCCATCTTCACGGTCATGTACCCGGTCTTGGGAACCCCCGTGGGCACCGGCGTGGCTTCAGGCGGCGCAATGGCGATGGCCACGCCGATAGCAAAAACATTTTTGTATTTTGCGTGCCGGTAGTTCTTGTCCACAGGAATGAAGCCCCGGGGATTCCCCAGGGGAGCTACGGCGGGTACTCCCTTGAACGGCGGAGCTATCATGGCCAGTTTGAAAGGGATCTTCGTCCCGTCCTTCAGCCGGATCTCGTTGGGAACGACCTCCTGGATCGCCTGATTCACCAGCGGCTTGATGTCCTTTTCAGCGAATTCCGTCTCCATGCAGAGCTTCGAGGCCCCCAGGCCCCCGATGCCCATGTGGCCGAGATAGGGTTCCGAGGTGAGATAAAGGATCGGGACCTTGTGGCGCATCTTCCGTTTGCGAAGTTCATGATCCATCTCAAAGGCAAGCTCGTAGGAGGGACCGAAGCAGGAGACCATCTGCGTTGATCCCAGCACGATGGGGCCGGGCTTTTCCAAAACACTCTTCCAGATCTCTCCGGTCTTGACAGCGTGGTCGAGGGTAAAGGCGCAGGAAGTATATCCCTGTTCCGGTCCGAGACCGGGGATCTCGTTAAATGCCAGTGAGGGACCGGTCGATATGACAAGATGATCGTACGGAAGCTCATTGCCTTTTACGGTGATGACCTTCGAAGCATCGGCATCGACCAGTTTCGCCCCATCGTGAACAAACCCGATCCCCTTGGGCCTCAGGATCTCGCTGACCCGGAGCGTGATGTCCCCGGGTTTCCGCCACCCCATGATGAGCCACGGCAGCGACGGCAGGAACACGAACCGGTCATCATCGCTCACCACGGTAACTTCCGCTTTGCTTCCAAGCAGCCGTTTAAGTTCAAAGGCCGCGGTCAATCCGCCGAACGACCCTCCCAAGACAACGATCTTTGGCATTCTATCCTCCCCAGGATTTACTGCTTCGTGTATTTGTCTTTCATGGGATCGTTCAGATACAACGTTATCATGCGCTTTTTCATCATCGTCTCCTCTCTCCGGGATAGGTCCCCTTCTTGGTCACCGGACAGCAGGCCGGCGCCGGAATATCATCGTCATATTCTTTTTTCAGGAGCTGTACGAGATCGGGGATGAACGGCTCCTTCAGGAAATAGCATTTAAGGCGGCCGTCCACGAAGAAATCCACGACCCCATGGGAACGGAGCAGTTTGAGATGCTGGGATACATTGGGCTGGCTGATGTCCAGGGACTCTTCAAAATCGCTCACGCATTTGACGCCCTGCGTCAGGTCTTCGAGGATCTTGATGCGGATAGGATGGGCTATGACCTTCAGGAGTTCGAGGCGTTTTTCCAAGGGGATCATGATGGTCCCGCCCTCCTCTAGTACAAGCTTGATGACGCAGAACATTTACATGCAAACATTATGATGTTTTTATGTATTTGTCAATGGGATTATGGGGATGGAAAATCGAACAACTCACAGCGATCTATCTTGCTGATTTAATTATCGAATCGTGCTAGACACTGATAAGGCAGGCGAGACGTCTGATTATAGCGGATGAAATACAATATAGACCTGTTCTGCTTATAGCTTATCGCTTATAGCTTATCGCTTACCACGTACAGCTTGCTTTTCCGACGCCTTCAGATCCAGACCACTTTATCGAAATCCTGCACACCTTCTACCATGAGGTTCGTAGTCCCCCGGTTGCCCACTTGGACCTGGGATTCGAGTTCATAGTGCTTCAGACAGGTGCCGCAGGAGTATATCTCCGTACCAAGAGCTGCGATCTCCTGCAGGATGGGCACAGTATCGCCATTCGTGGTCGTCAATCGTACGCCGGCGTTCAGAAAGAACATCGTATGGGGGATCTGCTTGTGCACCTTCATGGTCTCGAGGAACCCCTTCATCAGCATCCGTCCGAGCGTCTCGTCCTTGCCGAGCGAATCGGTCCCGATGATGAGAAGCAAGGTCTTTTTCTTTAATTCCCCATTCCGCATTCCCAATTCCCCGTTCGGCTTACATGCATATCCCTTCACGATCCTGACCTTCCAGTCGCTCCCCTCTCGCGTCGTTTCAGAGAGCAGGCCGTTCTGCGCCGCATATCCCGCTACATTGAGCGCGGACTCCTCGTTATCCACCAGCACATTGACGATGCCCTCGTTGATCTTCGAAAGGGCCTCATCGGTCATTATGACCGGTTGAGGACAACCACAACCTCGTGCATCGACAAGCATCTATTCACTCCTTTGGCAGCGCTTCCGTCATCTTAATTCTGTCATTCGATCACTATTGTTCCCGGTTCCTCTGCACTAAGCCTGCCGATCACCGCCCTGGTGCTGACGTCGCGGGCTTCCAGTCCCGCAAGCAGGAGCCTGACCTTGTCCGCGGCAACAGCGATCAACAGTCCGCCCGATGTCTGGGCATCGGCAAGGATAAGTTTATCATGCTCGCTAATGCCCACTCCCCAGCCGACACTGCCACTGACAGCGCGGAGGTTGGAACGCGTTCCTCCGGGCACGCTGAAGCTCGCCAGGTCACGCACGCCTGCCATGACGGGGATGTCGGACAAGGATAATCGCGCTCCGACCCCGCTTCGCTGAACAAGTTCCAGGAGATGACCCAGTAGACCAAAGCCGGTGATGTCCGTCGCACCGCGTACGCCGACCTCGATCATGGCCTCTGCTGCAGATCGGTTCAGCGTCTTCATATGCATTACCGCTTCGTTGATGATGCCCTTGTCAACACGGCCCGCCTTGATAGCCGTTGCTATGATCCCGGTGCCCAGCGGCTTGGTCAGCACCAGCACATCGCCCGGCCTTGCACCGGATTTTAAAGCCAATTTCCCGGGATGGACCACACCGGTCACTGCCATGCCGTATTTTGGCTCGCGATCGTCGATCGAATGACCGCCGATGATGCTCACTCCGGCGGCTGTCGCCACTTCAGCTCCGCCGCGAAGGATCTCGGACAGCACATCCAGATCACCGTCCTTCGGGAACGCGAGCAGGTTCATGGCGGTCACCGGACGCGCGCCCATGGCATAGACGTCCGAAAGTGCGTTCGCCGCGGCAATGGCGCCGAAGTCATAGGGATCATCCACAATGGGTGTGAAGAAATCCACGGTCTGCACGATCGCCGTGTCATCGCTGATCCTGTACACACCGGCATCGTCTTCGGTGCTCACGAGCACCCGGGGATCGGTCAGCGGCGGCAGCGCCCGCCTGATATGGTCCACGACCTGCGGACCGAGCTTGCAGGCTCAGCCTGCGCCGTGGCTCATCGAGGTAAGTTTGACCTGCGGTTTTATTCGATCGTCGGTCACCGGCACCCCCCGTAACGCATTGACATATTGGAGAACATAGCATGGAGCCCTCGCGCGGTCAAATACCTAATATCGATTAATACTATGTTTTACTATCTGTTATTACGATAGATCGACAGCACGTGCCGAAAGGGGAGAAGGGCCTTCTCTTTTACATCCGGTATTCACCGCAGAGACGCGGAGACGCTGAGAGTTCTAAATATTTGTCAACTAATCTTCCTACTCCGTCAAATTGATCCTTTTATAGATAATGGGCAAAGGGGCGCTGGAAGAAAAGACCATTTTGTGGCAATTCCCGTCAAAACAATTCTTCACATGCCGATTCTAAAAGAATTGCCTCACACCTTCCGCAGCATACCCACGACCTTTCCGATGATGCGCAGGTCTCCCTTGTCGAACATCAGCGGTTTCATGGTCCTGTTCTCCGGCTGGAGCCGTACCTTCTGACCCTCGCGATAGAACCGCTTTACCGTGGCCTCTCCCTCGGTCATGGCAACCACGATGTCGCCGTTCCGGGCGGTCGGCTGTTCCTTCACCAGCACCGTGTCCCCGTCCATGATATGCGCCTCGATCATGCTCTCGCCGCGTACCGCCAGGGCAAAGACCTTGTCCGATGTCCGCATGGCGAAGAGCGAGAAATCCACGGTGATGTCTCCTTCCCGGTTCTCCGGCGCAAGGACCGGCATGCCCGCCGCGACGCGGCCGAGCAACGGGATGGTGACGAGGTTCTTCCGTTCAGTTCCCGGCAGCGTGATGCCCCGGGACTTGCCCCGTTCCCGAACAATGAGCCCGCTTTTCTCCAGAGCTGCGAGATGCTTCTCCACGCCGTTGGTCGACCGGATCCTGAAGTGCTCCCCGATCTCCCGCATGGTCGGCGGCATGCTCCGCTCCGTCACCACATCCCTGATGAAGTCATATATCTCCTGTTGTCGTTCTGTGATGGAAGTGCTCATCAGATACCCCCTTTTAAATTCGGAATGCCGAATTCGGAATTCGGAATTAAATTCATATCGCTCGGTTTTATCTCCGCGCCTTCTTTCCCGCCGCCCCTCACCCCGCCCGCACTCCAGGAAGGGCGAGGCTGTTCAAATCATTGCGCACTCAGATTTCTACTTGTTCATGCTGTTACTTGTTGTTCATTCCGCACTTCGCACTCCGCACTCTGCACTTCCTAATATTCCCTATCCCCGCCCGGCCGCCATGCCGGTGAGATGACCCGTTCATGATGATAGCGCTCGGCAAGGGTGCCCCAGGTCACGGAGAAGTCTCCGTACCGGTCGTTGATCGCGTCCATGGCATGAGCGATGAACGATCTTCTCCGTTCCGACTCGAACAAGGGAACCTGCGTACCGTGGCGCTCCAGTCCCGACACGCTCACGCCCACGAGCCGGACCGGCTGGGCAAGGTCGATCTCGCTGAATATCATGCTCACGACGGCATGAATATCAAGGCCGTGGCTCAAGGCGTGCAGCACCTTCCTCTGGCGCGAGAAGGTCTCGAAATCAGCATAGCGAAGCGTGAGGCTGACGGTCCTGCCCCGGTATCCGCCGCGCCGAAGCCGCCTGCCGACTTTTTCAGAAAGCTGGAGCATATGCCGCTCCAGGGCCTCCCGGTCACCGCAGTCCCGCTCCAGTGTCATACTGTGTCCCACGGACTTCGACTCCTCCAACTCCTGTTCCTGCAGGGAAGCTACCAATGAATCGTCGATCCCCAGTCCCATTTCCCGCAAACGCTCGCCAACAATGCCGAACCGCGCCGTCAGCTTCTGGAGCGGGGTCCTGCCCAGTTCGCCGCAGGTCTTGATGCCCATGGCGGAAAGCTGCCGCGTCAGGTTCGGTCCGATGCCGCAGATCTCCTTGACCGGCAGATTCTCCAACACCTCCCCCACGTCCTCGGGAGAGATCAGCACCAGGCCGTCGGGCTTCACCATATCGCTCCCGAGCTTGGCAAGGAGCTTGTTCGGAGCTATGCCGATGGAGCAGGTCAGCTTCTCCTGCTCCCAGATCGCCTCCTTGATGCGGACCGCGATCTGCACGGGATCACCGAAGAGCGCTTCGCACCCGGTCACGTCCAGAAAGGCCTCGTCGATCGAAAAGAGCTCAACGACCGGCGTGAAGCGCTCCCAGATCTTGATCAGCTGTTTGCAGGCGTGGGAATATTTCGCCGAATCGGCGGCAACGAACACGATCCGCGAACAAAGCTGTTTTGCCTCATGGTATTGCATGCCCGTCCTGACCCCGAAAGCCCGCGCCTCATAGGACGGGGAAAGGATGACCCCGCGCTTCTCCGACCCGATAACCGCCATGGGCCTGCCCCGAAGCGCAGGATTCGCCCGCTGCTCGACC
>JAOUEV010000056.1 GCA_029858565.1 Nitrospirota bacterium | reverse complement strand
CGGCGATCTCGGGGGTTGCGAGCACGATGGCGTCAGCACCGATCGTCAGCTCCGAGAACTGCAGGATGCCGTCCAGATTGATGTCCTTGATCGAGACGAGACCGACCTTGCCCCAGTTGGCGACCCAGCCGGGCAGTTTCGCGATCTCCATGCCGACCACATTATGCAGCACTTCGTATCTCGCGAAAGCCGCATAGGCCGGGGCCGTGAAGTAGAGCAGGAAGATGAAGAACAGGGACCAGCCCACGGAAATGCGCGCTTCCTTCACCGACGGAACGGTGTAGTAGCGCATCAGGATGTGGGGCAGGCCCGCGGTGCCGACCATGAGGCAGAAGACCAGCGCCATCATGTTCTTCTTGTCCAGCCGCGCGAACGGCTCGAGGTAAGGCTTCGGAGCCTTGGACTTGCCTGCAGCGGTCTTCTTCGCCGCATCCCACTTCTCTTTCGCGATCTCAGGCGTAGCAGGAAGCGCCTTCAGGGCCTTGTCGAGCTTCTCTTTTTCCGCCGGGTCCTTTGCAGCCGCGATCTTGGCATTCAGATCAGCCTTTTTCGCATCCAGGCTTGCCGGCAGCCCCTTGATGTCCGCATCAAGCTGGTCAGCTTCTTTCTTCCACAGATCGCGTGTCGCCACGTTCACCGGATTGCTCTGAATGTCGAGGTCCTTGGCGTCGTTCTTCTGCAGGATCTGGCCGTACATGAGCTGCGGGATCGGCACACCCGTTGTCTTGTAAGACATCACCGTCACCGGCACGAGGTACGCGATGATCAGGATGATGTACTGGGCCACCTGGGTCCAGGTGACGGCCTTCATGCCGCCGAGCATGGAGCAGACCAGGATGCCCGCGAGACCCACGAACACGCCTACCGTGAAGTCGAGGTTCAGGAACCGGCTCATGATGATGCCCACGCCGGTGACCTGCGCGATCAGGTAGGTGAACGACGCGGTGATGGCCGCCAGGATGCCGATGGACCGGGCCGCGTTGCCGCCGTACCGTGCGCCCAGGAAGTCGGGGATCGTGTACTGGCCGAACTTGCGGAGGTAGGGGCCAAGGAACACGGCGAGCAGCACGTAGCCGCCGGTCCAGCCCATGACGTACGCAAGGCCGTCATAGCCCAGTCCGAAGATGCTGCCGGCCATGCCGATGAACGAAGCAGCGGACATCCAGTCCGAGCCCGTTGCCATGCCGTTGAACAGCGCCGGAACCGAACGTCCGGCAACGTAATACTCCGAGATCTTCGCGGTACGCGATGAGATGCCGATGACCGCGTAGAGGCCGATCGTCACGCCCATATAGACGTAGCCGATCATCTGGGGAGACATATTAAACCATTTTTCACCGATGCCCAGGAAGATCACGAAGCCGATGAACCCGATGGTGTACATGGCGTAGATCTTGCCCAGGTTGTCCAGGAATGATGCACTTCCAACGCCTTTTGCGCTCATTTATTCTTCCTCCTCTACGCCGTATTCTTTGTCCTTCGCGTTCATCTTGAAGGCGTACACGAAGATCAGCACCACAAACACAATGAGCGAACCCTGCGCCCCCATGTAGTACCCGAAGGGGAACCCGAAGATCACGATGCTGTTCAGTTCGTTCACAAAGAAGATGGCCACATAGGTGACCACGAACCAGATGAACAGAACAATGCTCGTAAGCTTTACGTTTTCGCTCCAATACTTCTTCAGCTTTTCTCTGTCTAATCCCTGCAACTCTTTAGCCATTTGCCTACCTCCTTCTATCAAGTTAATTTGATCTTTGAACGCTGCACTTTGAATTTATGCCTCAGTCACCTCCTCCCCCTTTATGGTTTTCCGATCCGCAGCAGGTCCTTCACGGTTGGGACGCCCAGGGACGGCAGGAAGCTCAGGAACCGCTGAAAGAGCTGTGCCGTGACAAAAGCGTCCATGAGCGCGTTGTGCGCCGCGGATACCTGGATATGGTATCTCTTGGCCATGGTGAAGAGGTCCGTGTCCCGCACCATGCCGTTGTAATGCGTGCTGAACGAACCGTCATGCTCCCGGATCCACTCATGGATGCGGAAGGTGTCCACAGCCGGACCGGGGAACTCGCGGCCTGACAGCCGTTTCATCTCCTTGTTCAGGAACTTGAGGTCCAGCGAAAGAAAGTGGCCTACCACGACCGAACCCTCGCAGAACTTCAGCAGTTCATCCATGGTCTGGGCGATGGACGGTTTGTCCGCTACCTCGGACGGCGTGATCCCGTGCACCACGACACTGGAGCCCCGCATTTCCGTTTCCGGGCTCACGAGCCGGTAGAAGGTCTCGCCGATATGGATCGAACCGCCGGTCATGGCGACCGCGCCGATGGACACGATCGAATCCTTCTTGACCTCGAGCCCCGTCAGTTCCGTGTCCAGGACCACGTACCTGCACTCGCTGACCAGTGTCCTGTCATCTATCCCGCAGGCGTTCAGGTCAGCGCTATTTCGGGTCAAAAGTCCGAACATATCACTCATCCTCCCACCATGCCCGGGCCATACTGGTCGGACAGTCCGTCCTGCAGCAGGGAGATCACCTGGAAGGATTCTTTCAGTATCCGCTTTTCCAGGTTGCTCAGGCGGGTCGGATTGATGAAATTGTCCGGCTCTTCGCCCTTCTCGATCTGCTCCACCTGATGATGGATCCTGAGCAGGGTAATGAACTCGAATGCCTGGGCCAGTTCATCACCGGAGGAATCGATCGAAGGGTGCTTCCCCTTCATGGCCTCGATCCGCTCCAGGGTCGAGGTCTCGGAAACGCCGCTCTCCAGCGCGAAGAGCCGCACAATGTCCACCAGCGGGCCGATGCCCCGGAACTTGAGATTCAGCTCGTTCTTGTGCTCGCCGTCCTTTTCAACGATGAACTTCTTGAAGAACCCCAGCGGCGGCCGGTTCTTGATCACCACGCCGGCCATCTGGGCCAGGAAGATGTTCTGGCCCTTCAGGATGGAACCAAGATGGCTGCGGAGCTCGGCGGCCAGCCGCTCATCTCCATGGAGCATCCGGAAATCGAAGAATATGAGGGACCGCAGGACCGCCTCGGGATTCGGCGTATGCACCCAGGACGTGAAATACTGCTTCCAGACCGAGAGCGGCTGACACCACCGGGGATTGCTCGCCATGTAATCTGCCGGGCAATGGGGAAAGCCGCACCGCACCAGGCCGTCGCGCACAAAAAGGGAAAAAGCGGCGAAGTAGCGCTTGGCCTGATCTGCCAGCGCAGGCGAGTCCGTGTCGCCGTGAATGATGGCATTGTCCTGGTCCGTCTTGAATGTCTGTTCTTTCCGGCCTTCGCTTCCAAAAGAGATCCAGCAGTAGGGCACCGGCGGCTTTCCGAACTTCGCCTCGGCGATCTCGAGCACCTTCCTGACCAGCCGGTCGTTCAGCTCCGCGATGATCTTGGTGATATTGCTCGCTTTCGCGCCTTCCTTCAGGAGCAGGCCTACCACGCGGTTGATCTTCGTGGAGACCGGAACAAGGCCCTCGACGCTCTGCTGGCTCTCCAGGTCCTTGGCAAAGGAGAGCGGCGACGTTCCCTGGAGCATCATGAGATCGTGGTTCGTGAGCACGCCCTTGAGCCTGCCGTCCTTGATCACCAGGATGTGATGGATGTTGTGCTTGATCATCTTCAGCACGGCCTCAAAGCAGTAATCCTTCACATCCACGCGGATCATGGGAAGGGTCATGATGTCCTTCACCATATCGGTCACGTCCCTGCCGCGCGACACGACCTTTTCCCGCAGGTCCCGGTCCGTGACAATGCCGACCGGCAGACCGTTATCGTCAACAATGATCAGCGAACTGATGCGGTTCCGGGACATTTCCTGGGCAGCTTCCTGGATCGACGCGTCCTGGGTGACCGTCACGACGTCCTTGGTGGCGATGTCTCCCACCGGCGTCGTGAAAAGAAGATGATCGCTGCTCCCGTAGAACAGGCTCTTTGCGTGCATGTCCCGCGAGGTCTTGTCAACGTACTTCGAGAAATGGAACTGGAGAAAATATTCGGTGAACGCGGGATTGGTCTCGATCACCGGCAGCACCTGGCTCTTCTTCATCAGATAGCAGATCGTGTCCTCGATGGCGATGACCGTGGTCTTCTGCTTTTCATCCTTGCCGATGAGGGACATAAGCCCGAAGGTGTCACCTTCACCACGGTGGTCGATGATGACCTCCTGCCCGTCCTCAGACCGGACCGACACCTTCACCCCGCCCTTCTTGATGACGCGGAGAGC
The DNA here is from genome assembly GCA_029858565.1 of Nitrospirota bacterium. Classification (GTDB taxonomy): domain Bacteria; phylum Nitrospirota; class UBA9217; order UBA9217; family UBA9217; genus JAKAHZ01. The sequence goes on along the minus strand of JAOUEV010000056.1, from coordinate 16,469 downwards.
ATCACTTGCCGGATCATCCTGGCGAAGAATGACCGTACCCTTGGGGTAGAACTCCATGGAGACCTTCTCAGCAATGGACCTCAGTTCCCTTGCTTCGAGGAACTGGAAGGGAGGTATCTCCTGGAAGAATTTTATGACATCATCAATTACCATCTTAAGTACATTTCCCCTGGTGACCGCAAAAAAGGGATTATCGTCATGAAATTAATAGCAAATACAGTGCCATCCCAGAGGATATCGGCTCGGGATAGAACTTCAAGGGATGGAAATATGGTGTGACTTAGTGTTCCTGAACCGCCAAAGGACGTTAAGGGAACTAGACTGGATTTGAAAATGTTGTGGTGCCGTTATTAAGTGCAACTACAAGCAATTAATTTTATTGTCATTATATTGTTTCATCGGGAAAACGCAGGGATGCAAGATAGTTGTTATTGCAGGAACCACGACATGGACAACTAGTAAAAGAATAGTGAAAATAAGCACCAACGATATTTCCAGGCAGTGGAAAGTGAGATCATTGGGCTCACAGAATGTTACCGATAGTTATGCAGTGTTACCATACAATGATACATCAAGTATCACGATAATATGTCGTTTTATAAGTACTTATAATTACAATTAGCTGCAAAGTTACTTAATATAGGCCATTGCTCCGGCTTCCAGTGCATAGTATAAGGCCGCAAGATCCTTTTTCCCGACAACATAGACGGGTAACTTGTTTCCTCCGGCTTTGTTCTTCTTTGCCTGGATCAAGAGGATATTCCCGAACAAGAGCGTCCTGTTCTTTGAAGTGCTGTCGGTTTTACCGGTCATGGTGATAATGCCATGCAAAGGCGCTGATATGCTACGGCCAGACCGCTCAATACGGAATGACCGCAAGATCCTGTTGCGATACATCAGATAACCCCTGGCTGACGAGAGTTCAAGTACAAGATATTTTGAATCAGACTCATAAAAGGTCTTGCGGAAAAGCAGGTACTCCTGCTCTGCCTTGAGCGCCTCCAGTTTCTTCGCAAGTTTCTGCTGATCCTGTTCGGTATCAGCAATGCTCTCCGCGAAGGAATGGCACTGAATGACAGCAAGATGGGCCGCCAGGGAGATAAAAATGACCAGTATGTGTCTAACCATATTAAATTACACGGAAAAAGTTAAAATCCTAATAAATATAGACCTTAGTACCCACTTTTACGTTCCCATAGAGGAATTCAAGGTCTTTATCACCCACTGAAATACACCCGTGGGTGAAATGTGTTCCTAGAAGTTCTGTATATTTTGTGCCGTGTATCTTGTACCCGTTCCCTAATATGAGAGCGTATTTTCCCAGGACCTCGCGTACGATCCTGTCAGGATCGCTCAGCGGAGGGATAGGCATGTTCTCCTCAACATAGGACCAGTCCGGCCGTATCCAGACGGGATTCCGTTCCTTCCCGAGCACGGCAAGTGAGCCCTGCGGGCTTTCGAAATACCAGTTCCTGCCCGTCTCTTCTTCTACTGACTGTCTGCTGCCTGTACCAACGACCGCTGTCAGCAGGACCTTCTCTCCCTGGCGCAGCGTCAGCCGGTTGTTCTCCGTATCCACGACAATGTAGGGGTCGTCGTCCTCCAGATCATGGACCAGCTTCCTGATCCCCTGGTTCTGCAACTCGTACTCGGCTATCTCTTGTTCAAGCGCGCCGATGTCCTCATTACGGGCGCCGCCCGGGACATCTTTTTCAACCTGCCTGGCGTTGTCTCCGGATGCAGCTGCAGAAACAACGCTCACGGTCACAGAGAACAAGAATAGCACCGTTAGAAAGCCAGGCAGAATATAACGAAATCCCATCAATTGAACCGCGAAGGCGCAATGGTCGCGGGGACAGCAAGACCCAGCTGCCCCGGGAAACGGATTTCCTCTGGTCCTTCGCGTCCCGGCAGTGAACAGGTTCCCTGCTATTTCACTCCGCACTTCGCACTCCGCGTTCCGCACTCAAAAAGATCTTTCCCGGGTTCATGATATTGTTGGGGTCCAGAGCCTGCTTGATCTTCTTCATGACCGTGATCGCCTCGTCGCCGGTCTCAAGGGGCAAATACTGCGCCTTGGAAAGCCCGATCCCGTGCTCGCCTGATATGCTCCCCTGCATGCGCACCACGGCGGTGAGGATCGCGCTCACCGCGGACTCGGCCCGCGTCCGTTCGCCATCGTCGTACATGACGTTCACGTGGATGTTCCCGTCGCCGGCATGGCCGAAGTTCACGATCAGCAGATCGTGCTTCTTTGCGATGCTGTTTATCTCGCCAAGGATATCAGCGATCCGGGAGAGCGGGACAACGATGTCCTCGTTCAGTTTCCCGGGCTTGAGCGCGTAGAGCGCGGGAGAGATGGAGCGCCGCAGTTTCCAGAGCCGGTCTCGCTCACCGGGTTCGTCAGCCCGGACCACCTTCACCGCACCGGCTGCTGCGCAGAACTCCTCGGTCCTGGTGATCTCTGCGCGGGCCGATGTCATGCTCCCGTCGGTCTCTATCAGGAGCATGGCAGCTGTGCCGTCGGACAGCTCCCAGCCAAGATGCTGTTCCGCGGCCCGGAGCGCCCCCTGATCTACGAATTCCAGCGCCCGGGGAAGGATCCCCGCCGTGGTGATCATCGGCAGCACGGCAAGCGCCCCGCCTGCGTCGAGAAAGAACGCGGCAAGGGTCCTGATGCTTTCAGGCGCCGGAATCAGCCGGAGAACGATCTCGGTCGCGATACCCAGCGTGCCCTCGGAACCCACGATCAGCCTGGTCAGGTCGTATCCCGCAACGCTTTTGTGCGTGCGCGAGCCGGTCCTGATGATCTCTCCCGTGGGAAGGACCACCTCGAGCCCCAGCACATAGTCCCTGGTAACCCCATACTTGACCGCGCGAAGACCTCCGGCGCATTCGGCAACGTTCCCTCCGATGGTGCAGAAACCCGAGCTTGCGGGATCGGGAGGATAGAACAGGCCTTTTGCCTCGACCGCCGCGTGGAGATCCCCGGTAATAACGCCCGGCTGCACGATCGCGATCCTGTTCAGGACATCGATATCCAGTATCAGGTCCATGCGCTCGAATGACAGGACCACGCCGCCTTTTGCCGGAACGGATCCGCCGGACATACCCGTGCCTGCTCCCCGCGGGATAACGGGAAAGCGATGTTTGTTGGCCAATTGAACGATCCGGGAGACCTCGAGCGCTGTCGCAGGCCGCGCCACGGCCCAGGGAAGGCTGGAAACGCGCGTGGCATCATAGGAATAGACTGCCAGCTCTTCGGGTGAGGTGAACAGATGATCGGAGCCGACGATCGTTCTCAGTTCTTTCAGGATTGAAGGATCAAGCATAGACGCGGTAATCGATGCGCGGGAACAGGTTGTCCTGGTATTCTATATCCTCCAGCCATTGTTCGTCAATACGATTGCCGCGTATGTCCTCGTAAAGCCGCGTGAAGCGGAGCACATGCTCCTGCGTCCGTTTGACCGCGTATTCCACATGGCTTCCGGTCTTCATGATAAAGGCCCAGTCGGAGCTCTGTGCGAGCAGCAGCTCGCGAGCCGCCTGGTTCAGCGCCCGCAGCAGGGTCCCCTGCGCATCGGGATGGGTCCGTGCCAGTTCCTCCATGCGGTCCGCCGCTTTGTGCAGATGACGGTAGATCCAGTCGTTCGTGTCGTTCAGCCATACCTCGGCATGGCCCTTATAGCCCCAGCTCGACGCCATGGGCGTGGCCGCCTGGTTTTTCGGATTCTCATCGAGATATTCCGACGGCGTGATCATCCTGACCGTTTGCTGGTCAAAGGCGATCTTCCGGATCAGGTAGTCGAGCCATTGCGGGCCCTCGAACCACCAGTGGCCGAAGAGCTCGGCGTCATAGGGCGCCACGATGAGCGGTTTGCGGTCCTTGAGCACCCCCGACAGCCACTCAATCTGCTTCTCCCGGTTGAACATGAAGTTCCCCGCATGCTCGGCTGCGCGCTCGAGCGCCCACTGCCGGATGTAAGGGTCCTTCTGGTCCGTGGTTCCCGTGATCTTGTGGTACTTGATCCCCAGGTTCACGCGGATACCGTCGCTGTGCAGATAAGGCCGGAGGTACTCATGGTCAAGGTCGAATCCCACGTCGCGGTAGAAATCGCGGTAATTGTAGTCCCCGGGATATCCCTCGATGGAGCTCCAGACCTGCTTGGACGACTCAATGTCCCTGCCAAAAGCCGCGACGCCGGACCTGCAGACGATGGGCGCGTACACGCCGTACTTGGGCCGCGGGTCGGAGTGCATGATGCCGTGGGCGTCGGTGAAGAAGAAGCGTATCCCCTCGTCGCGCAGCACCTCGTCAAGCCCCAGGGAATAGCCGCACTCGGGAAGCCAGATGCCCGCGGGCATCCTGCCCAGGTGCTCCTGGTGATGCTCCACAGCGATACGGACCTGGGCGCGCACGGCCTTGCGGTTCACCATGAGCGGCAGGAATCCATGGGTCGCTGCGCAGGTGATGATCTCCAGGTTGCCGCGATCCTGGAACTTCCTGAATGCGGTCACCAGGTTCCTGTTGTAGGTAGTCTCGAATACATAACGGGCGTTTTCGAACATGCCGCGGTACATGCAGGCGATCGGATGGAACTCCGGCGATCCCGAGGTCCGCTCCATTTCCCGCTCCGCCAGTTCGATCAGCCGGTTGATATGGCGCACATAGCGGTGCTGCAGCAGCGGATCGGCGAGCATGGCGATCAGCGTTGGCGTGAGGCTCATGGTGACGCGGAAATCGACATTGTCGCGAGCCAGACCGTCGAAGACGTTGATCAGCGGGATGTAGGTCTCGGTGATCGCCTCGTAGAACCAGTCCTCTTCGAGGAACCGGTCATGCTCCGGATGGCGCACGAAAGGAAGATGGGTGTGCAGGACCAGCGCGAGATAACCTTGGGACATTCAACCTCCGGGAAGCTTCACAAACATTGTAAAATCTATATTTCACACGAAGACACGAAGGCACGAAGAAAAAATAGTCCATGAACCTGTACTAACCGGCATTGACATCGCCGTTCTTCGTGATCTTTGTGTCTTCGTGTGAGACATGAATTTATCCTTGCCGTATTGAGACGGCAGGATACTGAAACCGCTGCTCAAAAGAAAAGCCCATCCGGCTGGATGGACTTTCTTGTTATACCATGAATCCTGATATTCTCATCACTTTCTCTTCTGCAGCTGCCCCTGGGGCGAGAAGAGGCCGTGGGAGGAAATGCCGTGCGAGGAGATGCCGTGTAACGAGACTTCCCGCTTCGTCCGCTGGGCAAAAAACTCCCGGATCTGAGCCGAGGACATGCCCGAGGGCACACCGCCGGGATATCCGTAGAGTTTCATGAATTCCTCGTCCGCCAGGGTCCAGGACTGGTCCACGATGTCCGAGACCGCGTCGCGGGGCATGGAGACCATGTTGGACCGCGTGATGGTTCGGAACCGTCCGTCCTTTGACAGGATGCCGATGTCGGCGCAGAAACAGTGGCTGGGGCGGGCAAAATTGAAATACCAGCTGCCGACGCGATCATGCACTTCCTGATCAAAGGTGGAAGTTGCGTTCCTGCCGTCAAAGGTGATCCCGGTCACGTCATAGACGCGGATGCAGAGCTTGCCGTCCCCGCCTGCCGCCCTGCGCTCCGCGTCGAGCCGCTCCTGGCGGACTTCCCAGTAACCGAAGAGCGTATAGGGATCGCGGGACAGCACGGTGATCCTTTCTTCACCGTACTCAGGGGGCAGTTGTCCGCCCGAGGAGGCGCCGCGGCTTTCCCGGATGCCGGTATAGTACTTGGAATCCTCGATCCGCTCCTGCTGTCCGGGAGGAAGCTGCCATTCGCCCCTCGGAGCAGGCTGTTTCGCCGCTATTGTGCGTGTTGCGGCCGTTCTTGCCTTTGTCGCCGCCTTCCGGGCAACCACGCTCCTGGCAGCGGTCTTCTTCGGAGCTGTCGTTCTTTTCGCGGCAATTTTGCCTGCAGCTGTTTTTGGCTTTGCTTTGGCTTTGGTCTTTGCTGCGGCCCCGGGTTTTGCCGTTTTTTGGGCAACGCCCCGCGATCCGGCAAGTGCGCTGATGAATCCGGCCTTGGTCGAACCGGCCTTGAGCGTTATGCCCTTTTTCTTCGCAAGAGCTTTGAGTTCCGCAACGGTCTTGCCTTCAAGGTCCGCCTTTTTCATCTCGACTCCCCTTTCCTCCAGCTTATTCGGTAACTATAGCACAAAATACCGTGGCGTTCAAACAAAGCGGAAGTTTCCGGCTCTTTTGACAAACTGTTGAAAAAACCTTATGATAGCCCTATGAAACGAAGGGTCGTTATAACAGGAATGGGAGCAGTCACCCCCCTGGGCAATGATATCCGCACCCTGTGGAAGAACCTCGTCGATGGTCGTTCCGGCATTTCCACGATCACGAGGTTCGACGCATCCGCGCTTCCGGTCAGGATCGGCGGAGAGGTGCGGGGGTTTGATCCTTTGGCGTTCATGAGCGCCAAGGACTGTCACAAGACCGATCCCTTTATCCAGTATGCACTCGCTTCGGCCCTCATGGCCGCTGAGGATGCGAAGTTGTCTTTAACGCCTCACGCCTCACGTCTCACGGGGGTGCTGGTGGGTTCCGGCAGGGGCGGCGTTACGACGAACGAGAAAAATCTGATCGCCTTCCTCGCTTCAGGACACCGGGCCGTTTCCCCTTTCTACACGCCCATGACCCTGGCAAACATGGCCTCAGGCTTCATCGCCATGCGCTTGGGCGCCCGGGGCCCCTGCCTCGACGTATCCACCGCCTGCGCAACCGGCACGCATGCCATCGGCGAGGCCATGAAGATCATCCAGCGCGGTGATGCCGACATCATGATCACCGGCGGGTCCGAAGCCGCGCTCACTCCGCTCGTGCTTGCGGGCTTCAGCCAGGCACGGGCTCTGACGCGGCGCAACGACGCTCCGGACCGGGCAAGCCGTCCCTTTGAACGGGACCGCGATGGATTCGTACTTTCCGAAGGAGCAGCGGTGCTGGTGCTCGAGGAACTGGGCCATGCGGAAAAACGCGGCGCGAGGGTCTACGCCGAACTTGCCGGGTATGGTCTCTCTGCAGACGCCTTTCACTACACCATGCCGGACCCCGACGGGAACGGAGCTGCACGTGCAATGGAGCTTGCTCTCTCCGACGCGGACATGGGTCACGATATGATCGACTATATCAACGCCCACGGCACGTCAACGGTCCCCAATGACCGCGTTGAGACCCGCGCCATCAGGAAGGTCTTCGGCGGCCACGCGAACAGGCTCTCCGTCAGTTCCATCAAATCCATGCTCGGCCATATGCTCGGCGCAGCCGGTGCTGTCGAAGCAGCAGTTACCGCGCTCGCGCTTCGCGAAAACATGATCCCGCCAACGATCAACTACGATCATCCTGATCCGGAATGCGACCTGGACTACGTGCCAAACGCTGTTCGGAAAATCCCGCTCCGCGCAGCCCTTTCCAATTCTTTCGGTTTCGGCGGCTTAAATGCCGCTCTTGTTCTGCGAACATACTGACATTTCCTGCACTCTTCTGAACAATTAACCGTAGAACAACGTATTCTCCTTGACATCATTTTCCACAGCATCTATACAGTATTACAATGCTGCAGATCGAGCTGTTTCTCCGATCTCCGCAGTAATCCCTGAAAGGAGGCGTGCGCATGAAGTTTTTAAGATCTATCGCAGTAACCGCAGTGCTCGCGCTGCCGCTCCTTGCCGGTGTTCCCGGCATGGCAACGGCAGCCGAGGAAAAAAAGGCGAAGAGCATCGATGAACTGGCGAAGATGTACGACTCAAGCGGCTGCAAACAGTGCCATGAGGGGATCTACAACGACTGGAACCAGTCGCTCCATGCACGGTCCATCTTCGGCACCGGCAGAACAGCACTGACCGTGGCGACGACCGTCAAGGTCGGTCTCATGGGCTGGCAGTATTCGGGGGTGAAGAAACCCGAGGACGTGAAGGTCAAGCATTTGATGGTCTGCTTCAAGTGCCATCTTCCGCAGATGGCGGAGGCCACGGACGACGTTGCCAGGGAGATCGTGAAGCTCTCGATCAGATACGGCGACAAGGCTACCTCGTCAGAGGAAAAGGACAAGATCGAGCAGAAACTTTCTTCGATCAACATCAATTGCCTCATCTGTCATCAGCGGAACGCGATCGTTCATAAGTGGGTGGACGGTTTCCCGCAGAAGAACGAGGTCTACGGGTCCAAGGATGGAACGCACGCAGATTCGAACCACGCTGTCATGAAGAAGAGCCCGATCATGAGCGAGTCGATCCTCTGCGGCCAGTGCCACGGCCTGGGGCCGAACTTCGAGCTCGAGAACCCTTCGCAGTGCGGCACGCTCTACGGCAGTTATCTCTGGGCCTACCGGGCGGAAGGCGGACAGGAAAGCTGCCAGGAATGCCACATGAAGAAGAGCAAGATGGGCCACAACATGCAGAGCTACAGCGACATCAACTTCGGCAAGTCCGCCGTGGACTTCCAGGTCGAAACGCTGGGCTACATCTGGCGCGACAAGTCCAAGATGATACCCCAGACGCTGGTCAAGGTCGACATGACCAACCGCGCGGGCCACTCGATCCCCGATGGCTGACCAACCCCCAACCGGCTGGTCCTGGAAGTGACCGCGAAAGATTCAAAAGGTAAAGAGATCGCAAAGCACACCCGTATCTACATGCCCATACCCCAGCAGCTCGGCCGCGGCGACAAGATGGGCCGCGGACCCTATGAAAAGAGCGGCATCATCCGCGACAACGGACTGCCGCCCCACAAGCCCGTGCATGAGCAGTTCGAGATCCCCTTCCCCGCAGAGTTCAAGGATGGCAAGACAAACATTCTCGATTACGATATGACCGTGGAGATCGAGCTGATGTACATGCCTTTCGGGGACAAGGAATCGGGCATCACCTGGCACAAGGTGACGAAGAAGGTTACCCTGGAAAAGGGCGGGGTATAGTACAAAAGACAAGAGTAAGCAAGATATACTATGATAATATAACGCCGGCGGGTTTTCCTGCCGGCGTTTATTTTATCCGATGCCAAACATGAAACACTGCATCTTATAATCTACCTCGTCCCTGCTCTTCCTTATCCAGGAAGGCTTCTCACCTGCGAAGGAAAAAGGGGCAGACTCCCTATCCATGCCTGACCCGTTTGGCACAGCTGCGTTCCACTGGAGATTTACAAGATACCGTTGGCTTTCCAGTAGTCGCGTATCTTGTCCTTGAGGGATTTCGGAAGCGGCACATAGATCAGTTCCTTTGCCTTGGTGTCGCCGTTCCGGAATGCCCAGTCGAAGAAATTCACGACCTTGAGGTTGTCATCTTTCTTTTCTTTTGCAAGCAGGATGAACGTGGCTCCCGCGACCGGCCATGCGTTCTTGCCCGGTGCGTTGGTAAGCCAGATGAAGAAATCCTGCTTCGGATCGAAGGTTCCGGTCTCGGCCGCATCCTCGAAGCTCTCGAAGCTCGGCTCCACAAAGGCGCCGGCTTTGTTCTTCAGTTTGGTGTGCACCATCTTGTTCTGCCTGGCATAGGCGAACTCCACGTAGCCGATGGTATTGGCGGTCCGTATCACGTAATTCGAAACGCCCTCATTCCCCTTGCCGCCGATCCCGGCAGGCCAGTTCACCGACGTTCCGCTTCCGACCCTATCCTTCCATGCCGGGCATACGCCGTTCAGATAGTCGGTGAAGATCGCCGTGGTCCCGGAACCATCGGAGCGATGCACGACCGTGATGTCGGCGTCAGGCAGCTTCAGCTCCTTGTTCATTCCCGCGATCCGCGGGTCATTCCATTTTTTGATATCCCCGAGGAAAATACCGCAGGCGGTATCGCCGTCAAGTTTCATCGTGCCTTCCTTGACTCCTTCGATATTCACGACGAATACCACGCCCCCAACCACCGCAGGGAACTGCAGGAGCTTGTCCTTGGCGAGTTCTTCGGGTTTCAACGGTTTGTCCGAAGCGCCGAAGTGCACGGTACGCTCGATGATCTGTTTGATACCGCCGCCTGAGCCGATGGACTGGTAGTTGAGCTGCGTGCCCGCCACCTTGCTGTACTCGAAAGCCCAGGCCGAGTAGACCGGATAGGGAAAGGTCGCGCCCGCGCCGTTCAGGGTTTCCGCCGCGTGACCGGCAGCGATGCTTCCGAAAACAACGAACAGAACTGCTACAACATAAATCAATTTCTTCATAGATACACACCTCCTTATGTTTGACTGCCGGTTTATACCATTCGGTTGTTACATTTCAATTACGGTTGCATTACATCCCGATGACGTCTGGAGCGGATCAGAAGCTGTGATTGATGCCGAAGGATATGACCGAGGGGTCCTCATCCTTGCCCGGCTTGAATGCCCCGCCTGCGCCGCCCTGACCGAGGCCGTAGGTGGCGTCCTTGTCGTTCTTGGTCGCCGCATAAAGGGCGTAGACTGCGGTGCGTTTGGAGAAACTGTGGTCGATGCCTGCGACGATCATCGTCGCTCCGGTCTTGGTCGTCGGATCCTCGCCGTCGTCCGCCTTGGCGTATGCCAGTTTTACGGTTTCCTTGCCGAACTTCTGGCTGACGGCTGCATGCAGGGCATTGCGGCTGTATTTCGAATTCGCCTTGTCGTCGGAAAGGGTCTCGTAAACAAGACCGATCTTTGTGCCGCCGACCGCATAACCCGCTCCGACCCTGGTGCCGGTGATCGTCGTTGCCGCGTCCCACGTCGCGATGCCGCTCTTGTGGATCTCATGGGCGACGGCGAGCGCCAGGGGGCCCGCTTTATAAGCCGCCGAGAAGGAATGGGCGCTTGCATCGGAAATGGCCGTATTGGTCGTTTCCGACAGGACCGTGGCCGCCGAGATCTGGAATCCGGCCAGGATCGGCGACGTATACGCGATCACATCCCTGGGCCGCAACTCGAAGTTCGCATCCCCGTTTACGTTGCCCATAATTGCGTTGTAATCGCCCATGGTATCGCTGAAAGCGTCGAACTGGCCGGTCGCGACCTTGTATGGCGTATCATGGGTGCCGAATATCAGGGTCCCGAGACCGTCCGACCCGAGTCCGACGAAAGTGTTCCGCAGGCTGATGGTGTTGACGCTCGTCGTGCTGACGGCGCCGGTGGCCGTGTTGCTGACGCCTGTTGCGACGGTCGAGGTGGTGCCGTCCATATTGATCCCCAGCTCCACCTGGAACACCGCCTTCAGGCCGTCGCCCAGGTCCTCGGATCCCTTGAAACCCAGACGGGACGAGTTCGAAGAGACCTTGTTCATGGTGGTATCCGCCGTCGCCGCCTTGGCGCCGGTATCGATCACATCAACGGACATCTTGGCCGCGCCGTAGACCTCGATGTTCCCTTTTACCAGTGGCGCGTCGCCTTCGGCCCCGAATACCGGCGCCGCCAAGCAACTGACCGCGATAACCGCGAGTGCTGCAAACCGCTTTTTCATTGCACATCCTCCTTGAGGGTATATCCGATCGATGATCGGTTGGTGAATTTCGTTTCCGGGGCACTCCCCCAGGCTATTCGACCGCGTAGAGAAGCCTGCCAAAAGCCTGCCCGTCGGCCAGATGGCTGCCGAGGAAATAGGCGGCTTTCCGCCGGAGATCCGCGCTGTCGCCCTTGCAGATGTAGCCCGCGACGCCGAAGCGCGTCACGCTCTCGAGCAGGCTGTCCTCGTCATTTGACGAGTAGAAAAGGACAGGCACCCGGTTCGTATGAGCGTTCTCACGGATGATCGGCGCCAGATTCTCGCCTGAAAGCGCCGGCATGTTGATGTCCAGCAACACCAGGTCCGGCCGGTTCGCCCGGATGGCGTTTGTAGCGCCGAACCCGTTGTGGTGGGTGACGACGTCATAGCCTTCATGTTCCAGAATGGCCCGCGTGACCCGGAGCACTTCCTCGTTGTCGTCGATGATCATGATCTTCTTCCGATTATGCATTTTTCGCTTCCTCCTGTGCCGCCCTGCGCGGCAGGGTAATGGTGAACGTGCTTCCCTGACCGGCCTCGCTTGCCACGTCCAGGTCGCCTCCCAACAGGCGCGCCATGCTCCGGGCGATCATGAGACCCAGCCCCGTGCCTTCATGCCGTTTGGTCTTCGCATCCTCGATCTGACTGAAGGCAAGGAACAGCCGATCCAGGTGTTCCGTTCGGATGCCGATGCCGGTGTCGATGACCGATACGGTGACGCTGTGTCCGCTCAGGGACAGGGCCAGCATGATGGAGCCCCGTTCCGTGAATTTGGCCGCGTTGCCGGCAAGGTTCATCAGGATCTGCCGGACCTTGACCGGGTCGGATTCGATGGGGACCGTTGTCGCCGGGATCGAGACCTCGACCACGACCGGTTTTGCGCGAACAAGTACCCGCGCGGCTTCGGCAACCTCCCGGACCGTATCGGCAAGATCGAAGCTGCGCAGGGAGACGGGCATCTTATTCGCTTCGAGCTTGGACAGATCGAGAACGTTCGTGACGATCGTCCGGAGATTGGTCGCGTTCGAGATGATCGATCCCAGCCTGTCCCGGACCTGGTCGATCGATCCCTTGTCCAGCGCGATGTGCATGAGTTCCGAGAGTCCGATGATGACATTCACCGGGGACCGGAGTTCGTGGGTCACATGGGCCATGAACTGCGAGCGCATGGCGTTCTCGCGTTCGAGTTCCCGGGCCCGTTCGCTCGCCATCTCCCTCTGCAGCATGGTCTGGGCCAGCGCGTTGCTCTGCTGGACCACCAGGTGCTTCACCGACAGGAGCCCCCGGTACCGGCCGCCGTCATCGATCACGATAATCTCGTCGTAGATATCCTGGGGCCGCCGCTCCAGGGCGCGCTCGATAACCACATCAAGCCGTTCGGACTCCGGGACAATCAGGGGCCGGGCATCGGCAACCGCGGTAATGGGCCGCTTTCCGTAAAGTTCGAATCCGTACCTGCGGAACAGACTGAACATCAGCTTGGTCCTGGTCACCAGGCCGACGGGCTCATCGCTGTCCACGACCGCCAGCGCTTCGAGTTCCGTGTTCCCGAAAAATCGCTCGGCAACGCTGTTGACGGTCGATTGCGACGATACGGAGTCCGCGGAGTCGATCAGGCTGCCGACCGCCGAGGTCAGCGCGTTTTCCGTCAAGGTCCTCATCATGCCCCCGGTCCCCCCACCTCTCCGGCTTCCTTTTCCGGAAACTTCGCAGTCGCCGCATTGCTCAGCAACTGTTCCATGCGGTCCGCGGCGGACACCACGTGCTTTACCCACGGTTCGCTGTTCTCCCGCGAGGCCGCGAGGTTTGCATATCCCCCGATGACGGAAAGGGAATTCCTGAGCTCGTGGATCAGATGGCGCATCGAAGCATCCTGCCCTTCGGTCCTGTTCCGGAAAGCGCTGATCACCATATTCTTGTCCAGAAGCTTCCGGACCTTGAACAACAGCTCGCCGACGACAAAGGGTTTCGCGATCACGTCGTCGGCGCCCTCGCGCAGTCCTCGTATGCGGATGTCCTCCGATGCGAGGGCCGTCACCATGATGATGGGAAGGGTGGAACCTTGCTTGCTGTTCCTGAGCATCCTGCAAACCTCCCATCCGTCCATTTCCGGCAGCAGAATGTCCAGCAGCACAATATCCGGGACTTCCGAGCGCACGTTCCGGATCGCCTGCGCGCCGTTCTCCGCCACTGCAGTCCTGTATCCCGCTTTTTGCAGGTTGTAGCCAAGCAATTCCGTGAGAGACCTTTCGTCTTCCACGATCAGGACCAGTTCGTTCATCGGATCGTCTCCTTGTCAGTTCCGGATCAGAGTGATCGCTACACCCTTGTTGTGCCGGATGCTTTTTCACCGCGAGGATATTCTTCGTGCAGTTCGGAAGCGTCTTCCTGGAATACAGATGGCGCTGTTTATGGAAGTCACTGCTCGCAATATAGATACGCTGGATGCGAAGATCGAAGAGAATCATTACACAGATAGTACCGGCGGGACATTGCAGGAGCGTTACGTCTCCATGAAGATTCTGTTACGGTCAGACTGGCTGGGAGAGTAAAACATGCGCGGGGATCTCACGCTGTCAGGTATGGTCATGGAGACCGCAAATCTCAATGCCAGTGGTACAGGACCAGCAGTACTCCGCCGATCAGGCTTATGACCAGGGCGATCGATTCCACCCAATCGATGATTTTTTGGGACATACTCTGTTCCGTCAGGATCTTCACGGTTTGTCCGGCGAGAACACGACCGCCAGGGTGCGCACGCCGCCAATCACGAGAATGAGCGCCGACAGCGCCAGAATCTCCTTCGCGGCCATGGAATGCTGGAACATGCCGATCATGATCTCCCGCAGTACGAAAACGAGTGCCGCGTCCGTGATGAATGTGAGCTTGATGCGATGATGGTCAAAATACTCCAGAAGGCTCTTGAGCAACTCGATCACCACGAACAGCGACAATATGTTCGTGATCATCCGGTCGAAGCCCTCGGTAATGGTGGGGCTGCCGAAGACCATCCTGAGGTCCACAATGACCCGTGCGATGCCCAAAATAAGCGCGATGATCACCAGCGGAACCATGAACTTGAGCAAAATATCGATGAATTTGTTAAAGGTGTTCATGCGTTCCTTTCCTGCTTTTCGAGGCGGGATGCGGTCCCGCAGCCTCGCTTTGGGCAATCCTACCTGCGGCATGTGACAATTGTGTTACGATGCCGTTACAAGTGCGTGAATCCCGTCTGACGATCGTTTTTTCACTTGCTCCGGTTTTTCAATTTGCGTACTATCGGAGCATGGAACCGAAATTGCGGATATTGGTGGTTGACGACGAGCGGGATATCCTGCAGCTCGTCACGTACAACCTTAAGAAGGACGGGTACCTGGTAGACGAGGCCATGACCGGCGACGATGCTCTTCGTATGGTCCGCGAGAGGCCGTACCAGCTGATCCTCCTGGACCTCATGCTGCCGGGGATGTCAGGCATGGAACTTTGCCGGATCTTCAAGAAAGACCCCGCAACAGCCGCCGTCCCTGTCATCATGCTCACGGCGCGCGCTGATGAGATGGACAAGATCATGGGCCTTGAGACCGGAGCGGACGATTATGTCACCAAGCCCTTCAGCGTGCGCGAACTCATGGCCCGGGTCAAAAGCGTGCTGCGCAGGACGGAAGGCGGCGTCACCGCGGAAAAAGTACTCCGCGCAGGGACTCTCGCTGTGGATTTGGAACGCCACCTGGTGCAATCGGGAGGGATAACCATCGATCTTTCTCCGATCGAGTTCCGCCTGCTCAGGTTCCTGATGGAACGGAAAGGCAGGGTTTTCACCCGGGACCGGATCCTGGACGCGGTATGGAAAGGCGAGGCTTTTGTGGAGGAACGCACGGTGGATGTGCATATCAGGCGCTTGCGGGCCGAACTGGAAAAAGCGGGGATCGTCGAATTCATCCGCACGGTGCGCGGCGTGGGTTACAGTTTCAGCGATGAAAGTTGATCGTCTCCAGGGGCGGGACTCACATGCGATTTGCGATTTTCGGTGACATTCACGGGAACATTGATGCATTGACGGCGGTATACGATTCGGTTATGAAGCAGAAGGTGGACCGGGTATACCACCTTGGGGACCTCGGCGGATACGCCCCCTTTGTCAACGAAGTCGCAGAATTTCCCGCTACGCACGGCATTGAGGGGGTCCAGGGAAATTACGACGAAAATGTCGCGCTGAACAGCGAACATTGCGGATGCAAGTACGAGGACCCTGTGCAGTCGGGACTAGCGGACCGTTCATTTGTATGGACAAAGCAGCATGCCGACAATCGCGCCCGAGAGATCATGGCCTCGCTGCCGAAGACGCTGACGTTCACCAGTCATGGCCGGGTGGTTGCGCTCTTCCACGCATCGCCGCGCAAGCACAACCTCTACTGGTACGAGGACCGTCCGGACAAGTTCTTCCGCGAAATGGCGGAAAAGATCCGAGCCGACGTCCTGATCTTCGGCCATACGCATAAACCCTTCAGAAAAGACCTTGATGGCAGTATCTTTATCAATGCCGGCAGCGTCGGGAAACCAAAAGACGGAGATCCTCGTGCCTGCTTTGCGTTGATCGAGATCACGGAAAACAGGGTTCTTTCGGAGTTCCCGCGAGTACCATACAACATTAACGGAACCGCCACAGCTATCATCGAGAAAGGCTTGCCGCCGGACTTTGCAGGCCAATTGCGGCAAGGTAAGTGAAACCCGCCGGACCGGATGCACAGATTGCGCAAAGCTAAGGAAAGCACTGCCGATACAAATTCATTGTCGATATCAAGCTGATGTACATGCTATTGAGCTACAGGGAATGGGCATCACCTGGCACAAGGTCACGAAAAAGGTGGCGCTGGAAAAAGGCGGGGTATAGTACAAAAGGACAATAGTAAGCAAGATGTACTATGATCGGCATAGGGGGCGGCCATAAAGGCCGCGCCCCTGCCACACCACCCGGCATGCGGGTCCGCACCGGGCGGTTCA
>JAOUEV010000125.1 GCA_029858565.1 Nitrospirota bacterium | reverse complement strand
TCATGTGCTGCGACAATCTGATGACAAGGATTTCGACAGGCTAATGTATTTCTGCAGGATGCATTACTGTCGTAATAAACTGCACCCCCCCCGCGTTATCCGGAATAGAACTATCAGCTTGTTCCATTCAATCAGGACATGTTAAGATGACTTTATGTAGAATCCGCCTATATCGTGAGGTCACTGATGGGTATCGTGAGAAAGCCGCTTCCAGTAAAACTATTCATCGGTCTGCTTGCTGCTGATGAATCCTCAATTCTCAGGCAGGAGATTGCCCTGGCGAATAGGTTCGGACCGATCGACATTCGCGGCCCGATCACCCGTTGGGAGCACACGGATTATTATGCCAGGGAGCTTGGGACGGTTATTTTGAGAAAATTCGTCTTTTTTCGTGACGTGATGGACCCGGAGACCTTGCCTGCAATAAAAATATACACCAATTCGCTGGAACTATCTTCGGCACTCAAGGACCATAACGGTGCCCGTCGGACGACCAATATCGATCCTGGCTACTTAACAGAAGCTAAAGCGGTCTTGGCAACGACAAAGGATTATGCACACAGGCTCTATCTGGGGCAAGGCATCTATGGTGAAGTGGAACTGCGATACAGCAAGGAAGGGCAATCTTACCTGTCGGTCGAACATTCTTATCCTGATTTCCGCTCTAAGACCACGATCGGGCTATTTAATCAGGCCAGGTCAAATCTGCAGCAGATGATCCGTGAAGAGGTTACGCTCAGACATCACCAACGATAGGAAAGGTCGGGAACAGAAAGGATCATTCTCCGCTCCCCATCCTCTGAATGAATTTCTGCGCACGTCGTTTCATATCACCTGGTATAAAGTCATGCACTGTAAGATGAATAGAGTCCACCGGCTGAATGTCTTTTATTATGAAATTAAACTCAACAGGTTTCCACGAGTTGAAATCCATGATCGCGTTCCGTACCTGTTCATGCACTAACTGCTGAATGATCCCGATCTTGACCTTCCCCGACCTGATCAGCAGACATCCAAGCGGAAGCGGAGGTCCAGACCGCTGCTCCTTGAGAGCGCTCAGTAATTCAGCCTCAGTCAAAAATCCCAGGTCTACCAATTTGTCACCGATGGCCTTCGTATAAGGAGAAAAAGCGACCAGAATGTTCCCTTGATGAAAAAGCAAAGACCCGATATTGTTACCCGACTCAATGACGAGCTCTCCGGTACGGCCTTCAATCCCGATCAAAAGAAGGAGATCAGCCAGTTCAAAACATGACTTCGCAATACTCATAGTACTTATTTACCATACCCATTCCCCAGATGTCAAACCAGTGGAGCAATATATTCAGCATCTCGGTCGTACTAATAAAGGTTACGATCTGGATCATACACAAGATATTCCGATCAGCTGCCACAGCCTACATTTTCTTCACAAATATTTCCCTGGTTATTTCCTTATCAACAGCTATCATTGTCTCTCCGAGCTGGATAACATAAGAAGGCTTCTTTTGATGCAGCTTCACGCTGCTTCCTGGGACTACCCCCATCGCAGACAGCCTGTCCAGCCGGGAATGGGATCCGGGAGTGATAAAGACGATCTTTGCCGTTTCGCCGGGGACCAGGTCGGCAAGAGGTGCTACGAGAGGCTTCATCTCTTGCTTGAACATAGCACAGCACTCGCCACGGGGGATCGGCTTTCCATCGGGAGCATTTGGTGGATGGCCAAGAAGCGTACACACGCTGTCCGTGACTTCCGGCGACAGAATATGTTCGAATTTACATGCTTCCGCCTCCGCACCATCCAGGCTGAACAGGTCAAAAAACATGCGAAGAGATAGCCTATGCCTGCGTACCAATTCCCGTGCCCGTTTTTCTCCCTTTGGCTGCATTACCAACGAATCGTTCTCTTCAGTGATCCAGCCGTTCTTGTGCAATAATGACAGCGTGGCCTCGCATCCCGTTATCTCGCAGGTCTCCAGAAGATGGGACCTTGTAAGCCTCCCCTCCTCGCGAAGGGTCCACATCATCTCAAGAAGTTCATCCTCTTTCTCCACTTCGGGAAGTACGCATAATGCAGGATGTCCGGCTTTTCCCTCGATCGCATTCAATCGTTTATGTTCCATCACGAATCACCTCACAGAAAGGATAGGCAAATGCCTCAAAGAGCAATTTGAAATGTCCGCAAGATCCAGTTCAAAATGCCGCCAATACCAAAAGCAAACGGGAAGATAAATGCGGTCATAGCGATTGCCATTCTCATCCCGCGCTCCTTCACCATCATGAAAAAATTGGCGATACACGGTACGAAGAGCGTGATTACCACAAGGCTCACCACGATCTGCACCGGGTCCATAAGACCTTCCTTTGCAAGTGAGAAGAGCCCTGCGGCACCGTAATCACGTCTAAGGAAGCCTATGACAAAAGCTTCCGCAGCTTTGCTCGGTAATCCCAGCATATTCACAACCAAAGGATCTGTGACCTTCTGGAGATAGCTCAACGCGCCGATTTTGTTGCTCACGAAAAGAATGAAGGTTCCCAGCATAAAGAGCGGTACGGCTTCCTTCAGATACCATTCCACCCGCGCCATTGTCTTAATGATAATGTTGGTCATCTGCGGTACCCGTATCGGAGGCAGTTCCAGAACGAAATCCGACGGTTCGCCCGGGATGATCTTGGCGGTCAGGTAGCCCACCACAAGCATGACCGCAAGCACGGTCCCGATCCAGATCGATGTAGCGGTCAGCGAAAGTCCAGAGACCAGCCCGAGGATCACTCCTAACTGCGCTGAGCAGGGAATACCCAGTGCCAGCAGGAGCGTCACAAGAATGCGTTCTTTCTTTGTTTCCAGAATTCTGGTCGTCAACGTTGCCATGGTGTCGCAACCGAATCCCAGGATCATGGGCAGAACAGCTTTCCCGTTCAATCCCATGATCTTGAACACCCGGTTCACCATTACTGCCAATCTCGGTAAGTAGCCGGAATCCTCAAGGAAACTAAAGGATATGAAAAAGAATCCGACAATCGGCAGAACGATCGCGATCGCGTAAGTCATTGCCATGGTAACAAGACCGTAATCGCCCATCAGGAGCTCTTTGACCAGCGGGATTGGAAGAATGATATCCACCAGTTTGGATATCCAGGGATTCAGGTAGGTTCCAAATACGGTTTCCTCGAGAAAATCCACCGCAAAACCTGCCCCGAGCACGCCCACGAACTGATAGACGAGAAACAGAACGCCCAAAAGAATCGGGATGCCGTATAGCGGATGCATTGACAAGGTTCCTACCTTCTGGGCGATTCGCGAACCTTTGCCGGCCTCGAACCTCGTCACGACTTCCGCTATAATCTTATCCGCAGCTTTAAGACGCTGCTGATTGATAAGATATCCGAGTGAATTATTGTATCTCGCTTGAACGTCCTGCCTGATCTTGTCAATCTCATCAATTAGCGGATCGGGAATATGTGCATGCAGCCATGCTTTCAGGCTCTCATCTCCGGCCAGCAGCATGAGGGCAAGCGAACGCTTCGAAATATGAGCATCCGGCAGCAGCGGGATAATTGCACTGATCCCACGTTCAATATCCTTGTCATAAACTACCCTGACGGTAGAAGGACGGGGCTTGGCAAGGGACTTCAGGAGCCGGTCAATACCGCTTTTTCGTATCGCGACGGTCTTCACAACTTCGATGCCGAGCAAACCGGAAAGCACCTCCTGGTTCACTACAATACCCCTGCTCCGGGCCTCATCGTCCATGTTCAGATCCAGCAGGAACGGCACCTCCATTTCCGCTAGTTGGATCGTGATCAGAAGCGCCCTTCGCAGGTTCTTGCTGTCGGCCACCTGGACAATGACCCGTGGTTTATCCGTAAGCAGCATATCACGGGTCACGCGCTCATCCTCGGACATGGGCACCAAACTGTTCACTCCGGGGGTATCGATGATCAGCGTCCGCTTTTTGTTCAGGACCGCATTCCCATAGGTGACCTCTACCGTAGTGCCCGGATAGTTCGAAACAGTCACGTATTTTCCCGTCAACAGTCCGAATAAAGCGCTTTTCCCCACATTCGGATTGCCGATCAGGACTACTTTGTCCATTTCTGATTGTCGGAGCGACTCATCCGGCGAATTGTGGTCATGCATATATCGTTCGTATCCTTCCTCGCATCTGCTTCGGAGCTACTCTTTTTGTGGTTTTCTCTGGCAACTGCTGCACAACCCGTATATTTCATGTTTATGGTTGGTAACCAGAAAATGATGTTTCCTGGCAATCGCCTGCTGGATCTTTTCGATCTCGTGGTTCTCGAACTCGATTATCTGACCGCATCCGGTGCATATAATATGATCATGATGACTTCCTGAGTCACTCAGTTCGTACCTCGTAAAACCATCCTCAAAACGGCTTTCATGCGCGAGACCGGACTCTGAGAGAAGCCTCAGCGTTCTGTACACGGTCGCGTATCCTATTCCAGGTTCTGCCTTCTTGACGAGCTCATAGAGCTCCTCAGCGCTCAGATGTTGCCCGGCAGCAGCGAATATCCTGACGATACTGTCTCGCTGACGAGTGGTTTTGAATCCTCTCCCCGAAAGGGAGCTTGCCACCCGCTCTGCACTTGTCGACTTCAATTTGATATTGATAACCATTTTCAATTACTGTATACCATCCTTGTCATGGGGCTGTCAACAGCAAACATACATGCTCCATCGGCATAGGGGGCGGCCATAAAGGCCGCGCCCCTGCCACACCACCCGGCATGCGGGTCCGCACCGGGCGGTTCAAGAAGTTGAGGCTATGAGAGACGCGGTACGCCGAGACGATCAAAGTACGCAATAGTCAGTACTCGCTTGATGTCGCCGTCGCTGTTCCGCCACCAGCTGCGTGAGTTTGCCGCCACTCGTTGCGCTACAGGCACACTGGCGCCGAGTCTCCGAAGCTCCCGAAACATGGTTGTGCCGCGCTTCCAGTGTTTGAGTTGAATCGCCCGGAGCCGATGCCGCAGCCACTCATCCAGCGTACGCCAGATGCCCGGTGTCTGCG